>CABUQW010000006.1 GCA_902493895.1 uncultured Collinsella sp. | reverse complement strand
GCTTCGAGCCGCGCGCCGAGGAGCTCGCCAAGAAGTACGCCCTGGCCCCCTACACCATGTTCATCGGCTCCGGCGCCCTGTGGGGCGAGACCATCCTGTTCTCGATGTGCATCCTCGAGGAGATGCAGTGGAAGCGCACCCGCTACATCACCTCGGCCGACTTCTTCCACGGCACCCTCGAGCTCGTGGAGCCCGGCGTCCCCGTGTTCCTGTTCATGGGCGAGGACGAGAACCGCAAGCTCGACGAGCGCGCCCGCGCGTTCCTGACCCGCGGCGTGACCGGCGACACCGACATCAACATCATCGACACCGCCGAGTTCGCGATCCCCGGCCTTGACGACGAGTTCCGCGTCATCGTCTCCCCGTGGATCCTCTCCTCGCTGATCACCGATCGCCTTGCCGCTTACTACGAGACGGTCACCAAGCACAACCTCAACTACCGTCGCTACTATCACCAGTTCGACTACTAAGAGCAAATAACGTTTGTGTAATCGGGCCTCGCTCCTATATGGAACGGGGCCTCGCTTGGGTTGGAGAGTAATTATGAGCTATCCCCAGCTTGCCGTCATGAATATCAGCCATCGTTATTTTGACCTTGAGGAGTTCTTTTCTTCGGCGTCGGCTTCGGGCTACACGTGTTGCGAGCTTTGGACCGGGGCGATGCATCTGTATGTCGATTGCCATGGATACGATTCGCTCGAGCAAGTGCGGGAGCTATCACAGCGGTATGGGGTTCGGATTGTGGGGCTTTGTCCCGAACAGAACAATCCCAAGCCGTGGAATATCGCGGCGCGCGGGAATGAGGCGCGCGCTCGCACGCTTGCGTACTTTAAGAACGTTGTGGATATCGCGGCGGAACTTGGAGCCGAGCAGGTCATGGTCTCGAGCGGCTGGGCATTTTTGAACGAGCCGATCGAGGACGCGTGGGGTCGCAGCGCCTCGATGCTGCGTGCGATTGCCGAGCATGCGGGAGAGCGCGGCGTGCGACTGGTGCTCGAGGCCCTACAGCCGGTTGAGTCGATGATCGTGAACTCGGCGGCCGACACGAAGCGCATGATCGAGGCAGTTGATCATCCGGCACTTAAGGCGTGTCTGGATTTGGGCGCTATGGCGGTGGCAGGGGATACCATCGACGATTATTTCGATCTGCTTGGCGATGATGTCGCCCACGTGCATTTTGTCGATGTTGCGGCAGACGGCACGACGCATCTTGCTTGGGGTGACGGCGACCGCGATATGCGCGCCGACCTGGATAGGCTGGTGGCGCGCGGCTATCGCGGAGTTGTTTCGGCCGAGACCTATGATTGGCGCTATTTCGCCAATCCCGCGGCAGCCGACGCTCAGGTTATGGCGGAGTACCGACGCGCGATTGGCGCCTAAGTGGGACAGGGCGCCGAGTTGGCGTTTGACGCTTTTTGAGAAACGGGACGTGCTTTCCGCTTGAGGCTTCTGGCGGAAAGCACGTCCCAGAACAGGCGCTCAGAATGGGACAACTTTCCGCTGAGGACCTCAACCGGAAACCGCATCCCAGTTTTTGGCTGGCGGGCGGGACGCGCTTTCTCCTATGTTTCCAAATGAATACGGTGTGAGCCGAGGAGGACGATTCTCCCCGCAAGCACTCTAGTATGCTAAAGTACCCAGAAGACCGGCGGAGCTATGCCGGTCTTCTGTTCCATACGAAACACAGCATGAGGAGGCTCACCAGATGACGGCCACACCGTGGGGATTCCGGGACATATTGCCCGAGGAGGCTCAGGCGCGCGAGGAGATTGCGCTGACGGTGAAGGGCTGCTTCAGGGAGCATCATTACCTTCCGGTCGAGACGCCGCTGCTCGAGGACAAGGGTTCGCTCGAGGAAGGCGGCCGCATTGCGGACACGCCGTTTAAGCTCTTTGACGATGACGGCCGCCTGCTGGTGGTCCGTCCCGACAACACGCTGCCGATCGTTCGTCTGGTTTCGACTCGCATGCGCGCGGCCGATCTGCCGCTGCGCCTGCGCTATGAGGCGCCGGTGGTTCGCGAGTGTCAGCGCAATGCCGGTGGCTCGCGTCAGTTTACGCAGCTGGGCTTTGAGCTCATCGGTGTGGGCGACACTGCGGGCGACGTCGAGATCGTCTCGCTGGTGGCCGAGGCCGTGCGCGAGTTGGCACTTCCCGATGCGCGCATTATCGCAGGTAGCGTGCGTCCGTTTAAGGAGCTGCTCGCGGCGTGCGAAGATCGCGAGCTGGCTGCCGAGGCGCTGCGCTGCGTGCACGCCAACGACTTTGTGGGCCTCGATGCCCGCGTGGCGGCAAGTGCTGAGCCCGAGGCCGTCAAGGCCGCCATTAGCGAGCTGCCGCGCCTGCACGGTGGTGCCGAGGTGCTCGACCGTGTCGACGCGCTGCTGGCGGCGGCGGGCATTGTCGCGCCGCTCACGCGCGAGCTGCGTGCCCTGGTCGAGGGCCTGGCTCCCGAGGACGCCCAGGTACTGTCCTTCGACTTCTCCATCATGAACTCGTTTGATTACTACACGGGCCTGGTCTTTAAGGCCTATGCCGGTGGCCTGCCCGATCCGGTGGGTTCGGGCGGACGCTACGACTCCATCTTTACCGGTGCATTTGGCGATGGCATCGAGGTGCCGGCGGCGGGCTTCGCCTTTTCGCTCGAGCGCCTGGAGGCCGCGCACACCTCGGCCGAGGACGCTGCTTCCGATGGCGATCACGCCGCGGGCCGTGGCGCCGAGGGTCCGCTGCGCATTGCCGTGCCCAAGGGCTCGCTTAAGGCCGACACACTCGACGTGCTCGAGGCCGCGGGCTTGGATGTCTCGGAGCTGCGCGATCCCGGTCGTCACCTGATCGTGCGCGGCCGCGACACGCGTGCCGGCGAGGGCACGGTCGGCGATATCGAGTTTGTCATCGTGCGCCCCAGCGACGCGCCCGCCTTTGTGGGCTGCGGCGGCGCCGACTGCGGCATCTGCGGCTGGGACTCGCTCATCGAGGCCGACCTCAACCTGCTGCAGCTGGTCGATCTGGGTTACGGCCTGTGTACCTTTATCGAGGCGGAGCCCGCGTGGCGCGCTGGCCAGGCCGAGCGCAACTACGCCCGTCGCGGGTCGCTTCGCGTGGCCACCAAGTATCCGCGCATCGCGAGCGCCTGGTATGCCGAGCACGGCGTGAATGCCGATATCGTCTCGCTGCACGGTAACATCGAGCTGGGCCCCATCGTCGGTATGACCGACCGTATCGTGGACATTACCGCCACGGGCGCCACCCTGCGCGATAACGACCTGGTCATCACTGGTCGCATCATGGACTGCACGGCGCGCTTCTTTGTCAATCCGGGTGCCGCGCGCCTGGATCCGCGCGTACGCAATCTTGCCGATCGCTTGGCAGCTGCTGTTAAGGACAAGCATTTTGAGCCCGTCGCGGGCTCGGCACAATAGCGCGAGCACGCACGGGCGCCCCAACGTCCGGGCTGCGGGCCGACTGGCGCCGCCGCCCGGTCTCTCGTTTTTCGAACAAAACCTCGACCGATAGGGGATACCGATATGAAGACCATCAAGCTTGCTCCCGGTGAGCGCCTCGTTACCAACCAGCTCAACCGTAAAGGCGTGTTGCCGCAAAACATCGTCGACGCCGCCCGCGATATCGTGGCCAACGTGCGTACCAACGGCGATGCTGCAGTGCGCGACTATTGCCAGCGCTTTGACGGCGTTGAGCTGCAGAGCTTCCGTCTGCCGCAAGAGCAGATCGATGCCGCGCTCGAAGGCCTCGATCCCGCTTTTGTCGCGGCGCTCGAGAAGGCCGCGCGTCAGATTCGCGAGTTCCACCAGCGCGAGGTCGAGCAGAGCTGGTTTACCACGCGCCCGGACGGCACGATGCTCGGCGTTAAGGTGACCCCGCTCGCGGCGGCCGGCATCTATGTGCCGGGCGGTCGTGCACAGTACCCTTCCACCGTGCTTATGAACGCCATTCCCGCCAAGGTGGCCGGCGTCAAACGCGTGGTCATGGTGACCCCGCCGCAAAAGGACGGCCTGATCAGCCCCTATACGCTCGCGGCCGCCAAGCTCGGCGGCGTGGACGAGATCTATATGGTGGGCGGCGCCCAGGCCGTGGCCGCGCTGGCGTACGGTACCGAGACCATTCCGCGTGTCGACAAGATTACCGGCCCGGGTAACGCCTTTGTCGCCGCTGCCAAGCAGATTGTCTCGGGTGATGTGGGTATCGATATGGTCGCCGGTCCCTCCGAGGTCTGCGTGCTGGCCGACGCCACGGCCAAGCCCATGGTGGTCGCGGCCGACCTGATGGCCCAGGCCGAGCACGATCCGCTGGCGGCCTGCTATCTGGTGACCTGCGACGAGCAGTTTGCGTGTGAGGTCGAGGCGGGTATCGACATCCTGGTGGCGCAGTCCCCGCGTGCCGAGATTACGCGCGCTTCGCTCGACAATGAGGGCACCATCGTGGTGGCCGCCGACATGGCCGCCGCCGTCGAGGCCGTGAACACGGTGGCGCCTGAGCACCTTGAGCTGCACTGCAAGGACGCGATGGGCCTGCTCGGCGGCATTCGCAACGCCGGCGCTATCTTTGTGGGCGCTTGGAGCTCGGAGCCGCTCGGCGATTACGTTGCCGGCCCCAATCACACGCTACCGACCGGCGGCACGGCCATGTTCTCCAACCCGCTTTCGGTGGAGGAGTTCGTCAAGCGCTCGAGTGTCATTTGCTATACACCCGAGGGCCTGCTCTCCGATGCTCCTGCCACGCAGCGCCTCGCCGAGGCCGAGGGTCTGTGGGCACACGCGCTTTCCGCCGCGCTGCGCCGCCGCGTGTTGGAGCAGGGCGAGGATGCCGTGAGCGCCGAGTCGCTCGCCGCGGCCGACCTGACCAAGGTTGCCTGGCCGGGCGACGCCGTGGCGACGGTTGCCGAGGGCGTGGACCTGGCGGCTGCAAGCGCTGATGGCGCCGGCGCGACTGGCAAGGAGGCCTAACATGGCCGAACTCACGCCGCGTATGAAGGAGCTCGTCCAGCCCTACTTGGCCGGCATTGAGCCCTACGATCCCAACTTTACGCCCACGCGCATCAACCTTTCGGCCAACGAGAACACCTATCCCGTGCCGGCTGGCGTGCGCGAGGCGGTCGACGCCGCCCTGGCCGCTACACCGCTCAACCGCTATCCCGATCCCATGTCCAACGATCTGCGCGACGAGCTTGCCGCTTGGCATGGTGTGACGCGCGAGAATGTCTGCGTGGGCAACGGCGGCGACGAGCTGCTCTATAACTACCTGTTGGCGTTTGGCGGCGCGGGACGGACCCTGCTCAACTGCCCGCCGTGCTTTAGCGAGTACGCGTTCTTTGCGTCGCTCTGCCAGACCGAGGTGCGCGACGTGTGGCGCGACCCCGCGACCTTTGAGCTCGACCAGGCAGCTGTGCTTTCGGCGGCGTCCGAGTGCAACCTGGCAATCGTGACCTCGCCCAATAACCCCACGGGTGACGTGGCACCGCTCGACTTTGTCGCGGCGCTGTGCGATGCGTGCCCCGGCATGGTAATGGTCGACGAGGCCTACGTTGAGTTTGCCGACGATTCGTTTGGCGCGGCCACCACGGCGCAGGGGCTTATTGCCGAGCATCCCAACCTGGTGATTCTGCATACGTTGTCCAAGGCGTTCGGCGCCGCCGGCACGCGTCTGGGCTACGTGATCGCGGCGCCCGAGGTCATCGACGTGTTCGCGGCGATTCGCCAGATCTATTCGGTTAATGTGCTGAGCCAGGCCGCCGCGCTTGCCTGCGTGCGTGCCCGCGATGCGTACGCGCCCGTGGTGGCACAGGTTGCATCCGAGCGCGAGCGCGAGCAGTGTGCCCTGCGCGCGATGGCTGCCGAGGGCATGCCCGTGGAGGCATGGCCGAGCGCTGCAAACTTTGTGCTCGTGCGCACGCCGCATGCCACGCGCGTGCGCGAGCGTCTGCGCGATGAGTGTTCGATTTTGGTACGCGACTTTAGCTATGCGCCGGGGCTTGCGGACTGCCTGCGCATCACCGTGGGTACCCCGCAGGAAAATGATGAGGTGCTGGCTGCGTTTGCCGCGCTGGTGAAGGAGGAGATGTAGATGGGCCGCTATGCCGAGGTAACCCGTAAGACGGGGGAGACCGATATTGCCGTCAAGCTCGACCTGGATGGAACCGGTACGTGCGATATCTCGACCGGCGTGCCGTTTTTCGACCACATGCTCAACGCCTTTGGCCGCCATGGCCTGTTTGATCTGACGGTACACGCGGTGGGCGACGTTGAGGTCGACGCGCACCACACCGTCGAGGATACGGGCATTGTGCTGGGCGAGGCGTTTTGCCAAGCGTTGGGCGACAAGGCGGGCATTACACGCTTTGCCGATGCAGCGATTGCCATGGACGAGACACTCGTGATGGCTGCCGTGGACATTTCGGGTCGCGGCCAGGCCTACTGCGAGCTGCCCGTGCCGACCGAGCGCGTGGGCAGCTTCGATACCGAGCTGGCCGTTGAGTTCTTCTATGCCTTCGCACGCGATGCCAAGCTCACGCTGCACGTGCGCGAACTGGCGGGCGGCAACTCGCATCACATTATCGAGGCCGCCTTTAAGGCCGTGGGTCGCACGATGCGCCACGCCTGCGAGCTCGATCCCCGCGTGCAGGGCATCCCCAGCACCAAGGGCTCACTGTAACCTGCCAAAAAGGGACAGGTTTATTTTGGCAGGTTTTATCTGCGGGAATGCTGTCTCATGTGGTGGGTGAACGTTTAACCGACCAAAATAAACCTGTCCCTTTTTGGCAGGTTCTGAATGGGAAAAGGGAGGGTCGCGTGGGCGAACCGAAAATCGTGGTGGTCGACTACCACAAGGGCAACTTGTCGAGCGTCGTGCGCGGGCTTGCGCGCGCCGGTGCCGCCGCCTGCACGTCGGACGATCCGGAGCAGATCAGCAACGCCGACGGCCTGGTCATCCCGGGCGTGGGCGCGTTCTATGACGCGATCGCCTTTATGCGCCAGAGCGGCGAGGAGGTGGCCGTGCTCGATGCCGTTGCCGCCGGAACTCCGCTGCTCGGCATCTGCCTGGGCCTCCAGCTATTTTTTGAGCGCGGCAACGAGGGCGTGCCTGCGGACGAGGGTGCGGACGCGGACGACGATGCCTCCGAGCAGGCCGGTGGTCCCTGGGTCGATGGCCTGGGCATCATGCGTGGCTCGTGCACGCACCTGGAGTCGAGCCGTCTGAAGGTCCCGCACGTGGGCTGGGACCAGGTGCACATGACGCCCGCCGGTGCGGCCGATTCGTTGCTTGCCGGTTTTGCCGAGGGCGCCAACATGTATTTCACTCACAGCTACGCGGTGGCCGACGACGTCGATGCCGCCGATGTGTTGGCACGCACGCACTATACACGGAGCTTCCCGTGCATCGTGCGCCACGGTAACGTGTGGGGCTGCCAGTTCCATCCCGAGAAATCCTCCGCGCTGGGTCAGCGTATTCTTAAGAACTTCGTGAGCATCGTCGAGGAGGTTGGCCGATGATCCTGTTTCCCGCAATCGATCTGATCGGCGGCAAGGTTGTGCGCCTGGAGCGCGGTGACCGCAACCGCTGCAAGGTATATTCTGATGACCCCGTGGCCGTCGCCCGCTCGTTTGCCGAGCAGGGCGCAAGCTGGGTGCATGTCGTCGACCTATCCGCTGCCTTTGGCGAGGACGAGGACACATGCGCTGCCAACTCGGCGGCGATTAAGGCCATCTGCGGCGTCGGCGGTCTGTCCGTGGACGTGGGCGGCGGCGTTCGCTCACTCGCGCGCATCGATGAGCTGGCAGGCTATGGTGCTCGCCGCATTGCGCTGGGCACCGTGCTCGTGACCGAGCCGGGTTTTGCTGAGGTGGCAGCCCAAGGCTTTGGCGAGCTGCTGGTCGCCGACATTGCCGCGCGCGACGGCCAGGTTAAGGTGAACGGCTGGCGCGACGGCGCGGGCGTGGCGCTCGACGATGCCGTGGCGCAGCTTACCGAGCTGGGCTTTAAGCATCTGGTGTATACCGACATCGCGCGCGATGGCATGCAGACGGGCATCGATGTGGCGGCGTATCGCCATGTGGCCGAGGTCGCGGGCTTTCCCGTCGTGGCTTCGGGCGGTATTTCGACGCTCGACGACATCCGCGCACTGGCCGCGGTGGGCGAGGTCGCGATTGAAGGCGCCATTACCGGCCGTGCGCTCTACGAAGGCAACTTTACGCTGGCACAGGCGTTGGCCGCCGCCCGAGGGGAGGAGTAGCCCATGCTTACCAAACGCGTAATTCCCTGTCTGGACGTCAAGGACGGCCGCGTGGTCAAGGGCGTCAACTTTGTGAGCTTGCGCGATGCGGGCGACCCGGTGGAGCTAGCGCGTGCCTACGATCGCGAGGGAGCGGACGAGGTCGTCTTCCTGGATATTACCGCCACGAGTGACAACCGCGCGACGACTATCGAGATGGCGGCGCATGCGGCCGAGGAGCTGGCTATTCCCTATACCGTGGGCGGCGGCTTTCGCGATCTTGCGGGCATGCGCACCATGGTTGCCGCCGGTGCCGACAAGGTGTCGCTCAACTCGGCGGCCGTGCGCGACCCGTCGCTGATTAGCCAGGCTGCCGCGGCGTTTGGCAGCCAGGCCGTGGTCGTGGCGATCGATGCCAAGCGCGTCGGCTTGCCTGGCGCATCCGGTGCCGACAAGTGGGAGGTCTTTACCGCAGGAGGCCGCAACGCCACGGGCATCGA
The DNA here is from genome assembly GCA_902493895.1 of uncultured Collinsella sp. GTDB lineage: Bacteria > Actinomycetota > Coriobacteriia > Coriobacteriales > Coriobacteriaceae > Collinsella. The sequence continues at coordinate 76,668 of CABUQW010000006.1, read as the reverse complement.
CGCGGTGGCGTGGGCCGAGGAGGCGGCTCGTCGCGGCGCCGGCGAGATCCTGCTGACCAGTATGGATCGCGACGGCACCAAGGCCGGATTTGACCTGGCGCTCACCCGCGCCGTGGCGCGCGCGGTGCCGATTCCGGTGATCGCGAGCGGCGGTGTGGGCACGCTCGAGCATTTTGCTGAGGGTGTGATCGAGGGCGAAGCCGACGCCGTGCTGGCGGCCAGCGTCTTTCACTTTGGGACGTTCAGCATTCGCGAAGTCAAAGAGTATATGGCCTCTCAAGGCATCCCTGTCAGGTTGGACTTCTAGCGCTGCGGCTTGTCCAGGCACCCGACCTTCCGGCTCCAACCCTCCTCGCGTACTTAAGTACGCGTCGTCGGGCTTGTCGCTCGGAATCTCGGGCACCTGGACAACCCTCGCCGACCTGCGAAGTTTGAATTTGGGGAGAGAAATGGAAGAGATAACCGATCCTTCAAAGCTTACATACGATGCCAACGGGCTGATTCCTTGTGTGGTTCAGCAATATGACACCGGCGAGGTGCTTATGGTTGCCTGGATGAATGAGGAATCGGTGGGGCTGACGCTCAAGACCGGTACCACGTGGTTTTGGAGCCGTAGCCGCCAGGAGCTCTGGAACAAGGGCGCGACGAGCGGCAACATGCAGGAGGTCAAGGAGCTCTGGGCCGACTGCGATAGCGATACGCTGCTGGTCAAGGTCGATTCTCCGGGTCCGGCCTGCCATACCGGCAACCGTACCTGCTTCTTTAAGAAACTCGCGTAGGGCGGGCGCTCGACCAAGCGCTTGGCCAGCCAGAAAGGATTGAACCATGGGTGTGCGCACCGCAAATGTTCAGGATGGAAATATCGGAGAGACGCTGGCGGGGCTGGCCGAGGTGATTCATCGCCGTCGTGACGCGTCGCCACAGGAGAGCTATACCGCGCGTCTGCTGACCGACGTCGAGGATGAGCTGCTCAAGAAGCTTGCCGAGGAGGCGAGCGAGGTGATCATGGCCTGCAAGGATAACGACCACGACCACATTCGCTATGAGGCCGGCGACCTGGTCTACCATCTGCTCGTGACGCTCGAGCGCTACGGCATCACCCTCGACGAGCTGGCCGGAGAACTCAACGCCCGCCGCCACTAGTCATTGGGGACGTTCTTAAACGACCAGTTAGGCGAGGGGCGTGGATTCCCATTCGCCGGTGGCGTGGGGGATGTCGAAGGTTCGATAACCGCAGTCGTAGGCGTGCGCCTGGGCCTCGCGGATGTTCCAGCAGATATCGCAGGCGCGGTGCGCGTCCGAGCCAAAGGTGATCGGCACTTCGGCATGGGCAAAGCAGCGCAAAAGACCGGTTGCGGGGTAGTAGTCGCCCAAGCCCTTGCGCGGTGCGGCCGTCGAGGCCTCAACGCGGCGGCCCGTATCGTGCGCGCACTCTGCCATCTGCTGCCAAAACGGTGCGGGGTCAAAATCGGGCGCAAAGCCTTCCTTCGAAAAGCGCATGACCAGGTCGGGGTGAGCCATCACATCAAAGTTGAGCGGGCTCTCGCAGGCGCGGCACCAGTCATCGACATAGCGCTCCCACACGCCGCGTACCCCCAGGTTTTCCCAAACGTGCAGGTTGGTGTCATCGTCGATCCAGCCGCAGTGCGAATCGGGCGTATCGGGACGAGCGACGTCCTCCGTTCCCGCCGTACCCGCGGCACCGGCCATGATATCGCCTGGGTTGCCAATCCAGTGCACACTGCCCAGGCGCATGACGGCGCCCCGGGACCAGCGCTCAACCAAAGGCTCGCAGCCCTCGTACCAATCGCATTCAAAGCCATAGATAAGCTCGAGCTCCGGCGCGATCTGCGCGGCGAGCTTGCGGGCGTCCTCAAATGCCAGGCGATGTTCCGGCAGGTCGCCCTCGACAACCTGCACTTCGCAGTTGGCGTCCATGCTGGCGGGCAGGGTGAGATGGTCGGTTGAGACCATGACGCGGCAGCTGGCCGCAGCAGCGGCGCGAACGTTGTCCTCAAACGAGGCGTGGCCGTCCGAAAACGAGGTGTGGGTATGGCAATCGACCAGCGGGCAAGCAGACATGGCGGCTCCTTTGCGTCAAGCGAATCCGCTCCATTGTAATGGTGCAGCTTTCAACACGCCGGGCACGCCGGAGCTCGAAATCGATTGTAAAGGCTGCGCGGCGCGCGGTGCGGCCTCGCTTGCGCTCTCAAAACATGTACATCAGCCTCCAAAAGCTGCAGAAAATGACATGTTTGGAGGCTGACGTACACGTTTGGATGGGGGCGAGGGCGGCGACGGACGAAAGTCACGCCTGTGCCACGTCCGATGTGCTAGCGTTTGGGTGAACAAAACGAGCCCGTGCGGAAAGGAGCCGGACCGTATGCCATGCGATAGCATATCTCCGCTGTCCCGCGAGACCGATGCGCCCGAGACCATCGTCAAGCTGGAATGCGACATCGACGATGCGTCGCCCGAGGTGCTCGCCTACGCCGCCGACCGCCTGCGCGAGGCCGGTGCGCGCGAGGTGCACTGGCTGCCCGTCTATTGCAAGAAAGGCCGTCCCGGCTGGCAGCTGCAGGTGATTTGCTCGCATGAGGATATCGAACGCCTACAGACGATTATCTTTTTGGAAACCACGACCAATGGCATCCGCCGCCAGGTTATGGAGCGTGTTTGCCTGCCACGCCGCTTTGAGCGCGTGGCGACGCCATGGGGCGAGGTGTCCGTTAAAGTGGCCACCCTGCCCGACGGCAGCGAGCGTGCAGCGCCCGAGTACGAGGACTGCGCTCGCCTTGCCCGTGAGCACAATGTGCCGCTCCAGCGCGTGATGCAGGCGGCTCAGAGCGCGGCACTGCGATTTGAGTGACACGGTCGGCGACGCGCCACACCCACCCCATCAACCTCACCGAAAGGACCACCATGAAATACCTCGTCGCCTCCGACATCCACGGCTCGGCATACTGGACCGAGCGCCTGGTCACCGCCATCGAGTCCGAGCAGCCCGACCGCATCGTTCTGCTGGGCGACCTGCTCTACCACGGTCCGCGCAACGACCTGCCGCGCGACTATGCTCCCAAGCGCGTGATTCCGCTGCTCAACGCCCTAGCCGACCGCATCATCGCGGTGCGCGGCAACTGCGACGCCGAGGTCGACCAGATGGTCCTCGACTTCCCCGTCATGGCTGACTACGCCACGCTGTTTGACGAAACCGGCCGTGAGCTGTTCTTGACGCACGGCCATGTCTTTGGCGCCGGCATGCACAACAGCGTCGACCACGCGCCCGCGCTGCCCGAGGGCTCCGCGCTCGTCTACGGTCACACGCACATCAAGATCAACGAGGAGAGCGCCGCGCACCCGGGCCTGTGGCTTTTCAACCCCGGCAGCGTGAGCATTCCCAAGGACGGCACGCACAGCTACGGCATCTACGAGGGCGGTGCGTTCCGCCACGTGGTCATGGAGGAGGAGTAGCCATGGCGCAGCATATGGCTCAGCAAAATGCCGAGGGCTCGCGCGACCTGTCCACGCTGGTCGACGCGTCGGCCGAGCTGCAGCATCTGGTGCAGACCATCTGGCGCCTGCGTCAGCCCGATGGCTGCCCGTGGGACCGTGAGCAGACGCACCACAGCATCGGCAAGAACATGATCGAGGAGGCCTACGAGGCACTCGACTGCATCGAGGCGGACGACGCGGTTCACCTACGCGAGGAGCTGGGCGACGTGCTCATGCAGGTCGTGCTGCATGCGCAGATTGCGGCGGACGCCGGCGAGTTTACGCTGGCCGACGTGGCGCGTGATATCAATGCCAAGCTCATCCGACGCCATCCGCACGTGTTTGGCGATGTGGATGCCGAGAGCTCCGACGAAGTGCTCAAGATTTGGGATGAGGTCAAGCTTGCCGAGAGGGCTGCCAAGGACAAGGCCGTGGCGGCGGGCGAGGCCGCGCCCGAGGGTCTGCTCGACGGCGTGCCCACGCATCTGCCGGCGCTGATGCAGGCGCAGAAGGTGTCACGCAAGGCGGCCGCCGTAGGCTTTGAGTGGGAGACGGTCCAGGACGTGTGGGACGAGGTCGCCGAGGAACGTGCCGAGTTTGAGGCCGAGGCCCCCGGAACGCCCGAGCGCGAAATGGAGTTTGGCGATCTGCTCTTTGCCCTGGTCAACGTCGCGCGCAAAGAGGGTATCGACGCCGAGAGCGCCCTGCGCGCCAGTACGGCAAAGTTCCGTCGCCGTTGGGCTGCAATGGAGCGGATGGCGGCTGACGCCCACGTGGATCTTGCCGAGCTTTCGACCCACGGCCTCAACGACCTGTGGGATGCCGCAAAGGCGGAGGAGTAAGACTGCGGGAACGACGGGCTGACACGCCTCATCGTTCCCGCTAAATTTTTCGAAGATCAAGTGTATCCCTCGGCTAACTTAGGGCATAATGCAAAAAGTGCGACATGGCTAACTTACGGAGACGCACCGATGGTGCACGGTCAGCCGGTCGCTTGCATCCACTACGTTTCCAAGTGAGAGGAAGACAACATGAGCGATATTTTGGACGTCTACGGTCGCGAGGTGCTCGACAGCCGCGGCAATCCCACCGTCGAGGTCGAGGTCGTGCTCGAGGACGGCAGCTTTGGCCGCGCGATGGTGCCTTCGGGTGCTTCGACCGGCGCCTTTGAGGCCTGTGAGCTGCGCGATGGCGACAAGGGCCGCTACCTGGGCAAGGGCGTTTCGCAGGCCGTCGAGCACGTCAACAACGAGTGCGCTAACGCCGTCGTGGGCCTCGACGCCTTCGACCAGCGCGCCGTCGATGCCGCGCTGATTGCCGCGGACGGTACCCCCAACAAGACCAAGCTCGGTGCCAACGCCATCCTGGGCGTGTCGCTGGCCGTCGCCCGCGCCGCTGCCGAGTCGGCGGGCCTGTCGCTGTACCAGTACCTGGGCGGCGTCAACGCTCATCTGTTGCCCACGCCCATGATGAACATCCTCAACGGCGGCGTGCATGCCGACAATAACGTTGACTTCCAGGAGTTCATGATCATGCCGGTGGGCGCCCCGAGCTTTGCCGAGGGCCTGCGTTGGTGCGCCGAGGTCTACCACACCCTCAAGGGCGTGCTGCACGAGGCCGGCCTGGGCGGCGGCGTGGGCGACGAGGGCGGCTTTGCTCCCAACCTTAAGACCAATGCCGAGCCGTTCGAGTACATCACCAAGGCCGTGGAGAAGGCCGGCTTTAAGCCCGGCGTCGACTTCATGTACGCCATGGACCCGGCCTCGACCGAGTTCTACAACGCCGAGACCGGCATGTACGAGCTCAAGGGCGAGGGCGTGGAGTACACGAGCGCCCAGATGGTTGATTACTGGGAGAAGCTCGTCGACACCTATCCCATCATCTCCATCGAGGACGGCATGGCCGAGGAGGACTGGGACGGCTGGGTCGAGCTTACCCGCCGCATTGGCAACAAGGTGCAGCTGGTGGGCGACGACCTGTTCGTCACCAACACCGAGCGCCTCAAGAAGGGCATTGAGCTGGGTGCCGCCAACGCGATCCTGGTCAAGGTCAACCAGATCGGCACGCTCACCGAGTCGCTCGAGGCCATCGAGACCGCCAAGGAGGCCGGCTACGCCTGCATCGTGAGCCACCGCTCCGGCGAGACCGAGGACTCCACGATCGCTGACCTGGTCGTGGGCGTCAACGCCGGCCAGATCAAGTCGGGCGCCCCGTGCCGCAGCGACCGTATCGCCAAGTACAACCAGCTCATCCGCATCGAGGACGAGCTTGAGGGCAGCGCGCGCTACGCCGGCAAGGCCGCGTTCTACAACATTCGCTAGGCACGCGGAGGTCGCGGGGGCGGGGAAGACTCGGATTTGCCTTGCTCCAGCCGGGCGCTGTTGAGCACCATTGGGCGCTGGGCCATATGGCTCAGCGCCTTTTTTATGTCGAGCAAGGGCCGCCGAAGGCGTTGCGCGCGCTCGTGCTATAACTAAAAGACTTAGCGCAAACAAACCTCAACCGCACAAGGCGCACATGGATCAGATTTACGACAACAGGTACTATTCCGCCGGTTCGCGTGAGCCGTCACCTCGCCGTGCGCGCACGGTGCAGCTCGGCGGGTCCGATTACGCCGGTGCCGACCGCTCCACGCAGCGACCGACAAGTGCCTCACACTCCCGTGCTCAAGTGAATACGTCGACGGACCGCCCGCTACGTTCGGTGCGCCCGGCGCACTCGGAGCATGCTCAGCGTTCCTCGGCTCAAACGCATGAAAAGCCGAGCAGGCCCTCGAACCGTTTTTCGGGCTCGGACTTTATGCACTACGCCAACGACAACGCGGTGGTCAAGGCGATCTACGACTTTACCCACGGTCCTCAGCGAGGGCTATTCATCGGCATCGTCGTTGCCCTGGTGCTCGTGAGCCTGTATTTCCCCGTGCGCGATCTGTACGTGGCAAAGCGTTCGAGCGATATCTTGACCAAGCAGGTCGAGATTCGCCAGCAATACAATGATGGGCTGCAAAAAAGCGTCGACAAGCTGCTCTCGGAGGAGGGTATCAAGGATGCGGCATCCGAGGACCTGGGCTTGGTGATGCCCGGCGAGAAGAGGATTGAAGTGCAGGGCCTGGACGGCGATTCGGATGCCTCGTCGAGCCAGAAGTCGTCGAACGCCAAGAAGGCCAGCGAAGTTGCCAAGGAAATCGAAGAAGTCGGTAAGGACGCGCCGTGGTACATCCAAGCGCTCGACATGCTGTTTGGGTTTAACGGCGTCGAGGGCCAGACGGTCGTGTCCAACGGCAAATAGCGCCCGGAGGGGAGCCCGCAATGACAAATTGCAAACGCTATAAGGTAGCCGCGATCGACCTGGGAACGGTGTCGTCGCGACTGGTGTTGGCCCAGGTCGAGGGCGGGGCGATTGTGGAATCGTCCAAGCATACCGAGATTACCGACTTGGGTGAAGGCGTGGACGCGACGGGTCGCTTTTGCGAGGCGGCGGTCGAGCGCGTGCTCGCTGCATGCCGCATGTTTGTGGACGAGGCGCGTGCCTTTGGGGCCGCGTGCATTTGCACCACATGCACGAGCGCCGCGCGCGATGCATCCAATGCCGCACTGCTGCTGGACGGTCTGCGTGAGCTGGGGCTCGAACCGCAGGTGATTCCGGGCGAGGTCGAGGCGCGCCTGACGTTTTTTGGCGTGGCGCACGACTTTGCCGGCGAGCGCATCATTGTTGCCGATTCGGGCGGCGGATCCACGGAGCTCGCAACGGGCGTCTATGCGCCGGAGCGTGGAGTCTTTGCGCTGGAGGGCACGCGTTCGCTGGACATCGGTTGTCGCCGTGTGACGGAGCGATTTTTCTCGGCACTGCCGCCCGCACGCGGCGAGCTTACTGCCGCTGCCGCGTGGGCGGGCGAGCAGTTCGCTGCCTATTTTGAGGGCCTGCCGAGCAATTTTGAGCGCGCCGAACGCTTGGTCGCAGTGGGTGGCACCGTCACCACACTCGTGGCGCTCGTTCATGAGCTGGAACCGTACGATTCGAGCTTTGTGCACCTGCGCGAGCTTTCGCTGGATCAGGTTTCGGCCGCTATCGAGCGCATGTCTGCGTTGGATGCGGACGGCATCGCCGCTCTACCGGGTGTACAGCCCAAACGCGCGGGCGTGATCTTGGCTGGTGCCGTGGTAATCCGCGAGCTTATGCGAGCCGGCGGCTACAAGACGCTCACTGTAAGCGAGAACAGCTTACTCGCCGGCATGGCCGCCACCATCAACGAGGCTCTCGACGGTGCGACCCCCACCATCTCCTGGACCCCAGAGCTCAGCACCCTCTAAATAAGTTGCGGTGAAATAGTTCCTAAATAAGCTGGTAAACGGTATAAACAGGATCTATTCCACCGCAACTTAGAGCTCCGCCGGCGTGTAAAAGAAACGAGCCCGCATCCCTGGGGGACACGAGCTCGTAAACAATACATGGTAGGGGCGGTGGGACGTCTGCGTATTTGCTGCGCAAATACGCACCGGCTTCGGCCGCCTGTCGGCGCCCTCGCCGGCTCGCTACGGACGCTGCGCGTCCGCTTAACGCTCGCCCCCTCGCGGGTTCGAGTCCCGCCGGCATCTTAAAGAAACGAGCCCGCATCCCCGGGGGACACGAGCTCGTAAAAGCCAAATGGTAGGGGCGGTGGGACTCGAACCCACAATCCTTGCGGCGAGAGATTTTAAGTCTCCTGCGTATGCCAATTCCGCCACGCCCCCGTGAGACTAGAAGTCTAGCACAAGCCGTCCGTTACGCGTTGACGGCCATCGAGTGTTGGCCCGACTTCTCCAGGAACTCCTGGAACTTGGCTTCGTCGCCCTTGTTCTTGTACTGCAGAGCCAACAGATACTCCAAGCGGCAGCTCTTGACCTTGTCGTCACCGGCCTCCTTGAGCATGCGCTCCAGCTCGGGAATGTCGTTGTGGCGCTTGAGGATCATCGTGTCGTACATCAGTTGGCATTCGTGTGCGACTGCCTCGGCCTGGCCGCCCTCAAAGCCTTTGATCTCGTGCAGCAGCTCCTTGGACTTTTTGCGGTCCTCCTGGCCAACGTAGTAGTTAAAGGCCTTAATCACCAGGTCGACGCGCTGCATCTTGGGCAGGTTGAGTCCCAGTAGCAGGTCGAACATCTCGTCGGCGCGCTTATGGTCCTCGCGCAGCAGATAGGAGTTCAGGCGCAGGTAGTCGCGGTTGTAGCGCGGGTACAGCATGCTGGTGAGTTTGCCGTCGAGCAAACGATCGAACTCGTCCCACTGCTTGGCGGCCATCAATTGCTGCAGGCGTTTAAACGTGGTGCGTTTTTTGACGCTAAAGAACACCGACACGGCGATGCAGATGATAACGACGGCGGTCCAGAGTGTGCGGGAATCGGGCATATTAGGGTCCTTAGTCGCTCATAAAGCGAGCGGTATGACAACACGTACTAGATGTATTATACGCAGCGCGCAAGCAAACTGGCATAAAAGCTCATCGAGGCCGAGTGCCATCGCTCGCTGCGGTACACTTACCTAAAGTAAACCATGAAGGGAGACATTACCTATGAAGAAGATCGTTTTGGCTTGCGGTGCTGGCGCTGCTACTTCCACGCTCGTTGCCCAGAAGGTCGCTACTCTGCTCGACGCCAACGGTTATGCCGACAAGTACGAGATCGTGCAGTGCGCCATCTCCGAGGCCAAGGATTACTGCGACGAGGGCGCTGACCTGCTGATCGCCACCACCGTTGCCCCCGAGGGCCTCACCTGCCCGTACGTGAGTGGCGTGCCCTTCATGACCGGCATGAACCGCGTTGCCGCCGAGAAGGCCGTTCTCGACGTCATGGCTCAGTAGGCGCTGACTGCATGAGTGAGCAGAACGCCAACCCGGTAGAGCTCTTTGGTATGCGCGTTGCCCATGTGGGCATTAACGCCACCGACCCGGCAGACGCCCTGGAGATCGCGGAGCTGTTCTCGACGATGATGGGCCTGCCCGTCATCGAGACCCCGGTTTCGTACTTCAACGATTCGCTGGTCGAGATCATGAAGCAGAACGGTCGTGGCACCAAGGGCCACATCGGCTTTGCCGTTAACGACATCGATGCAGCTGAGAAGTGGTTTGCCGAGCGCGGGCTCGAGGTCAACGAAGAGTCGCGCGCGCTGCTGCCCGACGGTGGTACCAAGCTCGTGTACTTTAAGCGCGAGTTCGCCGGTTTCGCCGTGCACCTGTGCCGCGAGTAGCGCACAAGCTGCCATAGCTGGCAAAAAGGGATAGGGCCGCGTGGCCCTATCCCTTTATTTATGCCGAGGGGCTTCCTGCCGCGGCAGGCGAATCGTAAAGCGGCTGCCGACCCCTTCGACCGAGGTCACACCGATGACGCCGCCGTGGCTGTCGACGATCCACTTGGCGATCGCAAGCCCCAGACCCGAACCCTGTGCGCCGGCATCGCGCGCGTTGTCGGCACGGTAGAACCGCTCGAACGCGTGAGCTGCGGATTCCTGGTTCATGCCGATGCCCTCGTCCTCAACACTTATGTCGATCGTGCCCGCGCCCGCATCCGGCGTTATGCCAAATGTGACGGTCGTTCCCGCATCCGAGTACTTGGCGGCGTTTTGCACGATCACGCGCAGAGCCTGCTTCACGAGCGCCACGTCGACGGGCGCGTCGCAGCGCGGGTCGCTGGCAAGCGCAGCGTCAGAAGCCAGCCGATACGTGTGCTCGGTATCGATCATCTGCGATTCTTCGCATACCTCGCTGACCAGTGCAGCCAAGTTGGTATGCGCGCGCCGCAGGACCGTGCGCCCGGCATCGCCGCGCGCCAAAAACAGCAGCTGCTCCACAAGCTCTTGCATGTGCTCGCTTTCGGCTTTAAGGGACGCGAGGGACTCCGCCAGCACGTCCGGGTCGTCCTTACCCCAGCGGTCGAGCATGTTCACGTAGCCCTGAATCACCGCGATGGGCGTGCGCAGCTCGTGGCTCGCGTCGTTGACAAAGCGCATCTGCTGCAGCTTGGCCTCTTGCATCTGGCGCAGCAGGCGGTTGAGTGCGACCTCGATGCTTGCCAGGTCGGCGTCGCCGGTGGTGACGCTCGGCGAGTCGACGCTTGCGCGCTCGATGGCCTGCTCCAGTGTTTCCATCTTGCCGCCGGCGAGTTGCATGCGGCCGAGTTCGTCCACGCGCAGGGCCAGATCGTTGAGCGGCGCCATGGTGCGGCGCACGCGGCGGGCGCCGCCGAGCATATCGAGCATGCTGATGACCTGCCAACCTACAACAACGATATAGAGGGGCCAAAGTGCGATGAGGTCCTGCGCGAGGGGGAAGGTCTTGGTGGTACGCGCAAGCTCGACGGTATAGGTGAGCGTTGTCAGGTCCCAGCCGCGCGCGGGCTTCAGCGACATGCCGCGAACGGTGGCGCCGGGGATCCATCCTGCGGTAAACGCGCTGTCGGGCAGTGTCTGGTTGTATCCATAGACGAGGATCGCCGCCGCAATCACCATCAGCAGCAGATCGAGCCAGACGTAGCTTATCAGGCGGCGCCACATATAGCTCCAGTTGATGGCACGGGCGATGGAGGTGACGCGTTTGGCCTCGGCGTTACGCACGGCAGACATAGCCCACCCCGCGCACGGTCTGGATGATGCGGGCGCTGCCGGCGTCTTCGATCTTGGCGCGCAGGTGCGCGATGTGCACGTCGACGTTGTTGGTGTCGCCTACGTATTCGTAGCCAAGCGCCTCGTGCGCGATGCGCTCGCGCGTGAGCACGCTGCCGGCGTGCGCCATAAGCAGGGCGAGGACATCGAACTCGCGGGCCGTGAGCGCGATGGGTGAGCCGCCGACCGTGACTTCGCGGCGATCGGGATCGAGCACGACCGAACCCGCGGCGAGCGTGGCGGGGGAGAGCGAGGCGGAAACCTGGGTCGAGTCACTGACCGGGGGCATCGCAGTGGCGCCGACACCCGTGCCGCCTGCCGCGCCCGTCCCGATGCCGCCAACGCCCGAAGCCGCCCGCACGGCCTCCGAGCGCTTCAACGCCACGCGGATCCGTGCGAACAGCTCCTCAATCGCAAACGGCTTGGTCAGGTAATCGTCGGCGCCGGCATCGAGCCCGGCCACCTTGTCCATCACGGCATCGCGCGCGGTGACCATTATCACCGGCACATCCTTGTGCTTGCGGACGCGCCGCAGGACCTCCATGCCGTTGAGCTGCGGCAACAGCACATCGAGCAGAATAAGATCGTAGTTGCGCTCCAGCGCCAGGTCCACGGCGGTGCGGCCATCGGCGGCGTGTTCCACCTGGTAGCCCTCGTGCTCCAGCTCGAGCGTCACAAAGCGGGCGATTTTCTCCTCGTCCTCTACGATCAGGATCCGTGCCATACGTGCCCCCCGTCTGCGATTACTTGTCGTCGTTGAGATTTTGCTTGATGTCGTCCGCGGCGTCGGCGGCGTGATCCATAAGGTTGTTGATGCTGCCGGGCACGTCGCCGTCGCTATCGATGCGGTAACGCATGCCAAAGAACAGGCCGATCAGCATCAGCCATATCGTGGCGCCCCAGGCAAACAGGGCGATGATGGGGATCAGGATGGGGATGTTGAGGATGATTGCATCGCGGCGCGTGGCGATAAACTTGGTGTCCAGGCTCAGGCGGAAGAGCTTTTTGAGGTACTCCCACACGCTGTCCATCTTCTTGGAGAAGTCGGTCTTTTCGCTCGACTTCTCGTAGGCGGCCTGCGCGGCGACCATCTCGGCCGAGGGTTCGTCGACCGGCGCGGACTCGGTGGCGGCGTGCGCCGACGTGGTCTGGGTCTTGCCTTGCGACTCGAGCCAAATGATGGCGTCCAAAACGTTGCCGTCGGCGGCGTCGAGCGCGGCTTTGGCATCGGTGTAGCTCACGTTGCACTTGGTGCGGATGGTTTCAACTTTTTCGAGGTCGTCCATGACCTGTCCTTTCGTTCGATGGGCGCGACGCCGGGCGATCTGCCCGGGAGCGAGCGTTGCGTTCGGCGGCCTGTGTGGCGCCGCCCCGCCCTTGGTCGAACTCTATAGTGCAGGTTATAGATTAAGCGATTCTTGAGCCAAGATTAACGTTGGATGAGTTTTTGGGTAGCGGTGGGAAAAGTATTAGACCTCGATAGCGGGGGATGTGGTGCCGGTGCAAAACGGCGTCAAAGGTTGGTCGAGCAGGCGGTTTCTCCATTGATGTCCGCACAGCATGTGACACTTACCCTGCCGCCCCGCTCTGCCGCGGCGGCATGCGTCTGAACAACGACCCTCTAAGGAGTTCGATACCGATGAGTGACAACGCAAAGCATCTCGCAAAGAAGTGCGTAAAGGACGCGGGGCCGTGCCTCGCGCTGTGCGTAGCCGGCGCAGCGGTCGCGCTGCTGGCTGTTCTGGGGCCGTTCGACGTGCTCCGAAGTGCCAGCTTTCTGCATGTTTGCATGGCTCTTGCCGGCGCCACGATGACCGGCGGCGTGCTCGATCTGATCTTTTGGGTGTTTGACCCGTTTGGATGGAAGAGCGAGGGGTAGGTCCCAAAGGATGGAAGGGCTGGAACGGTTGACTTAGTGATCGTGCAGAATGTGGGCTAGCGACTTACAGGGAAGTGGTGATCCGATGACGGTCTATGTGACGGGCGATATTCACGGCGGCGTCGACATGCAAAAGCTTCGCGACTGGGATCTTGGGGATGGTCTGACAAGTGACGACTATCTCATCATCGCGGGCGACTTTGGCTTTCCGTGGGATTTCTCTGCCGAGGAATGTGCCGACATCGCCTGGCTGGAGTCGCGCCCCTATACCGTGCTGTTTGTCGACGGCAACCACGAGCGTTTCGATCACTGGTCGGAGCGCCCCATGGAGCTGTGGCACGGCGGCCTGACGCAGCGTCTGTCGGACACCTCGCCCATCCGACGCCTGACGCGCGGTGAGGTTTTTGAGCTCGACGGCTCAACGATCTTTACCATGGGCGGCGCCACGAGCGTGGATAAGGAATACCGCATTCCGTATTCCAGCTGGTGGCCGCAGGAGCTGCCGGACGAGCGCAACTTTGAGGAGGCGCGGGCAAAGCTCGACAGCGTGGGTTGGAAGGTCGACTATGCGATCACCCATACCTGCTCCACGCGCATGCTTTCGCCCACGCTTTACCCGGCACCTGGCTGGAATTATCCCGATGTCGATCGACTCACCACGTTTTTCGACGAGCTGGAGGACCACCTGGACTACAAGCGCTGGTACTACGGGCATTTTCATCGTGACGCCAACCCAGCCGAGTGCCACACCGTGCTCTACGACTGTATTGTCCGCCTGGGCGACGAACTCCAGCCCTGGGATGTCGCGTAGGGGCGGGGTGGCTGGCTACTCGACCGTTACAGTGATGTTTTCCCGATGCGTGCGGATAACATCCCAGCTAAAGTGCTCGACCAGCTGCTCGGCAGAGCGCGGTGTGGCGTCCGGCGCGATGCCTGTTTGCCCGGCGAGCCAGCCCAGTAGTGCCTCGGGCGCGCCAAAGCGGGTGCGGAGCTCGCCCAGGTCCAGGTCGCGGTCGCGCTTGGAAAGGCGGCGGCCATCCGGCGACATGAGCAGCGGAATGTGCGCGTAGTGCGGCGTGGGAAGTTCCAGCAAATGCTGCAGGTAGATTTGGCGCGGCGTGGAGCCCAGCAGATCGCATCCGCGCACGACCTCGGTGACGCCCATGGCAGCGTCGTCGACCACCACGGCTAGCTGGTAGGCAAAAACGCCGTCGCTGCGGCGCACCAAAAAGTCGCCGCATTCGGTGGCGAGTGCTTCGCATTGGGCTCCATACGTGCGGTCCACGAATTCGATCACATCGTTTGCGAGGTCGTCGACGGCGGGTACGCGCAGGCGCGTGGCCGGAGCGCGCAGGGCGCTGCGGCGGGCAACCTCCTCGGCAGAAAGGTCTCGGCAGGCGGCGCGGTAGATGGGCGTGCCGTCGCTCGCGTGCGGCGCGCTCGCGGCGTGGAGTTCGGCACGCGTGCAAAAACAGGGATAGGTGAGGCCGGCGTCTTGCAGCTGACGCAGGGCGTCCTCGTACAGATCCAGGCGATCGTGCTGGTAGTAGGGGCCTTCGTCCCACTCCAGTCCCAGCCAGGCCAGGTCGTCAATCAATTGAGTGGCAAGTTCCGGGCGCTTGCAGCGATCGTCCAGGTCCTCGATGCGCAGCACGATGCTGCCGCCTTGGCTGCGGGCCGAAAGCCACGAGCACAGGCAGCTGAACACGTTGCCCAAGTGCATGCGGCCCGAGGGCGACGGGGCAAAGCGGCCCACGACGGGGGTGGGCGCTGCCGTTGCTGGTGCGTCCGCGGCGTGTGTTGCTATGTTGCGTGCGTTGATATCCATGCGGACGAGTATAGCGCGGGGCTTGGCAGGGAAGGCGTTGCTGCGCTCACAAGTTGGCGGCGGTACGCATTGCGCACGGTGGGTTTGCGGCTCAAGGTCTCGATCGCTGCGTACCGACTTAGCCTCACAAACGACAGAAACCCCGGCAGCTCTTCGCAACTGCCGGGGTTTCCGCGGAAAAGGGGGACATGATCCTCGAGCGAACGGCAAAGGGGCAAACCGTTTTCGCTCAACTGCTTTATGCCCCTCGGCTGGCGGCTCAATCAGCGCGTGCCGCGCCCACACAAAGCCGCTACACCTGTGACGGAGCTGTGAAGTGGTATCTATTGCCGGGGCGGGCTATGCCAAGGGTGTCCCTAATGACTAGTCATTTAAGAACGTCCCCAATGACTAGCTGCCGGGGTGCTGGTGTGACTTTCATCCCGTTTGGCGCTCCGGTCGCCTAGATGTTCGCCATGCGTACCCGCAAACGTGGGACAATGGCGCTGTTGGTTTTACAGACAAAGGATGTGCCTATGAACACCCTCGCCGCCAAAGTCAGCCGGCAGCGCCACCTGTTTGCGCGATTCGCTTCCGTCTGCGTGCTCGTCACGCTTGCGTTGTTGCTGCTGCCTGTCGCCGCGCACGCCGACGGCTACTCCATGACCCAGACCTATATCAGTGCCACGGTCGAGGCCGATGGATCGCTGACCGTTGTCGAGGGACGCCAGTTTGATTTCGACGACGACATCAACGGCGTGTTTTGGGAGATCAATACGGGCTCCAACCAGCAGGGCGGCACGGCGGGCGTCGACGTGCTGAGTGTCGAGGAAGAGGACACCGCGTTTAACAAAGTCGATAGCGCGAACAAGGGCGACTCTGGCGTCTACACGGTCGAGCAGACCGGTGACGGCGTAAGGATTAAGGTGTTCAGCCCCCACGAGAGCGGCGACAGCGCGATCTATTACGTGAGCTACACCATGACCGGTGCGGTCATGAACTGGGCCGATACCGCCGAGCTCTACTGGAAGTTTGTGGGCGACGGCTGGTCCGCGGACTCCGATGACGTTGAGATGGAAGTGTACTTCGCAAATGCCGCTGCCGGGACGGCGGCCGTCAAGGGCGATAACTTCCGCGCATGGGGCCACGGCCCGCTGACGGGCGATGTATCGCTCGATGCGGACGAACCCATGGTCACCTATACCATTCCCTGCGTGCATCAGGGCGAATTCGCCGAGGCACGCATCGCCTTCCCTAGCGACTGGGTGCCGCAGCTTGCCGCTTCGGGCGAAGAGCGCATGTCAACGATCCTGAGCGAAGAGAAGGAATGGGCCGACGAAGCTAACGCCCGCCGCGCTCACGCTCGCATGATTGCCAATGCACTTGCCGTGCTAAGTGTTGTTGCGGCGGTGGCCTTTACCGGCACAATCGTTATGCTCAAGCTGCGCAAGCGCAAGCCCAAGCCGCTTTTCCAGGACGAATATTTCCGCGATGTGCCTTCGGCCGACCATCCCGCCGTGCTTTCGGCCCTCATGAGCTGGAACGAGGTGCCCGATCAGGCATATATCGCCACGCTCATGAAGCTCACTGACGACCGTGTGATCAAGCTGGAGCAGGCGACCGTGACCAAGGCCAAGAAGGGTCTGTTGGGGCGTGAAAAAGAAGAGCAGACGTATCGCGTGACGGTGAGTGATGCGGGCTGGAAGTCGGCCAAGGGCATTGACCACATGGTGCTCAAGGTCTTCTTTGCCGGTGCTAAGCCTGACGAGAACGGCGATCGCTCGCGCACGTTCGACGAGCTGCAGCACTACGTCAAGCAGCACGCTACACCCGTGGGCGACAAGCTCGAGGACTATCAGAACACCGTTAAGGGCAAGCTGGCCGATAGCGAGTACGTTGCCTCGGACGGCATTGTTGCAATGGTGTTTTGCCTGGTTCTTGGTATCCTGATTGCCTTTGTTCCCGTGGGATCCATCTTCTTTACCGATGGCGCGCAGGCGAACATTACCGCCGCGGTTATCTCGGTGCCGATTGTGCTGGTGGGTATCGGCGTGGGCCTTACGTTCCGCCGCTTTACGCCGGAGGGCGCCGAGGTGGCGGCTCGCTGCAAGGCACTTAAGCATTGGCTCGAGGACTTCACGCGTCTAAAGGAAGCCGTCCCCGGCGATCTGGTGCTGTGGAACAAGCTGCTGGTGATGGGCGTGGCGCTGGGTGTTTCCAAGGAAGTGCTGCGTCAGCTTGCCGAGGCCGTGCCGCCCGAGGTGCGCGAGGCCGACGGCTTCTATGACAATTATCCCTGCTACTGGTGGTACTACCATCATTACGGCAACGAGTCTCCGCTCGATTCGTTCGATGACGTGTATCACGAGAGCATCCGTGAGCTGGCGTCGAGCTCCGACAGCTCGGGCGGCGGCGGAGGCGGCGGCTTCTCTGGCGGCGGAGGCGGCGGCGTCGGCGGAGGCGGCGGCGGAACGTTCTAACGGTCGTAAATTATGGGATGGGCTTTTCTCGACAGCCGTCGGGGAAAGCCCATCCCCTTTTTACGCGCTACCTACGAAGACTGTCCCCAACGACTAGTCATTTAAGAACGTCCCCAACGACTAGGTATGGCTGCTGGGCCTAGACGGTTAGGTCCAGCTCGTAGAGGAAGCTTTCGCGCGGCATGGCGTGGCGGCGTTCCTCGCGGTTGGCGCGGTGCGTGGCGGTGCGCTTAAAGCCGTGCAGCTCGTAGAACTTCCACGAGCAGTTGGAGTCGGTGTACAGGTGTGCGCTGGTCGCCCCGCACGAGGACAGATGCGAGATAGCGGCGTCGAGCAGCACCGTGCCAACGCCCAGGCCGTGGACATCGCGATCCACGGCGAGCAGCGTGACCTCGTTGTCATGCGGCAGTGGGCTTTTCTCGAGCAGGCGGTTGTTGGTTCGGATGGTGGCGCGCACAAACGAGAGGTACTCGGCGCAAGCTTCGGGCTCCAGCTCGCGCATCTGCGACAGCAACGCGCGTTCGGTATCCATCCAATGTTCGTTGATAGTGACGCCGGAGCTCTGTCCTGCGCGTGCAAGTGCAATGCCGCGCGCCTGACCGTCGATTACGGCAACCTGCGAAAACGTCGATGAAGAAAGGCAGTAGGCAAGATCGCACGCGGCTTCGAGGCGGTTGTACTCATCGTTATCCGAGTTGTTGTGCCAAAGCTGCTGCAAGATCAGCGCGATGGCGTCGAAATCTTCGGTATCAAACGGTCGGTAGAGAACCCGCGAGACCATGGTGCCTCTTTCTATTGCGGATGCATATCGAGCACAGTTCTACCACGCCGTTGGCATCTAATTATGGTGCCCCTGTGTTCCATCAACTCACCGTGCCCAGTGGCGCTCCTGCAACCCCCGCTCGAAGCTTTTTCTGCACAGCCGCGCGTTACGGGGTGCATCGTCGCGCTCGATGCGCTACATTAAATCAGTATTTTCAATTCCGCTGCGCGAGCGCTGCAGATCGACGTATCACCGACTCACAGAGCACGGCGGCGTACCAGACAGGAGGACTGCATGGGATCTGATGTGAAGATCGCACGCGCGTTGATCTCGGTTACCGATAAGACGGGCGTCGTCGATTTCGCACGGACGCTGGTTGACGACTTTGGCGTCGAGATCATCTCTACGGGCGGCACGGCTCGTGCCATCGAGGACGCGGGCGTTCCCGTAACCCCCATCGAGGAGTTCACGGGCTATCCCGAGATGATGGACGGTCGCGTCAAGACGCTGCATCCCAAGGTTCACGGCGCGCTGCTTGCCCGTCGCGATTCCGAGCAGCACATGCAGGAGGCCGCTCAGCACGGCATTAAGCTGATTGACCTGGTCGTCGTCAACCTGTACGAGTTCGAGAAGACCGTCGCCAACCCCGAGGTCACCTTCGCGGATGCCATCGAGCACATCGACATCGGCGGTCCCTCCATGCTGCGCTCTGCCGCCAAGAACGCCGCGAGCGTTACCGTCATCTCCGACCCGGCCGACTACGACGCCGTCCTGGCCGAGATGCGCGAGACCGGTGGCTGCACCACGCTTTCCACCCGTCGTCGCCTGCAGGTGAAGGTCTACCAGACCACCGCCGCCTACGACACGGCTATCTCCCGTTGGCTTGCCGCCCAGGCAAGCGACGTGGCGGACACCTCTGCCAAGCTCGAGATCTCGCTGGAGAAGGTCGACGACCTGCGCTATGGCGAGAATCCTCAGCAGAAGGCTACGGTCTACCGCTTTGCCGAGGGCTGCGAGAACACCGCGAGCTCGCAGTTCCCGCTCGTGGGCTCCGAGCAGATCCAGGGCAAGCCGCTCAGCTACAACAACTATCTGGATGCCGACGCCGCCTGGAACCTGGTCCGCGAGTTCGACGAGCCGGCCTGCGTGATCCTCAAGCACCAGAATCCCTGCGGTTCTGCCGTTGCCGAGGACATCACGGCCGCCTACGACCGCGCCTTCGCCTGCGATCCCAAGAGCGCCTTCGGCGGCATCATCGCCTGCAACCGCGAGGTTCCCTTTGATCTGGTTGAGCACTTCGCCGATCAGAACAAGCAGTTCGTCGAGGTCATCATCGCCCCGAGCTACACCGACGAGGCACTCGAGCGCATGGCCAAGCGCCCCAACCTGCGCGTGCTGGCTACCGGCGGCGTGGACCACGGCGCCCAGGTGGAGCTGCGCTCCGTCGACGGCGGCATGCTGGTGCAGGAAGTCGACCACGTGACCGAGGATCCCGCGACCTTTACGTTCCCCACCGACCGCAAGCCCACCGACGCCGAGATGGCCGAGCTCGAGTTTGCCTGGAAGGTCTGCAAGGGCGTTAGGTCCAACGCCATCCTGGTCTCCAAGGGCAAGGCCGGCATTGGCATGGGCCCGGGTCAGCCCAACCGTGTGGATTCTGCGCTGCTGGCCTGCGAGCGTGCCGAGGACTTCTGCGAGCGCGAGGGCGTGGAGAAGGGCGGCTTTGCCTGCGCAAGCGACGCGTTCTTCCCGTTCCGCGACAACGTCGACGTGCTTGCCGCGCACGGCGTGACCTGCATCATTCAGCCCGGCGGCTCCAAGCGCGACGACGAGAGCATCCAGGCCTGCAATGAGCATGGTATTGCGATGGTCTTCACAGGGGCCAGGCATTTTAGGCACTAGAGGCTTTCCCAAGCACCCGACCTTGCCCCTCAAACCGTCGCTTGCGTACATTTAGTACGCGGCGCTCCTCTTTCGGGGCAATCTCGGGCACTTGGAAAACCCTTAATGGGGTGTTGTTCTATCCCATTAAGCCGATCGGTCGCCTGACCGTATCGTCAAAATAATCTCTGCAAAAGACGGCTGCTCCGTTTGGAGGGCCGTCTTTTTGGTATAAGAGGACGGAATGACTAACACGAAAGGTATGACCATGCCCCAGATTGATGATGCCGAGCTGTTTGGCAATGCCGAGGATCAGCGCGCGTACGAGGACTTTTGCGCCAATCAGGAGGCGGTCGAGAAGTTCACGCTCGACAAGCCCGCGCTTGTCTGCCGTTGGCGCATGTCCAACAAAAAGGTGCCCATGCTCAACCGCCACATCTGCGCACTGTCCGAGCGCCTGGTGCAGGGCGAGCCGCTTACCCATAACATGCTCAGCTGGGCCAAACAGCACGTTGAGTGGTCGCTTGCCGAGGGCGATTACACCGCACATGACGGCGTGCTCATGCTGGTGATCGACGTCAACGGCAACGCCGCCATGACGGTGGGGGAGTACGAGCCGCTCGCCGATACGTCGGCCAAGGCGCTGCGCGCCCGCTCCGCAGAGGCCCGCTCCGAGGCCGACGAAACCGGCGTGGCGCCCGAGCTGCTCGCCGCCGTCAACAACGGCGAGCTCGCCTTTGTGGTGCCAGCGGACGAGTGTCTGTGTGGCACGGCGACGCTCATTGAGCAGCTGGCCCAGACCAAGGGCATCCCGGTCACGCGCGTAGACATTCCCGCGCAGCTCAAGGGCGTACTGTTCCTGGTGAGCGACGAACACGGCGTGGTCCCCGCAACCGAGACGGACGCCGCCGAGGCCGACGCCGCCACGGTCGCCTTCTTTGCCGACGGCTACGAAAAGCTCCGTGCCCGCCGCTAAATGATTTTTCTGGGACGGGGATTAAAGAATCATTTTGGTCCCCGCCACCGCTGCGAGTGCGAGGCGGACAAAACGCCCCCGCTCGCGAACAGTTCTGTCACCTGGCACCGCGCGCGGTGCACACCCGCAGTTTCGCAGCCATAATGGTGGCAAGACAACCAAGAGGGGAGCGGAATCCATGGCGCTGATCTATATCGTTGAGGACGACGAGCCCATTCGTCGCGAGCTTGCCGATATCCTTGCCCGTGCCGGTTTTGAGGTCGAGGCCTGCGAATCATTCGAGCACGTCTCGTGCGATATTCTCGCTGCCGCGCCCGACCTGGTGCTGCTCGACCTCACGCTTCCCGTCAAAGACGGCCAGCATATCTGCCACGAAGTCCGCCGCGAATCCGAGGTTCCCATCATCGTCCTCACGTCGCGCACGACCGAAATCGACGAGGTCATGGCCATGACGCTCGGCGCGGACGACTTTGTCCCCAAGCCCTACAGCGCCCGCGTGCTCGTGGCGCGCATCAACGCCCTGCTGCGTCGCACCGCGGCGGCAGGCGAGCGCAGCACGCTCGTCCACAAGGGACTGGAGCTCGACCTCGCCCGCTCCATGGTCACCAATACGGCAACCGGCGACAGTACCGAGCTCACCAAAAACGAGCTGCGTATCCTCTCGCTGCTCTTGGGTCGCGCGGGCAAGATCGTCTCGCGTCCGGCCATCATGCAGGACCTGTGGGACTCCGATGCCTTCGTGGACGACAATACACTCACCGTCAACATCAACCGCCTGCGCACCACGCTCGAAAAAATCGGCATTAAGGGGTATTTGACCACGCATCGCGGCCAAGGCTATTCGGTCTAGGGGTCGGCTATGTCGTTTGGCAAATTCTTTAAAGATGCGTTGCTTCCCGTCGCCGTGTGGACGTGCGGCGTGCTGCTGAGCTGCTTTGTGCTGACGGTCGCCGGCGCACCCGTTTCTATCGTGGTCGTGGCGGTTGGCGTGTCCTTTATCTTCGGCATGCTGGGCATCGTGATCGAATATGCGCGTCGCCGCCGTTTTCTGCGTCAGCTGGAGCGGGCGGTCGAGGAGCTCGAGAGTCCCGCATGGGTGCAGGAGATGGTGCAATGCCCGACCTATGCCGAGGGCGAGCTCGAGTACGAGGTCTTGCGCCGGGTGGGCAAAGCCGCTTGCGACGAGGTTGCCGAAGGCCGTCGTCAGACCGATGACTATCGCGACTATATCGAGAGCTGGGTCCACGAGGCCAAACTGCCCCTGGCGGCGGCTCACCTGATTTTGGAAAACCTGGACGGCAGCGAAGACGACCTGTCGCGTGTGGATGACCTGGGCCGTGAGTTGGCTCGCGTGGAGCGCTATATCGACCAGGCGCTGTACTACGCGCGCTCGGAAGTCGTGGAGCGTGACTACCTGATTCGCCGCTGGGATCTTAAGACCCTGGTGACGGGCGCGATCAAGGCCAATGCGCGTGAGCTCATCGCGGCACACGTGGCGCCGGTGTGCGAGAACCTCGACTTTGAGGTCTTTACCGACGAGAAGTGGCTCGAGTTTATTCTGGGCCAGCTCATTCAGAACAGCATTAAATACGCGCGTGAGGACGGTGCGAAGATCACGTTTTCGGGCGCGTTGCTGGACGAGGGCCTGGCGAGTGAGCGCATCGAGCTTACCGTCGCGGACAACGGCTGTGGTGTGAGCGCGGCCGACCTGCCCCGCGTGTTCGAGAAGGGCTTTACCGGCGACAACGGCCGCACCACCAAGCGCGCAACGGGCATCGGCCTCTACCTGGTGGCGCGTCTGTGCTCCAAGATGGGCATCGACGTCACCGCAGCGTCCGAGCCCGGCGAAGGCTTCGTCGTTACATTCGCTTTTTCGACCAACAAGTTCCAATACTTCGAGTAGTTAGCCCGTCTTACGGTGCGGACGGCTATGTTCCCGAACGTGAACTTAGCTAAAGCAATTGGTGCTATGTTCCCGAACGTGAACATAGCCATGAGGCTCAAATGAATCTCCTATAACAAAAACGTGCCGCCCCAAATGGGGCGGCACGCCATCTTTTATCAGCCAACTCGCTGAAGTACGGTGACGAAGGCGCAAGGCCGGGAGGGGTTATCAAAGCCGACATCCCGCAGCCGCGAAGCGGCGAGGACGTCGGCGTGATAACCCCGCAGGCCTTGCGCCGACGGGAAGGAACCTACTTCACGACCAAGATGTCGCAGTCCGTGTTGCGCAGCAGGAACGTCGAAATCGAACCCAGCAGCGCATACTTGATCGAGGACAGGCCGCGGGCGCCGCAGAGCACCAGGTCGGGCTTGACCACGTCGAGCATCTCGTCCTTGAGCGTCTCGCGAATACGGCCGGCGCGAATCATGACCTCGACCTCGGGAATATCGGGATTGGCCTTGGCCTCTTCGAGCTGCTTGGCGATGGAGTTCTTAAATGCCTCCTCTAGGCCGTTGACCAGATCGACCGGATAGGAACCGGCGCTCTCGAGCGCCGTGGAATCGATAACGTGGCCGATGATTAGCTTGGCGCCGTTGTTCGCGGCGACCTTGATGGCGCGTGCGAGCACAAAATCCTGCTGCTCAGTACCGTCGAGTGAAACAAATACCTTGGTGTAGCCCTCGTTCATGGTTTCCTCCTTGGTCTATCGCACGGGCGCGGGGCTCGTGCATCGGGCGGGCGCGGGCGCGTTGGCCGCCGGACACTTTATCTTGTTGCAGTTATACCCAAGGATTTGGGTTTGACCGCTCGCAATTCTGTGAACGGGCGAGTTTTTTGGTAAGGGTAGGCGTAGACGCGCCCGAACGGTTGATAATGGGACATCGCCCGCACCGTCCGCAGAACAATATCGGCGGGTGTCTAACGAGGGGGTCCCTTTGGATATTATCGAGCTTCTAAAATCTGCCTTCATGGGCCTGGTCGAGGGCATCACCGAATGGCTGCCTGTTTCGTCGACCGGTCACATGATCTTGGTGGACGAGTTCGTCAAGATGAACGTGAGCGAGACGTTCTGGAATATGTTCCTGGTCGTGATTCAGCTCGGCGCCATTCTGGCCGTCTGTGTGCTGTTCTTCCATGAGCTCAATCCGTTCTCGCCCAGCAAGGGCAAGGAGGGCCGTCGCGACACCTGGGTGCTGTGGGGCAAGATTGTGCTCGGCTGCATTCCCGCCGCGGCGATCGGTCTGCCGCTTAACGACTGGATGGAGGAGCATTTCTACAATGCTCCCGTCGTGGCGCTGGCGCTCATTGTGTACGGCGTGCTGTTTATCGTGATCGAGAACTGGCGCGCGAGCAAGCGCGAGGAAATGGCCGTTGCCGGTTCGTTTGGTTCGCG
Organism: uncultured Collinsella sp.; assembly: GCA_902493895.1. GTDB lineage: Bacteria > Actinomycetota > Coriobacteriia > Coriobacteriales > Coriobacteriaceae > Collinsella. The sequence continues at coordinate 52,420 of CABUQW010000006.1, read as the reverse complement.
TGCTGTGGTGTCGGGTGGACGTCCCGCCGGTGCGCACTTTGCGGCGCCCGCCGCGGCTACCGCTGAGGATGAGGACGATGACGAGAATCTGGACTTTGGCTCCATCGCCACGCTCGAGGACCTGAGCTGGAAGACTGCGCTGGGTATCGGCTGCTTCCAGGTGCTTTCGCTGGTGCCTGGTACGTCTCGCTCCGGTTCTACCATCATCGGCGGCCTGCTTTTGGGCTGCACGCGTTCGGTGGCGTCCAAGTTTACGTTCTTCCTGGCCATCCCGGTCATGTTTGGCGCGAGTGCGCTCAAGCTGGTCAAGTACTTCATCAAGGGCGGCACGTTCGGTGCCAACGAGGTCGCTATCCTGGGCGTGGGCTGCGTTGTGGCCTTTGTGGTTTCGCTCATCGCCATCAAGTGGCTCATGGGCTTCGTCCGCCGTCACGACTTCAAGTGCTTCGGTGCCTACCGCATCATCCTGGGCATCGTAGTGCTCGCATACTTCTTCGTTCTGGAGCCGATGCTCGGCCTCTAACTTAGTCGACGCTGCGCGGCGGCCAGGGCGACAACTTGTCATTCAAAGGGGGTGGCATGACCAAAAGGTCTATGCCGCCCCCTTTTCATGCCAATTTGTTCGCCCTGACCGTCGCTCGCTGCTGCTGCCATGACATCGGCGGTTTCGTGATTGTCAATAGATTGGTGCAGACTAACCTGACCCCATTGCACCAAATCCGCTGGGGCGAGCCTGACGGTGGCGCACGGAGTCGTGGTGTGATTTGCGTCGGTGTCCGCGCGGCTCGGTATACTGGTACGGCTCAAACTATGGCGCTGCCCGCAGGCGCGCCGTCCGTCAGATGAGGAGTCGCCCATGACCCAGCCCTTGCCCTGGGAAAAGAATGTCGCGGTACCTGTGCCGCCCGCGCCGGAACCCGTGCCGCTCGATGCATACACCGCCCCTGCTGCGCCGGAGCCCGAGCTCGTTCCGCTCGACATCTACGACGCTCCCGCGCCGGCGCCCAAGCCCGCCAAGCCGCTCGTCGACATCGACAGCCTTAATCCCGCTCAGCGCGAGGCGGTCCTGACCACCGAGGGCCCGCTGCTGGTCCTTGCCGGCGCCGGCTCGGGCAAGACCCGCGTCTTGACCTTCCGTATCGCACATATGCTCGGCGACCTGGGCGTTAAGCCCTGGCAGATCCTTGCCATCACGTTTACCAACAAGGCCGCGGCCGAGATGCGCGAGCGTCTGGCGGCACTCATCCCCAGCGGTACCCGCGGCATGTGGGTGTGCACCTTCCATGCTATGTGCGTGCGCATGCTGCGCGAGGACGCTGACCTGCTGGGCTACACCGGTCAGTTCACCATCTACGATGACGACGATTCCAAGCGCATGGTGCGCGATATTATGCAGGCGCTCGGTATCGAGCAAAAGCAATTCCCCATCAACATGATCCGCAGCAAGATCAGTTCGGCCAAAAACGCCATGATCGGCCCCGAGGACATGCTCAAATCCGCCGACAGCCCCAACGACAAAAAGGCCGCGCAGGTCTACTTGGAGCTGGAACGCCGCCTGCGCGCCGCTAACGCGATGGACTTCGACGACCTGCTCGTGCGCACGCTCGAGCTGCTGCGCACCCGCCCCGAGGTGCTCGACAAGTACCAGGAGCGCTTCCGCTACATTAGCGTCGACGAGTATCAGGACACCAACCACGTCCAGTACGAGATCGCCAACCTGCTGGCCGCCAAGTACCAAAACCTCATGGTCGTGGGCGACGACGATCAGTCCATTTACAGCTGGCGTGGCGCCGACATCACTAACATCCTGGACTTTGAGCAGGACTTTAAAAACTGCAAGACCGTTAAGCTGGAGCAGAACTACCGCTCTACGGGCCATATCCTGAGCGCCGCCAACGCCGTGGTGCGCCACAACTCGCAGCGCAAGGACAAGCGTCTGTTTACGGCCGAGGGCGATGGCGAGAAGATTCAGGCCTTCCAGGCAAGCGACGAGCGCGACGAGGGCCGCTGGATTGCCGGCGAGATCGAAAAACTGCATGCCAAAGGCACGAGCTACGACGATATCGCCGTGTTCTACCGCACCAACGCCCAGTCGCGTATCCTCGAAGATATGTTCCTGCGCGCAGGCGTGCCTTACAAGATCGTGGGCGGCACGCGATTCTTCGACCGTGCCGAGATCCGCGACGTCATGGCCTACCTTAAGATGATCGTGAACCCGGCAGACGAGATGAGCGTCAAGCGCGTCATCAACACGCCGCGTCGCGGCATCGGCTCCACCTCGATCCAAAAGATCGAGCAGCTGGCGCGCGACAACCGTTGCTCGTTCTTCCAGGCCTGCGAGATCGCAACAGCCGAGACGGGCATGTTTAGCGCCAAGGTGCGCAATGGCCTGTCGAGCTTTGTGGCGCTGGTGCGCGAGGGTCGCCGCATGGACGGCGAGCTCAAGGACGTCGTCGAGATGATCGTCGATAAGACGGGCCTGCTGCAGGCTTTCCGCGCCGAGGGCACCATGGAGTCCGAGAGCCGCGCCGAGAACATCCAGGAATTCCTGGGCGTCGCCGCCGAATTTGAGGAGACGCACGAGGATATCGAAGGTACGCTCGAGAGCTTGGAAGAGCTGCGCGCTGCCGGTGTTGCCGATGTGCCTGCTAGCGCCGAGCCCGAGCCTGTCGTGGTGAGCGCGCCTGCGCCCGAACCGGGGCCATCTGCCCCGGTATCCTCGTTTGAGGCGCTCGTTGGCGCGCGTGACGCCGCGGGCTCCAATCCGCTCGATAGCTTGGCCGCTCCGGCGCTGTCTCCGCAGGATGCCCTGGCCGCCGCCATCGCGGGCAACGCGTATGCCGCGCCGACGGAGATGCCGGCGGGTGCCGTGCATGCCGACGAGATCGAGCGCACCTACGGTCCGCTCACCTGTAAGGCGCTGCCGGCGCTCATGGAGTGGCTGGCCCTGCGCTCCGACTTGGATTCCCTGGCCGGCGAGACGCATGCCATTACCATGATGACCATCCACTCCGCCAAGGGCCTGGAGTTCCCGGCGGTGTTCGTGGCCGGCATGGAGGAGGGTATCTTCCCGCACGTGCACGACTTTGGCGGTAGTGACGATCCGGGCAAGCTCGAGGAGGAGCGTCGCTTGGCCTACGTCGCCATCACGCGTGCTCGCAAGCGCCTGTTCCTGACCTATGCGGCCACACGTCGCACCTACGGCTCGACCTCTGCCAACCCGCGCTCGCGCTTCCTCAACGAGATTCCGTTTGAGGATATCGAGTTTAGCGGCATCGGTTCTGCCGGTTTTGAGGGCACGGGCTGGGAGAAACGCGGCGACCGACACGGCACCTTTGGATCGGGTATGGGCTCGGACATGTATGGCGGCAAGGTGTTTGGTTCGCATACGCGCTCGACCGGCGGTTCCGGTTCGCGTGGCGGATCGAGCTTTGACGATTTCTTTGGCGGCAGCAGTTACGGGACCGAGCGCCATCGTGGGGTTTCGCCTGACGCCGGCCGTGTTGCCTCGACTTTTGGTTCGGGCGCGTCGCGAGCCAAAAAGCCGTCGTCCAAGGTGTCCCCGACGGTGGAGCGCAAGGTCGATCGTGCCAGCGCATCGCAGGACTTTGCCGCGGGCGATACCGTGAGCCACAAGACTTTTGGCACGGGTACCGTGATCTCGGTCGCCGGAGACATGATCGAGGTTCAATTCGAAAAGACCGGCCAGACCAAAAAGCTTATGAAGGGCTTTGCTCCGATCGTCAAGCTGTCGTGATCCCGGTGGACCTGGGCGGGCGTATGGGGCAACATCGCCTGCTCGGGCAGTCCTGCTCGCACGGATAGCACATTAAGTGCTCTCCGGCTCATGCGGAACTCGCGATCGATGTTGCCCCATACGCCCGTCCAGGTCCTTAGATAACGTTGCTTGCGAACGTCGCTCTGCTCGTCCGCTTTTTTGATCTGGAGAGCCGGGTGGGCTGATATATATGGACAAGGGGCTCCCCCGTTGGTGGACGGGGGAGCCCCTTGTTGCGTTTGGGTTGTTGGTGCGATCTACAGATGCGAGACGATCAGTTCCATCTTGCCTTCGAGGTCGATGGAGCTGACGGTGCTCGGGGCCAGCAGGTGGCTTCCCTTGTGGACGGGGTCGCCGCAGACGGTGCCTTCGCCGTCGATGACCGACAGGCACATGAAGGGCCAGCGCTGGTCGAGGGTCTTGCTGCCGTTGACGCGCACGCGATCGACGGTGTAGCAGGGGTTGGACTCGAGCTCGGTCACGCCGTCCACCTCGGGCGCGGTCACCGTGCCGTCGGTCGGAGCCTGAGCATCAAAGTCGATGCAGTCGAGGCTCTGCTCAATGTGCAGCGGGCGCAGCTTTCCGTCGGTGCCGGGACGGTCGTAGTCGTACAGGCGATATGTCACGTCGCTCGACTGCTGCGTCTCCAGAATCAGCGTGCCGGTCTTGATGGCGTGAACGGTGCCGGAGTCGATCTGGAAAAAGTCTCCCTTGTGAATCGGCAGCACGTTGAGCATCTCGTCCCAACGGCCCCCCTCGATCATCTGCGCGGCCTCGGCGCGGTCGTGCGCGCGCTGGCCGACGATGATCGTGGCACCGGGCTCGCAGTCCAGTACATACCAGCACTCGGTTTTGCCCAGGCTGCCGTTCTCGTGCTTGGCGGCGTACTCGTCGTTGGGATGAATCTGGATCGAAAGGTCGTCCTTGGCGTCCAGAATCTTGATGAGCAGCGGGAACTCCTTGCCCTCGCAGTTGCCAAAGAGCTCGCGGTGCTCGGCCCACAGCCACGACAGCGTGTGGCCGGTGTACGGTCCCTCTGCAATCTGGCAGTCGCCGTTGGGATGGGCCGAGATGGCCCAGCACTCACCGATGGGACCCTCGGGAATGTCGTAGCCAAACACGGTCTCCAACTGGCGGCCGCCCCAGATCTTCTCGTGGAAGATCGGCGTGAGTTTAATCAAATCGGACATGTGCATACTCCCATAAGGTTGTGCGGGTGCCGCGTAAGACGGCTCAAAACGAGCGCCCGCGTGACTACAAAAACCTATGCCAACGTTACGTTGTGCAACTCAAAGCGATCGCCAACGTTGCGCGAGATCGAATACTCAAAGGCGGCGCCGCTGTCCAAAAAGCCAATCTGGGTGAGCTCGAGCAGGGGAGAGCCAAGTTTGGTGTCCAGACGCTCGGCTTCTTCCTCGGTTGCTGCCACGGCGCGAATGGTACGGTGAAAGCTCGAAATCTTCAGCCCACATTGCTCGCGGATGAAGCGGTAGAGCGATCCGTACAGGTCCTTCTTCTTCAGCCCCGGAATCAGCTCGAGGGGCATGTAGGTGTACTCGATAACGATGGGCTTCTCATCGGCCTGACGCACGCGCACGACGTGATAGGCAAAGTCATCCTCGGCAATTCCCAGCTGGGCTGCGATGTCCGCTGGTGGATTAACGATCGAGAAATCGTAGACCACCGAGGTCACCTTCTCCCCGCGGTGCTCATATGAAAAGCCCTGGGCACGGTCGTTTTTGCCCTGAAAAAACGCCTGGCCGGGAAGCCCCGCCGTGTCCTTAACGTAGGTACCCGATCCACGACGGCTGGTAATAAGACCTTCCTCGGTGATTTGCTCGATAGCTCGTTTGACGGTGATTTTGGAAACGCTATAGAGCTCGCAGAACTCAACGACGGTGGGAAGCTTATCGCCCGGTTTAAGAGCGCCATCCTCGATACTTCGACGAATATCTGCAGCTATCGCCTCGTATTTGGGAATCAAGGAACCTCCTTTCCAACTTGATTGAGAATAAAAGAAAGTATAGTCAACGCCTAAGTATCTCTATTGAGTTATTGAAAAGTTCGAGAAAGATAAAATCAAAAGACGCCCCGCTTGTAAAATCAGAGCGTTTTAAATGATAAACATCTGAGTAGTGTCGTGTTGAGGAATGATCGGTCCGAGGACAGGACCGAACCGATATAGCGGCCAGCGAACCGAATCTCGTACTCTGCGTTTCCCCAGATATAACCTGCCAAAACAAACCTGTCCCTTTTTGGTAGGTTTTTGCCTTGGGAGCGGTACCATACAGGCAATGTTTAAACGAGAAAGGCGGGCTCCCATGGAACCTAAGCAGTACTACATCGGCATTGACGTCGGCGGCACTTCGGTTAAGGAGGGTCTGTTCGACGAGGACGGCAACCTGCTGGCCAAGGCCAGCGTGCCTACGCCTCCCATCGTTGACGCTGCGGGCTTTGCCGCGGTGACCGAGGCTATCGACCAGGTGGTCGCCAAGGCCCAGATTCCGCGCGCCTTTGTGGCTGGCATTGGCCTGGCCGTTCCGTGCCCCATCCCGGCGTCGGGCGATGCCAAGGTCAAGGCCAACATTGCCATTAACCTGCCCGAGCTGAGGATCGCCATTCAGCAGCACTGCCCCGACGCGGTCGTTAAGTACGAGAACGATGCCAACGCCGCCGCCATGGGCGAGGCCTGGCTCGGCTCTGCCAAGGGCGTGCAGAACGTGGTGATGGTCACCATCGGTACCGGCGTGGGTGGCGGCGTTATCGTTAATGGCGACGTGGTATCGGGCGTTGTGGGTGCTGGCGGCGAGATTGGCCACATGTGCCTGAACCCAGCTGAGGAGCGCACCTGCGGCTGCGGCGGCCATGGCCACCTGGAGCAGTATTCCAGCGCCACCGGCGTGGTGAGCAACTACCTTGCCGAGTGCAAGAAGGCGGGCGTCGAGCCCATCGAGCTCACCGGCCCCTCCGATTCCAAGGACGTGTTCCAGGCCTGCCGCGAGGGCGACAAGCTCGCGCTGGCCGCAGCCGACACCATGGCCGACTACCTCGGCCGCGCCCTGGCACTTATCGCCAACGTGGTCGACCCCGAGATGTTCCTCATCGGCGGCGGTGCGTCTGCCTCGGCCGATGTCTACCTCGACGCCGTTCGCGAACACTTCCAGCGCTACGCGCTTTCCGCCTCGCGCGAGACGCCCATTAAGGTCGCTTCGCTCGGCAACGACGCCGGCATCATCGGTGCCGCCTACGTAGCCCTGCGCGCTGCCGGCAAATAGCTGGTGCAAGGGGGTCAGGTTACTTTGCACCAACATGGTGCAAAAGGGACAGCCTTGGCCCCCATGCCTGCCACAAAATATGCCGTGGCCCTTCTGTCTGCGAAGGCTCGGCATCGGCGTGCTACCATAGCTACGTCCAAGTACACATATCAAGTGGAGGATATCCATGGCAAACGTTCTTGTCTTTGGTCACCAGAACCCCGATAACGACGCCATCATGAGCGCCGTCGTCCTGTCCCAGCTGCTCAACCAGGTTGAGTATGCCGGCAACACCTACGAGGCCTGCGCTCTGGGCCAGCTTCCGGCAGAGTCCGCCAAGCTGCTCGCCGACGCCGGCATTGCCGAGCCCCGCATGATTGATTCCGTCGAGGCCGGTCAGCTCGTTGTCCTCACCGACCACAACGAGTCCGCCCAGTCCGTCGCCGGCCTTAAGGACGCCACGGTCTTTGGCGTCGTCGACCATCACCGCATCGGCGACTTCGAGACCGCCGGCCCGCTGCACTACATCTGCCTGCCCTGGGGCTCCAGCTGCACCATCGTCACCAAGCTCGCCGGCGTGCTCGGCGTTGAGCTTTCCGACGTCCAGGCCAAGCTGCTGCTCTCGGCCATGATGACCGACACGCTCATGCTCAAGAGCCCCACCACCACCGATGTCGACCGCGCCGTCGCCGCCAAGCTCGGCGAGCAGGTGGGCGTCGACCCGGTCAAGTTTGGCATGGAGGTCTTTCTCACCCGTCCGTCCGGCTCCTTCACCGCTGCCGAGATGGTCGGCAATGACATCAAGATGTTCGAGCCCGCCGGCAAGAAGCTGCTCATTGGCCAGTACGAGACCGTCGACAAGAGCCGTGCACTCGGCATGATCGACGAGATTCGCGAGGCCATGCGCGCCTACGCCGCCGAGAAGGGTGCCGACGGCATCGTCCTGTGCATCACCGACATCATGGAGGAGGGCTCGCAGGTCCTGCTCGAGGGCGAGACCGAGGCCGCTCAGAAGGGCCTGGGCATTGCCGACGAGCATGACGGCGTCTGGATGCCGGGCGTCCTCTCCCGTAAGAAGCAGGTCGCTGCCCCCATCATGGCCGCCTGCTAGGTTCTTTTGACCTAACACCGACGACCGGATCGCGGACGCCCCGCGCTCCGGTCGTTTTTTGTGCGCGGCGCCGCGTCGTCTCTTGGACAGGCGTGCCCGCGCCGTTGAGCAAATAATGTTCAACCTGTGGTTCCGCTTTTCGGCCACGCCTGCATGCTTGTCGTGCAGGGTAGGCTAGATGCAAGCGTAATACGTTAGAGCGCGGCGCCGCCACTTGGGCGGGCCGTGCTTTTTTAAGACGGGAGCCATCCCGTGAAAGGAGCCGCCCATGGCAGCAACTGAGCAGCTGTTCAACGTTCGTGAGCGCAAGCGCTTTGAACGTCACGACATCTGGGAGCGCATCGCCGAGAACGGCACGATTTCCGCCGCCGTCATGGTCTTCGCCGCCATCGCCGCCGTCATTTGCGCCAACACCGATGCCTACGAGGCTATCCATCATTTTTTGGAGACCCCGCTGTATGTGGGTCTGGGCAACCTGACGGCCGGTCTCACCGTCGAGCTTTTCGTCAACGACTTCCTCATGGCGATCTTCTTTTTACTCGTGGGCATTGAGCTTAAGTACGAGATGACAGTTGGCGAGCTCAAGAACCCGCGCCAGGCCATGCTCCCCATGCTGGCGGCCGTGGGCGGCGTCGTCGTTCCCGCCTGCATCTACCTGATCTTTAACCATGCCGGCGCGCACAACGGCTGGGCCATCCCCATGGCAACCGATATTGCCTTTGCACTGGGCGTGCTGTCGCTTTTGGGCAACCGTGTGCCCAACGGCGTGCGCGTGTTCTTCTCGACGCTCGCCATCGCCGACGACCTCATCTCCATCGCCGCCATCGCCATTTTCTACGGTCAGAGCCCCAATCCGTTTTGGTTGGGCGCCGCCGCGCTTGTGACCTGCGCGCTCGTGTGGCTCAACAAGACGCAGCATTACCGCCTTGCCCCGTATTCGGTACTGGGTCTGCTGTTGTGGTTCTGCATGTTCAAGAGTGGCGTACATGCCACGCTCGCCGGCGTCATCCTGGCCTTCACCATTCCGGCCAAGTGCGGCGTTAAGCTCGATAGCCTCACCGATTGGCTGGGCGAGTGCCTGCCGCTGCTCGACGACCGCTACGACGACGAGGCACACATCCTGGGCCAGCATGACTTTACCGTCTCGACCACCAAGGTCGAGCGCGTCATGCACCGCGTGACCCCGCCGCTCATCCGCATGGAGCGTCTGATCTCCACGCCGGTCAACTTTGTGATCCTGCCGATCTTCGCGTTCGTCAACGCACAGGTTCGCCTGGTGGGCGTGGACATGAGCACGCTGCTCACCGACCCGGTGACGCTCGGCGTGTACTTTGGCATGCTGCTGGGCAAGCCGATCGGCATCTTTGGCATGACGTTCGCCTTGGTCAAGCTCAAGGCCTGCGAGCTGCCGCACAACGTTAACTGGCACATGATTGCTGGTGTGGGCATTCTGGGCGGTATCGGCTTTACCATGTCGATTCTCATCAGCGGCCTCGCCTTCCCGACGGCCCAGTTTGAGGTTCTGGCTGCCAAGGCCGCCATCCTTGCCGGTTCGGTCACCGCTGCCGTGCTCGGTATGATCTACATGAGCGTGGTCTGCAAACACCCCGCGCCCAAAGACAAGTAAAAGCATATACAAGTTTGAAAACGCCGCCTGTGGACACCATCACAAGCGGCGTTTTAGTCAATGGGGACGTTCTTAAATGACTAGGCTTATTCCACCGTTCCGTAGACGGCGCCCCAGCCGTGGGCGGCCAAGGCGGAGTTGAGCTGGTCGCAAAGTGACTGGCGGTCGTAATAGCCGGGCGGTAGCAGGTTGACGATTTCCATGAGATCGGGCGCCAGGTCCAAGATTTCGGCCTGCACGATGAGATCCAGGCGGTCGATGGCGTGGCGGTCGTAAAACAGCCCGTCGACCAGGCGCTGCAGGTCGCCGAATTCCTCGGCCTGAAACGATCCGTACTCCATAGTGCCTCCTTGGGCGCCCCACGCCGGCATGCGCGGCGATTCGTAAATCATTGCGATGAACTTAATCTATCACGGCTTCATGCCGTTGCGGCGGTGGCGGTCTATACTTAGACGAACTGCAACGTCCCGCTTCGCGAAAGGTCGCACCCATGCAGACGATCTACCAGAAGATGGAAACCACCGAACTCGATGCCGCCATCGAGGCGCTCAAAGCCGAGGTCGCCGAGGTCAAGGCCAAGGGCCTGGCGCTCGACATGGCCCGCGGCAAGCCGTCGCCCTCCCAGGTGGACATCTCTCGACCCATGCTCGATATTCTCAATGCCGACGCCGATCTGCACGACGGCAACGTCGACTGCTCCAACTACGGCTGCTTTGAGGGCATTCCCTCGGCACGCAAGCTGGCGGGGGAGTTCCTGGGTTGCCCTGCCGAGCAGACGCTCGTACTGGGTTCGTCGAGCCTTCTGATCGAGCACGATATCGCCGGCATGTTTTGGCGCTGCGGCTCGTGCGGCAGCGAGCCCTGGGAGGCTTACGAGGCCGCGCACGACGGCAAGAAAGTCAAGTTCCTGTGCCCTGTTCCCGGCTACGACCGTCACTTTGGCATCACCGCCGACCTGGGCATCGAGAACGTTCCCGTCGCGATGACCGACAATGGCCCCGACATGGACGAGATCGAGCGCCTCGTTGCCGCCGACGATTCCATCAAGGGTATCTGGTGCGTGCCCAAGTATTCCAACCCCACGGGCATCACCTTTAGCGAGGACACCGTGCGTCGCCTGGTCGAGATGCCCACGGCCGCGCCCGATTTCCGCATCTTCTGGGACAACGCCTACTGCGTGCACGACCTGTACGACGAGACCGACGAGCTCGCCAATATCTTCGACCTCGCTCGCGCGGCGGGCACCGAGGATCGCGTGGTGGCATTCGCCTCGACGTCCAAGATCACCTTCCCGGGCGCCGGCATCGGCTTTATCGGTGCGAGCCCCGCGGTTATCACGGAGTTCTCCAAGCGCCTGAAGGCCGGCCTTATCAGCGCCGATAAGCTCAACCAGCTGCGTCACGTGCGCTTCCTTCCCACCATCGAGGCGGTCAAGGAACACATGAAAAAGCATGCCGAGTTTTTGCGCCCGCGCTTTGAGGCCGTCGAGCGCAAGCTCACCGAGGGATTGGGCGACACGGGCTGCGCCACCTGGACGCACCCCCGCGGCGGCTACTTTGTAAGCTTCGATGGTCCCGAGGGCTCGGCCCAGAAGGTTGCTGCGCTTTGCGCCGACCTGGGCGTCAAGCTCACGCCGGCCGGTGCTACCTGGCCCTATGGCAAGGACCCGCGCGATACCAACATCCGCATCGCGCCGAGCTATCCCACGGTCGAGGACCTGGAGGCCGCGCTCGATGTGCTGGTGCTGGCCGTCAAGCTCGTCGCTGCCGAGCTCGCTCGTGCCGAGCGCGCCTAACGCCTAGGGCCCCGCAAGTCCGCGCCCAGTACTATCCGCATTTTCGATACGTAAAGGAGCGTATACATGGATTTGGGTATTTCCACCAACCCCACACCGGAGATCTACACCATTAAGGTAACCGGCGAGATCGATATCTCTAACGCCGATAGCCTGCGCAATGCCATTGACCTGGCGCTCGAGCAGCCCACTGAGGCCGTTGAGCTCGATTTTGCCCAGGTGAGCTACATCGATTCGACGGGCATTGGCGTGCTCGTGGGCGCCGCGCACCACGCGGTCGACCACGGTAAGCGCTTTAGCTGCACTAATGTGCAGCCCCCGGTGATGCGCGTGGTTCAGCTGCTGGGCGTCGACCAGGAGATTTCGATCACGGCGGCATAATCTTTGCCCCCAAAAGGGCGTGCCGTTTGGCATATGTTTGTGATGCGCTCGGACGTTTTGGCGTCCGGGCGCTATACTTGACCGAATGAATAGACGAGTTCCGGCCGAATGGCGCGGTGCGGGCTCGACTCACATCGAGCCTTGGAGGTATGTGTGTTTGGTATTGGAGAGGGTGAGCTCGCGATCATCGTGGTCTTCGGCTTTTTGCTGTTTGGCCCGGATAAGCTCCCGCAGATGGGCCGCACGATCGGCCGTGCCATCCGTCAGTTCCGCGAGACGCAGGAAAAGATGACGGCCGTTGTTCAGTCCGAGATCATCGATCCGGTAAGCGAGGCCGCGTCGGCTCCGGTCAAGCCCAAGAAGGCTGTCGTCGATGACGATTCCGATGCGGACGAGGATGCCGTCGAGACGGCCGCGCCCGCAAAGAAGGAGACCTTTGCCGAGCGCCGTGCCCGCCTTGCCGCCGAGAAGGCTGCGAGCGAGGGTGCCACCGAGGGCGAAGGCGCTGCTGATGAGGCCGAGAGCGCCGAGCCCGCCAAGGCCGAGCCTGCCGATGCCGCCGTCGAGCCCGAGCCTGCTGCAGAGCCGGAGCCCAAGCCCGAGCCGGCAGAGCCCACGACGGCTGACCTCTACGCTCGTCGTCCCCGCAAGCGCAAGGCCGTCGTCGACCAGCTCGCTCGCGAGCTCGAGGCCGAGGACGACGCCGCTGCCGCCGACGCCCCGAAGGGAGGCGATGAGTAATGCCTATCGGACCTGCGCGTATGCCGCTCTTCGATCACCTGGGAGAGCTCCGTCGCCGCCTGACCATCGTGGTCGTGTCGGTGTTTGCCGCCGCTATCGTGCTGTATTTCGCCACGCCTGTTGTGCTCGACATCCTGGAAGATCCCATCCGCTCCTTTGTGCCGGACGGTAAGTTCTACATCACTACCACGCTCGGCGGCTTTGGCTTGCGCTTCTCGCTGGCCATCAAGATGGCCGTGGTCATGTGCACGCCCATGATCATCTGGCAGATTCTGGCGTTTTTCCTGCCGGCGCTTCGCCCCAACGAGCGCAAGTGGGTCGTGCCCACGGTGCTCGCCTCGACGGTGTTGTTCTTCCTGGGCGCCATTTTCTGCTATTTCATCATCATTCCTGCGGGCTTTGAGTGGCTCATCGGCGAGACCTCGGCCGTCGCTACGGCGCTGCCCGATCTGGAGAACTACGTCAACATGGAGCTGCTCTTTATGATCGGCTTTGGCGTGGCGTTTGAGCTGCCGCTCATCATCTTCTACCTGTCCGTCTTCCACATCGTGTCCTACGCTGCTTTCCGCGGTGCCTGGCGTTACGTATACGTTGGCCTGCTTGTGGGCTCGGCTGTGATTACGCCTGACGGCTCGCCCGTTACGCTCGGCCTCATGTATGGCGCCCTGCTCTCGCTTTACGAGATTTCGCTTGCCATCGCCCGTGTGGTCATTACCGCGCGCGAGGGCAAGGAGGGCTTGTTCGTGAGTCGTCTGGACCTGTTCTCGGACGACGAGGACGACGAGGAGTAAATCGGTATGCACGAGGTTGGCATTGTCAACGGCATACTCGATACAGTGATTCGCGCGGCGCGTGGGGCGGGGGCCTCGCGCGCCGTTTTGGTAACGCTGCGTATCGGGGATATGACCGAGGTCGTGCGCGAGGCACTCGACTTTGCATGGGAGACATTTCGCGACGAGGACCCGCTCACGCGCGGCTGCGAGCTTGCCGTGGAGGAGGTCCATCCACAAAGCGAGTGCCAGGACTGCGGTGAGGTCTTCGATCACGACCGTTTCCATTGCCGCTGCCCTCAATGTGGCGGCGCCAACGTGCGCCTGCTGCACGGCCGCGAGCTCGACATCGCCAGTATCGAAATCGAAACCCCCGACGATTAGCCCGCTAGCCATCTGGTGATGGGGTATAAAGGGGCCAAATTAAGGAGCGCTAAGTATGGCTGAGAAAACGATTGATATCGCGTCGCCGATCCTGTCGCGCAACGAGCGCCTGGCAGATCAGCTACGTCAGCGATTTAAAGAGACAAACACCTATGTGATCAATGTGCTTTCGAGCCCTGGCTCGGGCAAAACCACTACGATTCTGGGCACCAACGAGCGCCTGCGCGACAAGGCGGGCTTGCGTTGCGCCGTCATCGAGGGCGATATCGCCTCGGACGTCGACGCCATCACCATGAAGGAAGCCGGCATGCCTGCCATCCAGATCAACACGGGCGGCCTGTGTCACCTCGAGGGCAACATGATCATGGAGGCCGTTGACGCGTTTGACCAGGCTGTGGGTCTGGAAAACATTGACGTCATCTTTATCGAAAACGTGGGCAACCTGGTCTGCCCGGTCGACTTTGACCTGGGTGAGAACCTGTCCATCATGATCCTCTCTGTGCCCGAGGGCGACGACAAGCCCATCAAGTACCCGGGCATCTTCCAACACGCCGGCGCGCAGCTGCTCAACAAGGTCGATGTGGCCCCGGCTTTCGATTTTGACATGGATAGGTATACTAAGACACTCGATGACCTCAATCCGCAGGCGCCGCGGTTTGCCGTGAGCGCGCGCAAGGGCGAGGGCATGGATGCCTGGTGCGATTGGCTCATCGGGCAGATTGAGCAAGCAAGGGCGTAAGTCGGCCGCCATACGGGCGGGCGTAGCCGCAGAGATACGAGATAGGAGCCTCTTTTGAAGCTCATCATCGCCGAGAAAAACGACGCCGCGCGTCAGATCGCCGAGCGGCTGTCCACGGGTAAGCCTAAAAAGGACAAGGTGTACAACACCGCCATCTACCGTTTTGAGTGGAAGGGCGAGGAGTGCGTGACGATCGGTCTTGCCGGTCACATCCTTGCGCCCGATTTTTGCGACAGCGTGCTGTTCGATAAAAAGCTGGGTTGGTATTCGGTGACCGAGGACGGTGAGATGCTGCCGGCCGATATGCCCGATGGCCTGGCCCGCCCGCCGTACGACACCAAGCGCAAGCCGTTCCTTGCCGACGGCATTTCCATTAAGGGCTGGAAGCTCGAGAGCCTGCCTTATCTCACCTGGGCACCCGTCATTAAGCTACCGGCCGAGAAGGAGCTCATTCGTTCGCTCAAGAACCTGGCTAAGAAGTCCGACAGCGTCATCATCGCCACGGACTTTGACCGCGAGGGCGAGCTGATCGGTTCGGACGCCCTCAACAAGGTGCGTGAGGTGGCGCCCGACTTGCCGGTTGCCCGCGCCCAATACTCTTCGTTTACCAAGGCCGAGATCACGCACGCCTTCGATAATCTCGTCTCACTCGACCAGAACCTGGCCGACGCCGGCGAGAGCCGCCAGCACATCGACCTCATTTGGGGCGCGGTGCTCACGCGCTATCTGACGCTCGCCAAGTTCGGCGGCTTTGGTAACGTGCGCTCTGCCGGCCGCGTGCAGACGCCGACGCTCGCCCTGGTGGTCGAGCGCGAGCGCGAGCGCATGGCGTTTGTGCCCGAGGACTATTGGCAGATTCGCGGCATGGGTGCCGCGCAGGGCGCCGCCGAGGACGACCGCTTTAAGATTGCGCACAAGACGGCGCGCTTTACCGACAAGGATGCTGCCGAGACGGCGTATGGTCACGTCGACGGTGTCGCGACGGCGACCGTTGCCGCGGTGACCAAGCGCTCGCGTAAGCAGCAGCCGCCCACGCCGTTTGCGACGACCTCGCTGCAGGCTGCCGCCGCGGCCGAGGGTATCTCGCCTGCGCGTACGATGCGCATCGCCGAGTCCCTCTACATGGCCGGTCTCATCAGCTACCCGCGTGTCGACAATACCGTGTACCCTGCGACGCTCGATCTGGGCGCCGTGGTGAGCGACCTGGCAAAGATCAACCCGGCGCTGGCACCCGTGTGCAAAAAGGTGCTCGCCGGTCCCATGAAGCCCACGCGCGGCAAGGTCGAGACCACCGATCACCCGCCTATCTATCCTACGGGCGAGGGCGATCCGTCCACGCTCGACGGCGGCCAACGCAAGCTCTACGACCTCATCGCCCGCCGCTTCCTGGCGACGCTTATGGGTCCTGCGACCATCGAGAACACCAAGCTCGAGCTCGACGTGAACGGTGAGCCGTTCGTGGCTTCGGGCGATGTGCTCGTGACCCCTGGCTTCCGCGAGGCCTATCCGTACGGCCTTAAGCGCGACGAGCAGATGCCGCCGCTGGAGCAGGGTGATACGGTCGACGTGTTCGACATTAAGCTCGAGGCCAAACAGACCGAGCCGCCCGCGCGCTACAGCCAGGGCAAGCTCGTGCAGGAGATGGAGAAGCGCGGCCTGGGCACCAAGTCCACGCGTGCGAGCATCATCGAGCGTTTGTACGCCGTGCGCTATCTCAAAAATGATCCCGTTGAGCCGAGCCAGCTGGGTATCGCCATCATCGACGCGCTGACGCAGTTTGCCCCGCGCATCACGAGCCCCGATATGACCAGCGAGCTCGATGGCGATATGACCCGTGTGGAGCGCGGCGAGGACACCGAAGAGCATGTTGTGACGCACTCGCGCGCGCTGCTGGCCGGCGTGCTCGACGAGCTGCTCAAGCACACGCAGGAGCTGGGCGACGCCATCAGCGACGCCGTCACAGCCGATGCGCGCGTGGGCGCCTGCCCCAAGTGCGGCAAGGACCTGGTTATGAAGACGAGCGCCAAGACCCGCGGCAGCTTCATTGGCTGCATGGGCTGGCCCGACTGCGACGTGACCTATCCGGTGCCGAGCGGCGTCAAGGTAAGCCCGCTCGAGGGCGAGGCGGCCGTGTGCCCCGAGTGCGGCGCGCCGCGCATTAAGTGCCAGCCGTTCCGCCAGAAGGCCTTCGAGATTTGCGTGAACCCCACGTGCCCCACAAATTACGAGCCCGACCTTAAGGTGGGCGAGTGCAAGGTGTGCGCCGAGGCAGGACGCCATGGCGACCTGATCGCGCACAAGAGCGAAAAGAGCGGCAAGCGCTTTATCCGCTGCACCAACTATGACGATTGCGGCGTGAGCTATCCGCTGCCGGCGCGCGGCAAGCTTGAGGCGACGGGCGAGACTTGCCCCGAGTGCGGCGCCCCCATCGTGGTGGTCAACACGGCGCGCGGCCCGTGGCGTATCTGCGTCAACATGGACTGCCCGACCAAGGAGAAGAAGCCCGCCCGCGGCCGCAAGACCACGACTAAGGCGAGCACGGCCAAGAAGACGACGGCGGCCAAGAAGACGACGGCGGCAAAGAAGACTGCTGCCAAGAAGACGACCGCCAAAAAGACGACGGCCAAGAAGTCGACTACCAAAAAGACTGCTGCCGACAAGTAGCCGCACGGTCGAAACATCACCTAAAACAAAAACGAGCGAGGACCTCAAAATCCTCGCTCGTTTTTTATCCGGCAGTTAGGGACGTTCCTTTTCTGCCGGCAGTTTAGGAACGCCCCTAACTGCCGGCTCGGGAACGACAAAGCGCTAGTTCACTTCGACGGGTTTGGCGCCGGGATAGCGCTCCTCAAAGTCTAGGCGATACTTATTGTCATTGGTGCCCGCCACGTTGTCGCGCGACAGCGGCGCCACAATCTCATTCTTGTGGTCCGCAGGCTTGTCGTATTTCAGGCTGATCTCCCAGGCATCACAGATTGCGTCAATGCGGTGATCCAGGTCGTCGTACAGGGCGATGATGTCCTTCCAGGAGCTGTAGTTCTTGGAGCTCGTCGGAACGTCTAGGTCCTCGACGATGTCGTAATACTGCTCGATGGTGTCCTCCGTGCGCTCGGCGACGTCGGCGAGATTTTGACGGGTGGTTCGATCCTCTTCCAGATAGCTGCCGTTGAAGTTCTGCGCGCAGCCACGGACGTAGTTGTCGAGGTCTTCGAGCAAGTCGTAGTATTCGCTCAGTCGGCGGTAGAGGTTCTGCTCGGAGAGCGTTGCTTCGCCGCCATCCTCGTCGTCATCATCGTCGTACAGGCTGTTGGGATCGCCGAGAGGCTTTAGGTCATCGTCGTCGACGTCATGGTGCAGCTTAGCTACCTCGGCAGTCGTCTGCGTGGCGGCGTTGTCGAACGGTCTGATTGCAAAGAAGATGACCAGGGCGATGATGATCGCCACCAACACAACGATAACGGCGATAAGCGGCCCGGTGCCGCTCTTTTTTGGAGCGGGGGTCTGTGGCGAAGCGGGCGCGTATACGGGAGCCGGCTGTTGTTGGGGCGAGCCGCTCGAGACGGGCATGCGCTGCGTGGTCTCGACGGCCGCGGGGCTTGCGGCGGGGTCGGGGCGATAGGCGAGGGGGTCGTCCGCCTTGGTTTGCGGCGTATCGAGGGAACCGGTCTGCTCAAAAGCGGGCCGGCTATCGCTCGCGGTTGTTTGCTCAACGGGTGCACCGCACGAGGTGCAGAACTTGGCATTATCTGCAAGAAGCTTGCCGCACGAGGCGCAATACCGAGACATTGCCACTCCTTTCGCCACATTTCAATGCAATACGACGATTATACCCAGCACCCCAAAAAGCCGGCAGTTGGGGACGTTCCTTTTCGGCCGGCAGTTTAGGAACGTCCCTAACTGCCGCCTGAGTAGCCATTGGCTAGGTGGGATTTGGGACGCACCGAGCACTGGGGTATCATGGCTTGGTTGATATATCTGCATTTACGCGCCTTGTAGGAAGGGGCTGCGCCCATGGCTTTTGAGCCCGCTCAACATAGCTTTATCACGCTCGAGGGCGTCGACGGTGCCGGCAAGTCCACGCAGGCGCGCCTGCTTGCCCGCGCTCTTGAACTCGCTGGCTACCAGGTTGTGAGCCTGCGCGAGCCGGGCGGTACCGCCATCAGCGAAAAGATTCGCGCCCTGCTGCTCGACCCCGCCAATACGGCGATGGGCGACACCTGCGAGCTGCTGCTCTACGAGGCCGCGCGTGCCCAGCTGGTGCACGAAGTCATCGCGCCTGCCCTCGCTGCCGGCAAGGTGGTCCTGTGCGACCGTTTCTACGATTCCACGACCTGCTACCAGGCGTTTGCCGATGGCCTCGACCGTCAGATGGTGCGCGATGCCAACAACCTGGCTGTCGCCGGTACGCATCCGGCGCTCACGCTCGTCTATCACATCACGCCCGAGCAGGCGGCGCTGCGCATGGCCGCCCGTGGTGCGGCAGACCGCATGGAGGCCAAGGGCATGGCCTTCCAGGAGCGTGTCTACCAGGGATTTTGCGCAATTGCTGCCGAGGAGCCAGACCGCGTAAAGCTCATCGACGCCACTGCGTCGATCGCAGACGTCTTCACGCAAACGGTCGAGCTGGTTCGCGCGTACGGTCTCGACATTCCCCAAGATGCCGTCGCCGCCGCGCTTGCCCAGGAGGCTGAGTAACATGGCCCCCGCGCAGACAAGCCTGCTGGCCAAGCTCGACACCCAACAGCGCGTGCGCGACTTTTTGACCAACGCCATCGCAAGCGGCCGCGCATCGCACGCCTACCTGTTCTTGGGCGCGCCCGGCGCCGGTAAGCTTGACGCCGCATGGGCGCTTGCCCAGGCATTCCTGTGCGAGCGGGACGGCTGTGGCTCGTGCGACAGCTGCGTGCGCGTCGCCCGCCATACGCATCCCGACGTGCACTATTACACGCCCGAAAGCGCTACGGGCTACCTCATCGCGCAGACCCGCGAGCTGCTCGACGACGTGCCCCTGGCGCCCATCCGCGCCAAGGCAAAGGTCTACATCATCGACCGTGCCGAGCAGCTGCGCGCCAACACCGCCAACGCGCTGCTCAAAACGCTCGAGGAGCCGCCCGAGGGCGTCATGTTCATCCTGTTGGGTACCTCGGCCGACGTGATGCTGCCCACCATTGTGAGCCGCTGCCAGTGCGTGCCGTTTCGGCTGGTGTCGCCCACTGTGGCCGCGCAGGCCGTGAGCCGCGCGACGGGCCAGGATATCGCGCGTTGTCGCATGGCCGTCGCCGTGGCGGGAAGCCCTACGCGTGGTATCGAGTTCCTCAAGAGCGCCGAGCGCCAGGACGCCCGTCGCCAGATGGTCCGTGCCATCGACTCGCTCATCGCCGCCGACGAGGCCGATGTGCTCAGTCGCGCCAAGTCGCTCATCGTCGCCGTCAAGGCGCCGCTCGCCGAGGTCAAGTCCACGCAGGAAAAGGTGCTCGAGCAAAATGCCGACTACCTGTCGCGTGGAGCATTGAAGCAGCTTGAGGACCGCAACAAGCGCGAACTCAACGCGCGCGAGCGTTCGGGTATCATGGAAGCGCTGGCGAGCGCGCGGACGCTCATGCGTGACGTGCTGCTGACGCTTCAGGATGAGGCGGCAGACGTTGTGAACGAGGACGTGCGCGACACGATCGGGCGGCTTGCCGCGGCGACGAATGTTGCGGGTGCCACCCAGGCGCTCGAGGCGGTTGCCACCGCTGAGCGCAACATCGCCAGAAACGTTACTCCCCAGCTGGCCATCGAGGTCATGCTGTTCGATATCAGGAAGGCACTGAAATGCCGTTAGTCGTACCCGTTAAGTTTACCTACGCCTCGCGCGACCTGTGGTTCGACCCACAGGATCTGGATATCCTCGAGGCTGATTATGCCATTTGTTCTACCGAGCGCGGAACCGAGATCGGCCTGGTCACGGCCGATCCCTTCGAGGTGCCGCTCGACGAAATCGGCCAGCCGCTCAAGCCCGTGCTGCGCGTAGCGAGCGACATCGACCTGCAGCTTGCCGACGACCTGGCCATTCAGGGCGACGAGGCCATGGTTGATTTCCGCCGCCTGGTCAAGGAGCTCGACCTCGAGATGAAGCCGGTGGGCGTCGAGTACCTGTTTGGCGGCGAGAAGGCCGTGTTCTACTTTGCGGCCGAGGAGCGCGTTGATTTCCGCCAGCTCGTCAAGGACCTCTCCTCGACGCTGCACATTCGCGTCGACATGCGCCAGATCGGTGTGCGCGACGAGACCCGCCTGGTGGGCGGCTATGCCCAGTGCGGCCAGGAGCTCTGTTGCACGCGCTTTGGCGGACAGTTTGAGCCGGTTTCGATCCGTATGGCAAAAGAGCAGGACCTGCCGCTCAACTCGTCCAAGATTAGCGGCGTCTGCGGTCGCCTGATGTGCTGCCTGCGCTATGAGTTCGAGGCGTACAAGGACTTTAAGAGCCGTGCGCCTAAAAAGAAGACGCTCATCGATACGCCGCTTGGCAAGGCGCGTATTCAGGAATATGACACGCCGCGTGAGCAGCTGGTGCTGCGCCTGGAGAACGGCAAAGTCTTTAAGGTCAACCTGGCCGATATGACGTGCTCGGAGGGCTGCAAAAAGAAGGCCGCCGAGCAGGGCTGCAACTGCCGTCCCGACTGCGTGACGCGCGATGTGCTCGAGCGTATCGAGTCGCCCGAGATGCGCTTGGCGCTTATGGAGCTCGACCGCGAGAACGGCGTCGACGTGGGCGATGGCCTGTCGAGCGCCGACCGTCTGGCGGGGACGACGATGCCCAAGCGCCGTCGCCGCGATGCGGACGCCGATACCCGTGCCGGTCAGAGCCAAGGCGAGGGTCGCGGCCGCGGTAAGGGTCGCGGCAAGGCCGAGGCACCCGAGGCCGAGGAGGCTGCCGGTGGACGTCGCCGCCGCAAGCGCGCGGGCTCGGGCGATGCTACCGAGGCTGCAGCCGCGGGCAAGAACGCCTCTCGCGAGCGCGAGGTTCAGCAACCCCAGCAGCAGAATCGCGGCGGTGGCATGAATCCCACGCGCCGTCGCCGCCGCCATTTGTCGAGCGAGGAGCGCGAGGACGCCTTCCGCGCCGCAGCCGCTCGCGAAGCCAGTGCCGCCCCCAAGGGTGGTTCGGGTTCCGATACGCCTGCCGACAAGGGTGGCAAGCAGCGCAACGATGACGAGCGCACCCCGCGTCCGCGTCGTCGCCATTCCTCGGGCACGCAGCAAAAGCCCTCTGTGCCCTCCGTGGCCGATCAGGTCTCGGATGGCGAGGTCAAGGTCACGCGCCGTCGCCCCGGAGATGGCGGGGGAGCGGCTGCCAAGGCTTCACGTGGCGCCGCTCGCGACGAGCGTGAGCCGCGCGAGGATCGCGGTGGCGAGGGCTCGGCCGACCAGGGTCAAAAGCGCCGTCGCCGTCGCCGTTCCCGCAAGCCGCGCCAGGATAGTGGCGAGGGCTCGACCCACGCCCCGTCTGCACCGTAACCGCCTGCCGGCGAATAGCGCCCGTAAACGGATTTAACCTGCCTGTCCCCAGCGCCTCTGGGTAACATGGCTCTACACCGACAACCCTCCCTTCGCCTTCGCGTAGGGAGGGTTGTGTCATGAAGAGACATCTGAACGTATTGACTCGCTTGCAGGGTGCAGGCGTCCTACCGTTTGCGGATGAATTGCTACCGCTTGCCGAGCGCGCGACGTACGAGGCACTTGAGGCGTTGTCGCCCACGCGATGCGCCGGCTGCGAGCGTTCCGGTGCGCTGATCTGCCAGGATTGTCTGGCATCGCTCGCGCTCATCGATCCGTGCCATAGCTGTACCCGATGCGGCGCCCCGTTTGGGGATTTGCTATGCACTGAGTGTTCGGTCGAGGGCACGTCCTCGGCAATGGCGGAGGCGCTCGACCGCTGCCTGGCGTGCGCCGTCTATGCGCATCCGCTGCCGCGCATCATCAAGGCGTACAAGGATGCGGGCGAGCGCCGTCTGGCACCGTATCTGGCGGAGCTACTCTACGACACCGCCTTGCATGCCCAGGCGGCAGCCCCCGATCGTTACGGCGGCGTGCTGTCCGGCGCCGACGCGGTGGTATTTGTGCCCGCGACTGCGGCGGCGTTTCGGCGGCGTGGATTCGATCATATGGAAGCAATCGCGCGCTCGTTTTGCGATCTTTCGGGTGTGCCGTTGCTGGACGCCCTGGTCAAATACGGTCATGGTGACCAGCGCGAGCTCGGTCGCGATGAGCGCCGGGAACATGCCCGGGGCATGTACGAGACGATCGAGGATGTGCGCGGTTGCCGTCTGCTGCTCATCGATGATGTCATTACCACGGGCGCGACGATGGCCGCGGCTTCGGCGGAACTCAAGCGCGCCGGCGCCGCAGCAGTCGATGGCCTCGCTATCGCACGCGTTTGGTAGGGGTGGTTTTGTGGCAGTGAAGATTGAGCGGCGCAACGAGCCGACAGACGAACAGCTAGCGGCTTCCGTAATCCTAACAGGCGCCTCGGCGCTACGCATGATGCGCGCCGAGCGCCGGCAGATGGGTTACATAAGCTGGAAGGACCTCGATCCCGATGAAGAGCGCCGTGTGCTGCGCACGTCGTCGCCCTCGACCGAGGACATCTATCTTCCCGACTTGGTGCGGATTGGGGCCGCAAGCGGCGAGGTGCAAGAGGATTTGTGCTTGCTGGTAGGGTCTGCAGCGCAGCGCCGCCGCATTCTTGGCGTGAGCTGGTCCGTATGCTCCGGGTTGCCCGCTGGCTCGATTCTAGAGGTGGAACCGGGGGTGTACAGCCTGTCTCCCGAGGCCCTTTGTGTTGCCGTCGCCCGCAAGGTCGGCTGTATCCAGGCGTTTGCCCTGGCCCAGGAACTGTGTTCCAAGATTTCACTGAGCGATCGCGGGAAGTATCTGCCTCCCTACACCTCACCTGTTGCGAATAGACTTGCAAAGGACAAGGACCAACCGGCAGACGTGGGCTACTTTGAAGTCGAGCCGGTGCTGACGCCCGATCGCCTGGCAGATTACCTTGCGGCATGCAAGGGGAATGTGGCCAAACAGCTGCTGCGCCTGTGTCCCTACCTGTCAGAAAACCTGCGCTCGCCCATGGAGTGCATCATGCTCGCTCTGTTTTCGCTTCCGTTTCCCTATGGCGGATTTGCCTGCGGTCCTTTTAAGACCGACTACAAGATCGAGTTCGATGACCGCGCGCAGGCAATCTCGGGGATGCCGCATGCAGTTTGCGATGCATATCAGGAGGCAGCCCGGTTTGATCTGGAATACAACGGTGAGCTGGGTCATTCCTCCCGGAGGGGACGTATCCATGATGAAAAACGCAACACGGGCTTGATTACTATGGGAATCGAGGTCGCAACGGTCAACAACGAAATGCTCTGCGACATGGAAGCGATGGAAGCGCTCGCATGGCGCATCCACCAGCGCATGGGTAAGCGATATCGCAACCGTGTTGACGCTCGCAGAAAGAAACAAGAGGCGCTATTTAACACGCTGCGGGCGTGTTTTGGGCTTAAACCCGCCTAACAATGCTCTGAAGCAGGGGTTTGATATATGCTCTGGCCAAAATATAGCAAATATGAGTACTGCTATAAATTCAGTAACAGTAAAATCAGGGATTTTGGGACTGGAAGATGGCGTAAATTCGAAAAATATTAAACAAATGTAGAATATCCTGGCATCAATCTGACGTTATAGAGCGTGAAAACTGCTTGCAGAGCCAAAAATTCCTGCCACTAATTTGGTAACAGTACTCATATTTACAACTTTTTGGCCACTGCACCCTAAGAAGGGTGCCCCGGAGCTCCCCGTAGGGGAGCTCCGGGCTTCATGGGGGCACGAATGGTCCGTTCCGACCTGCAAAATCTGTGCTCACGGTGCGAATGGCGTCCCTAACCTTAAACTTTAGCTTGAACTTAGCTATAATGCGCTACGTTCCTGCCAGGCTGTGGTTGCGGACGGACGTAATGTCCATCCTAGTCCAAGACAGACGCGGTCAAAGGGATCCACGTAAGCGACCGCGTGCGCGCGGCGCGATCATGGCGCGTCCTAGATGTAAGCCGCACCGTCCGTTCTACTTTCTTTGGGGCAATACCGCCTCGCGGGCGAGCGGGCCAGTCGTGAAGGTGGCTACGGCCTCCCGAGCAAACACCCCGGTGCGCAAGTGTGGGGTCAAATACCAGGTCAGCTGGTGGGAACAACCCGTTATTCCGCGCAACGCACGGATTGTATACGACACAGAAGGCAGGGTAGTGGACATGGTGAGGGGCAGCTTGATGCACGCGGCTCGGTTAGGTGCTGGGACCGCGGCGGTCATTGCCGTATTGGGCTTGAGCGGATGCGCGTTCAATCCACTGTCCACGTTCGCGACACCCACGATTGACCAGATCGAGCGCGAGACCGTCACGCCGGCGGTGTCGGACGATGCCCTGGTCACTCCCGGTACCCTGACGGTTGCCCTCGATACCTCCGATGCTCCGCAGGCCATGCAGGGTTCCGATGGTAACCTCACGGGCTACGCGGTCGACGCTGCCCGCGCCCTTGCAAGCCGTATGGGCCTTAAGGTTGCCTTCGTCGATGCGCCATCTGCCAATTCCGCGCTTGGCGACAAAAAGGCTGACATTTTCATTGGTGACATCAATTCCACGGATGGTGATATCAGCACGCTTGGCACCTGCCTGTACGACGCCGCGGCGGTGTTCGGAAAGACGAGCGACGGTGAGTCGCTGAGTGTTTCCACCGAAACGCTTAACACCGCTACCCTGGGCGTTCAGGCTTCCTCGGCATCGCGGGAAGCGCTCGCCAAACGGAGCGTTACGGCCAACCAAAAGACCTTCTCCAACATTAATGAGTGCTTTGAAGCGCTCGAGTCCGGCGAGGTCGACTATGTGATCTGCGATTCCACGGCCGGCGGTTACCTCGCACGTCTGATGAGCCAGATCTCCTACGTTGGCGCTCTCGAGACGCCCTCGACGCTCGGCGTTGCAGGCCCTGCCGCCAACGACGAGCTGTGCCGTGCCGTGAGCGATGCCCTCGACGGTATTACGGCCGACGGCACGCTCGAGGCTGTCCACTCTGTCTGGTATGGCACGATGCCCTATGACCTTACCACTAAGACGGTTTCGGGCACTGACGTGCAGTCGACCGACACCGGATCCAACGAGTCCGCATCCTCCGATTCGAGCAGCGAGGGTGCAACCTCCGAGAATAAATCGTCCAGCCAGGAGGGCACTATCACCGACGACGACATTAACAAGCTCAATAGCTAGTTATTGCTAGGGGCGGCGTCTCCTATGCGCTGGGAGAGATGCCTCTTCACGGTTTCAACACGCATTGCCGGGCTTTCCCAACAGGGGAGCCCGGCTTTTTCGTTTCCATAAAACCAGCAGGTCAAAGAGATTTTTCAGGTGCAAAACCAAAGCAGCCGTCGCGCTCCTATAGCGCACTTTGCCACGGAAAAGTGCGAGACTTCGGTATGTGGTATCAAGCAATCGTTATTCGGGTCTTTGGGAATCCGCGTGATTAAATGCACGGCAATGGGTACATAGCCAATACAGTAAGTTCCCGAGGCAGATTGGAGCCACGTATGGATATCAAGGTTTCTGGACGCAAGACGACGGTAACCGATGCTCTGCGTGCGCATGTGGATGAGAAGATCGGCGAGGCGCTCAAGGTTTTCGATATCGAGCCCATGACGGTCGACGTTGTGCTTCGTTATGAGAAGAATCCCTCGAACCCCAACCCGGCAATTGTCGAGGTCACGGTTCGTGCCCGCGGTTCTGTGATTCGTGTTGCCGAGCACGGCGCAGATATGTATGCCGCCATCGATCTCTCTGCCGATAAGGTCACCCGCCAGCTGCGCAAGTTTAAGACCAAAGTCGTGGACAACCGCCAGGGTGGTGCCAGCGCCGCGGATGTCGTACCGGTCGAGCGCGTCGAGGATCTGGCCGACCTGCTGCTGCCCGAGGAGGAGGACGACCTGCTCGTCCGCGAGAAGGTCATCGATGTCACCCCGATGACCGAGGAGCAGGCGCTGGTGCAGACCGATCTGCTCGGTCACGACTTCTATGTGTTCGAGAACGCGACGACCGGTCTCATCAATGTGGTGTATCACCGTAAGAATGGTGGATATGGCATCATCAAGCCCCGTATCGAAACACTTGACGAGTAAAATACGTTAACTTGCATGAGTTAACGGCTGGCGGCCATCCCATGCGGGTGGCCGCCTTTTTACGTAAGGAGTCGCTTTGATGGACAAGGCCGCATCCGCCGGTCATTCGGACCGTTGCCGCATCGTCGTCGATACCTGCTGCGACTTTAGCCCCGAGGTCGCCGTGAACCTCGATGTCGATATCCTGGGTTTCCCCTTCATTATCGATGGCGAGGAGCGCACGGACGACATCTGGTCGAGCATGAGCCCTAAGGAGTTCTACGACCGCATGCGCGCCGGTGCCCGCGTGTCCACCTCGGCTGTGTCGCTCGGTCGCTATATCGAGTTCTTTACCGAGTGCGCCAAAGAGGGCACGCCCACGGTCTACCTGTGCTTTACCTCGGCGCTGTCGTCGAGCTACAACTCCGCGTGCCAGGCAGCAGATGCCGTGCGCGCCGAGTATCCCAACTTTGAGCTCTACGTGGTCGACAACGCCCTACCCTGCGCGACCGGCGAGCTCCTGGCGCTCGAGGCCGTGCGCCAGCGCTCGGCGGGACTCACCGCCAAGCAGCTGGTCGATTGGGCAAATGAGGCCAAGACCTACGTGCACGGCTACTTTACGCTTGAGAGCTTTGACGCACTGGCCGCCGGCGGCCGCATTCCGCCCGCGGCGGCGCAGCTCACGGCAAAGCTCGATGTCAAGCCCGAGCTCTCCTACGACCTTGCCGGCTCGCTGTCGCTGATCGGCGTCAACCGCGGCCGCAAGAAGGCGCTCAAGTCCATCCTCAAGTCGTTCCGCGAGAACTACGTGCCCGATCGCACCATGCCCATCGCTATTATGACTGCCGATGCCGAGAAGGACGGTGACTGGCTCGAGGCCGCCATCCGCAAGGAGGAAGGCTGCGCCGACGCCACGATTATCCGTAGTTCCGTCGGTCCTACCATCGGCTCGCACGTGGGGCCCGGCATGGTGGCCTGCGCATTTTGGGGCAAGAACCGCGCCGAGAAAGCCTCGCTTTCCGACCGCATCGCGCGCCGTGTGCGCGGTGAGTAGACAGGCGCTACTACCACGGGCGCCCCGCAGCTCAAGCGCTGGCGCTGAGTATTCAACCTGGTAACAACACCCAACCCAAAAGGAAAGGTTTCATGGCAAACAAGCTCTCCGTCGCATTCATCGGCACCGGAATCATGGGTGCCCCCATCGCCGGCCACATCCTGGACGCCGGCTATCCCGTCACGGTCAACAACCGCACCAAGTCCAAGGCCGCAGCGCTTATCGAGCGCGGTGCCGTCTGGGCCGATACGCCGGCCGAGGCCGTGGCGCATGCCGATGTCGTCTTTACCATGGTGGGCTATCCCTCCGAGGTCGAGGAACTCTACCTGGCGGGCGACGGCCTGCTCGCGTGCACTAAGCCGGGTGCGGTCTTGATCGACCTCACCACGAGCTCGCCCGAGCTCGCCCGTGACATTGCCGAGGCCGCCCAGGTTTCTGGTCGCATGGCGTTTGACTGCCCCGTCACCGGCGGCGAGTCGGGCGCTATCGCCGGTACGCTCACGGCTATCGTGGGCGCTACCGAGAACGACATCGCGCCGGTCCGCGACATCCTTGCCACCTTTGCGGCCAACATCTGCTGCTTCGACGGCGCCGGCAAGGGCCAGGCTGCCAAACTCGCCAACCAGGTGTCGCTGGGCGCCTGCATGGTCGGCATGGCAGACGCCATGGCATTTGCCGAGCTGAGCGGCCTTGACCTGGAGAAGACCCGCCAGATGATCCTGGGCGGTACCGGCAAGTCCGGCGCCATGGAGAGCCTGGCTCCCAAGGCGCTCGACGGCGACTACAAGCCCGGCTTTATGGTCGAGCATTTCATTAAGGACCTGCGTCTGGCGCTCGCCTACGCCGATGACCGCGAGCTCGCGCTGCCCGGCGCCGATGTCGCCTTTACGCTCTACGACATGCTCGACGCCATCGGTGGTGCCAAGCTGGGCACCCAGGCCATCACGGTCCTCTACAAGGAGGAGGCCGACGCCATCGCCGCCGGTCTGGACTGGTCGCAGTATCGTCCCGAGGAGCACGGTGCCCACGAGGAAGGCTGCGGTTGCGGCGAACATGGCGACGACCACGAGTGCGGTTGTGGCCACCATCACGGCGAGGACCACGAGTGCGGTTGTGGCCACCATCACGGCGAGGACCACGAGTGCTGCGGCGGCCACGGCCATGACGACGGCCACGAGTGCTGCTGCGGCCACCATCACGGGGAGTAGCGCCCATGAGCTGGACGTTCGTGGTACTTGCGCTGGTGCTCTTTCTCTTTGCGATCTACATTGGCTTTTTGTGCGGCCAGTGGGCGTGCGAAAAGCGCGTCATCACCAAGCGCGACTACTGGATTGCCAACTTTGCGGGAGCGGCGGCAGTCGTCCTGCTGACCTGGGTGTTCTCGCTGTTCCCGCTGGTGCAGTTTGCGCCGATCGGCTGGCTCGGCGGCTTTATCGCCGGCCTTAAGATGAGCTTTGGCGAATCCGTCGGCCCGTGGCGCAAGCACGACGAGGTCTTTAATGTCAACAAGGCCCATCGCGCCGCCGCCGATGCGGGCGACGCCGAGGACCGCCGTCGCGCACGCCACAATGGCGCTTCCGACCGACAGCTCATCTCGGTCACCGATGACAGCAAGGGTGCTGGCAAGCACGCCAAGAAATAAATAGAAGAGGTAACTATGGCAGAAAATAAAGACGAACAGCTCACCGACGAGGAGCTGGCACAGCTTCAGCTGGCAGAGGAGAACGAGAACGCCGTCGACCGCCTGGTCCAAGAGCTTGGCTGTCCCACGCGCCGCATCCGCCAGTTTGCCGCCCGCGTGCTGCATCTGCTTGCTGAGCGCGATCCCCAGCGCGTCGTGCCCTGCGCGCCCGCGCTGATCGAGGCGCTCGACCGCCCCGAGGCTCAGACCCGCTGGGAGGCCCTCGATGCCCTGGCGGCGCTCGCCACTACCTGCCCCGAGCAGCTGGGCGATGCCTTCGAGGGCGCCGAGACCGCGCTGTTCGACGAGATTTCCTCCACGCTGCGCTACGCCGCCTTCCGCCTGCTGTGCGTGTGGGGAGCCACGGGCGTCGAGCGGTCGCGCGAGGCTTGGCCGATCCTGGACGAGGCCATCCAGTGCTACCACGGCGACCTCGAGTATCGCGACATGCTCGGTTGCCTGTACGAGTTCGGCCAGGGCGAGATCGACGCCGAGGTTGCCGAGAAGCTCGCACTGCGCCTTAAGTTCGACGCCGAGAACGGCAAGGGCAGCTATCTCAAGGCCCGTTCGAGCGAGATCTGCGAAATGCTTGTTAAACGTTTTGGCCTGGATCTCTCCAAAAAGAAGAAGCGTGCTAGCGTTAAAAAATCCGACGACGCCGAAGACGAGGAGTAACAGATTATGGCGCACGATGTAGTCCTGATTCCCGGCGACGGTATCGGTCCCGAGATTACGCAGGCCATGCGCTGCGTGGTCGAGGCCACCGGTGTCCAGATCAACTGGAACGTCCAGGAGGCCGGCGCCGGCGTCATGGACGAGTTTGGCACGCCGCTGCCCCAGCATGTGCTCGATGCGGTCGCCGAGACCAAGGTTGCCATCAAGGGCCCCATCACCACACCGGTTGGCACGGGCTTCCGCAGCGTCAACGTGGCCCTGCGCAAGCACTTTGACCTGTACGCCTGCGTGCGCCCCTGTCTGTCGCAGCCGGGCGACGGCTCGCGTTTCCGCGACGTCGACCTGGTCATCGTGCGCGAGAACACCGAGGACCTCTACGCCGGCATCGAGTTTGATGAGGGCGCTGCCGAGGTCGAGGAGCTCTCGCAGCTCGTCGAGCGTTCGGGCCAAAAGACCTTCGCCGCCGATTCCGCGATTTCGATCAAGCCGATCTCTATTGCCAAGAGCCGCCGTATTGTGGAGTATGCCTTTGAGTACGCCCGCCGCTGCGGCCGCAAAAAGGTGACGGCCGTGCACAAGGCCAACATCATGAAGGCGACCGACGGCCTGTTCCTGCGCGTGGCGCGCGAGGTGGCCGCCAACTATCCCGATATCGAGTTCAACGACAAGATCGTCGACGCCACCTGCATGGGCCTGGTCCAGAACCCCGACGACTTCGATGTCCTGGTGCTGCCCAATCTGTACGGTGACATTGTGAGCGACCTGTGCGCTGGCTTGGTGGGTGGCCTGGGTATGGCCCCCGGCTCCAACATCGGTGCCGACTGCGCCATCTTCGAGGCAACGCACGGCTCCGCGCCCGATATCGCTGGTCAGGATATCGCCAACCCCACGGCCGAGATTTTGTCTGCGGCTATGATGCTCGATCATCTGGGCGAGAACGATGCTGCCAATCGTATCCGCGCCGCCGTGTCCGCCACGCTCGACGAGGGTAAGCAGGTTACCGGCGACGTACGTCGTGCCCAGACCGGTTCCGTCGAGGGTGCGGTGGGTACGCAGGCCTTCGCCGATGCCGTTATTGAGCACCTGGCCTAAAGCATGCAGGCTGCAAACGCCTAAATAGTACTTAAGTGTTTGCGTATAACCTAAGAATCAATATGCCCGGCGCCTCGTCGGGCGTATTCTGTTAGGGATTGTGTTCCCAATAAGGAGTAGCTGACTATGGGTCTGATTCAAAAGAAGGACGAGAAGGACGAGATCGACGGCATCCAGATCATCGAGCGCGGCGAAGGCCCCGACGGTGATGAGGACGAGAAGATCGATCTGGTCGCCGGCACGTCTGCCGAACATATTGCCGCCGGCACGACCGCCGAGGAGGAGGACGCTCGCCTGGAGGCAAAGATCGCCGCGGACGCCGCCGACGAGAACCTCATGCCCGAAGAGCAGGACGATGACGACTGCGACGTGGATGACCATGCATCCAAGCACAAGAAGACGATGATTGCCGCCTTTGTGGTCGCCATCGTGATTGCCGCTGTGGTCGGTTTCTTTATCGGCAACGGTGGTTTTGGCGGCAAGGGCGTCGGCTCGGCTACCCTCACCGAGGACCAGCTCGATTCGACCGTGGCAAGCTATAGCTACAACGGCAAGAAGAGCGATATCACCGCGCGCGAGGCCATCGAGAGCCAGTACAGCCTCGATAAAGTCAAGAATAGCGATGGCAATTACACCGCTCCGTCCGCCGACGTCATCCTGTCCTATGTGCGCAACAAGATTTTGCTCGATGCAGCCGAGGACGAGGGCATTACCGTCTCTTCTAAGGAGATGAAGAAGTACGCCGAGGATTCTATCGGCACCTCCGACTACAAGACCATGGCCAAGCAGTATGGCGTGTCCAAGGACCAGGCCAAGCAGATTGTCCGCCAGTCCGCGACGCTGCAGAAGCTCTACAAGAAGAAGGCGGGCGATAGTGCGAGTATGCCGACCGCTCCAACCGAGCCTTCCGACGGCAACGAGGACACCGCGAGCAAGGATTATGCCGACTACATCATCAACCTTGCCGGTGACGAGTGGGATAGCGAGAAGGGCACCTGGAAGGACGAGAACAGCACCTACGCTAAGGCCTTCGCCAACGATTCCTTTACCGCCGATAGCGCAACCTATAAGCAGGCCATGACCGCCTACTACACCGCCTATCAGCAGTATTCTTCGCAGGCCTCCAGCGCCAGCTCCAAGTGGACCGGGTATGCCAACGGCCTGTACGCCAAGGCCAACATCAGCATCTACGGCCTGTTTGCATAAGGTTCGCCTGAGCTTCCGAGTGCGAAGCCGGTATATCTGATTAAGCCCGTTAGAACGGACATCGTTCTAACGGGCTTTTTGCGTTGCGGGAGAGATTGGTATTACAGTGTAAAGCTTATCTACTCGTAAAAATTGAAATATATGGGTTGACCTGCTGTTATTCTATTAAAACTGCTATAGTACGTGGTGTCTGGTTACAACCAATTTCGAGTCATTTATCCGGCAGGTATCATTATGGCAATGGGAGCGCGCAAACAACCTCTGTACGATCAGCTCGTCGATTTGCTGACCGATAAGATCGATCACGAGCTTCGACCCGGCGACTATTTGCCGTCCGAGCGCGATCTGTCGGAACGCTACGGGCTTTCGCGTACGACGGTTCGCCTTGCCCTGCAGGAGCTTGAGCGCTTGGGTTTGGTGGTCCGTCAGCGCGGCCGCGGAACCATGGTGTGCGACCGCTCTCTGCAGACGGCAAACCTCACGCAGACCTATAGCTTTACCGAGCAGATGAAGGCGATCGGCCGTGTGCCCAAGACGACGATTCTTGAGTTTACCGAGGTCGAAGCTGACAAGAATATTGCCGTAGAGATGAACGCGCGTCTGGGCGAGCGTCTGTACAAGATCAAGCGCCTGCGCATTGCCGACGGCGTGCCACTGATGATTGAGTGCACGTATCTGCCAAGCCGCAAATTCTTTGCGCTTAAGCGTCCCATGATTGAGAACAAATCGCTGTACGACATGATCGAGCAGGACTATCACGAGAAAGTTCGACTGGCCGAGGAGGAGTTCTATGCGAGTATCGCCCGCCATTCCGATGCACGTCTGCTCGAGATTGCCGAAGGTGCGCCGGTCTTGGATTTGATTCGTACCACCTATGACATGAGCAACGAGATTATCGAGTATACGCGTTCGGTTGCGCGCGCCGACCAGTTTAAGTACAAGGTCTACCACAACCGCGCCATCTAGAGTTATTGGGTATAAACGGCTTGGCGTGTTTTGCGACGGGTGCAAAGTGTGCCGAGCGGTAGAAGGCAATGAACAATCGCTCAAATTAACAATGCAGTGGTTTTTGACCCGCCCTTAAACACACTGCGGGTACGGGAGCATAGATGAGCACGTATGCTATCAAGGCCGACAAGTTCTTTTTGCCGGCTGGGCCGCAGCTGGGCGGCTACCTCATGGTCGAAGACGGCGTCTTTGGCGCTTGGCAGGTCGATGAGCCCGCTTGCGAGATCAAGGATTATTCGGGTACATGGATTGCGCCGGGCATGGTGGACACCCATATTCATGGCTTCTATAACCATGCCACGACCGATAACGATGCCGAGGGCATCAACATCAGCTCGACCGAGCTCGCCCGCCGCGGCACCACCAGTTGGCTGCCTACGACCTTTACCGACGGCGTGGAGCAGATTAAGAACGCCTGCGCCGCCATTGCACAGGCGGACGAAGAACGTGGCCCCGAGTTCTGCGGTGCCCGTATTCAGGGCATCTACCTGGAGGGCCCGTTCTTTACCATGAAGCACGTGGGCGCCCAGAACCCTGCTTATCTGATTGACCCGTCCGAGGAAATTTTTGACGAGTGGCAGGAGGCCGCCGGTGGTCGTATCGTCAAGAGCGCCATGGCGGCCGAGCGTGACGGCGCCGCCGCTTACGCCGCGGCTCTGAGCGCAAAGGGCGTTGTGACCTGCATTGGCCACTCCGATGCCACCTATGATGAGTGCGCCTCCGCTATCAATGCTGGCGCCAGCTGCTTTACGCATACCTATAACGGCCAGCGCGGTCTACATCACCGTGAGCCCGGTGTCGTCGGGGCCGCCATGGCCACGCCCAACACCTATGCCGAGATTATCTGCGATGGCAAGCATGTGAACCCCGCCGCCATCAAGGCGCTGCTGCGGGCAAAGGGCTGGCAGCACACAGTGCTGATCACGGACTGCCTGGGCTGCGGCGGCATGCCCGAGGGCAAGTACACCAGCGGCGGCATGGACGTCATCATGAAGGACAACCTTTGCTGGCTTGCCGATGGCTCTGCTATCGCCGGCTCGGTGCTCACGCTCGCGCAGGGCGTCAAGAACATCGTCGACTGGGGTCTTGCGAGCGCCGATATCGCCATTCGCATGGCGACCGAGGTGCCCGCGCGCTCCGCGCACATCGAGGATAAATGTGGCAGCATTATGCCTGGCCGCGATGCCGACTTTGTCGTGTTCAATCCCGACCTCACCCTGGTCGAGACGTATGTGGGCGGCAACAGCGTCGGTAACGCGTTTACCGAGTAGCTGCCAAAGAAGCGATCCGAAAGGGGATTTAGATGATTTACGGTGCATTGGGCGATATCGAGGAGTACCGCGGAATGCTCAAGGGCCTCGACGTGCTGATCGATTGGCTCGAGGAGAACGATCCGGCGAAGCTCGAGGTCGGCAGCCATCCGATTCTGGGCGACAAGGTCTTTGCGAACGTCATGGCTCCCACGACGCGTCCCGAGGCTGAGGCCCACTATGAGACGCATCAGCGCTATCACGACCTGCAGATTGACGTCGAGGGTCGCGAGGCCTTTAAGGTCGCCACGGGCAGCCTGACGCTGGTTCAGGAGTTTGACGAGAAGGACGACTACGATCTGGTCGATTCCGACGCCTCGATCGCCGGCGATCTTGCCGACGACAAGTTCGCGCTGTTCGTTGCCGGCGAGCCCCACATGCCCACGCTCGAGTTCCCGGGCGATGGCGCGCAGCCGGTCAAGAAGATTTGCTTTAAGCTGCTTGCCGACGCCTACTGGCAGGAGTAACGCGCTGCTCGTGAGCTAGCGTGGTTCCCCTTGGGGAGCGCGTTTGAGCCCCGCTGATCGCGATTCCTTTGGGGATTGAGGTTGGCGGGGCTTGTTGTTGAGTAGGGGAGTTACCAGCGGCGTTGTGCTTGGGTTGGCGGATGTTCGCCAGAAATCGGCAACAAAAAAGCCGCCCAAAGGCGGCTATCTTGTGCAATGGAGCCAGCGACCGGGCTCGAACCGGTGACCCCCGCTTTACGAGAGCGGTGCTCTACCAACTGAGCTACGCTGGCGGCCATGTGGTGACGCAACTGAGGCGTCAACAGCTGACTATGATACGGGACATCGCAAATCGGCGCAAGTGTTCTGACGGCTTTTCTCACTTTAATGCACTAATATTGGAGACGCGATGTCTTGCTCTTACGGGTCTCAAACAGAATGGGGCGGCGATGGCTCAACCCAAGATTCTTCTCACACGCATCGACGACCGTTTCATTTACGGGCAAGACGTTGAGCTGTGGAACGAAGCCGTGGGTTCCAACCTCGTCCTGATCGTCAACGATGAGATTGCGGCGGATTCGCGCCAATGGGCACCCATGAGGGTGGCGGCGCCAGAGGGCGTTTGGACGCGGTTCTTCTCGGTGCAAAGGACCATCGACATCATGCATACCGCAACGCCGCGCCAACGGATTCTGATCATGGTGGCCTCACCCGCCGATGCGCTCGCGCTGGTTAAGGGCGGTGTGCCCATTACCAGGATCAGCATCGGCCATATGGAGGCAGGGGAGGGCAAGCGTTCCGCAACGCCCGCAGTCGCCATAGACGATGCAGACGTCGCTGTTCTCAGAGAGCTGCAAGCGCTTGGCGTGAAAATGGAAGTTCGCAATCTTCCCAGTGACGAACCCGACTCCATGAATGCTCTGCTGTATTAACGAGTCATCGAACGCGGCGAGTCAGCCATAAGAAAGTCAGGTTCGATTCTGGATATTTTCAGTCTTGGAAATGGGCAGGCAACGACTCTCTAATGCTCATGTAGGTGAATCCAAAGTAGATAAGCAGGTGAAGAAATACAATTGAAACATGATGTAACTAGTAGGAAATAGTGGATAGCTGGTACATACCATCTTTCAAATATAGAATCGTTAGAAACATATAATTAAAAAGCAATTTACCAGCTGTTTTTATTAAAACCGTTCATCGTCATTTCGTTACCGTTTACGGACCACTTCAGATTCTGGCTACATAATTGCGTCAAAACGTCCATAATAGCCAAAGGGTCAGCCGAGGGTTGAAAAACCGGCAACCGCATCGCAGAGCACGAAGATCGGGAGAAGCATGCATTCGTTTAAGATCACCAATCAATTCTTACTCGATGATGAGCCGTTCACCATCTTGTCGGGAGCGATCCACTATATGCGTGTTCATCCGAGTGACTGGCACCACTCGCTCTATAACCTTAAGGCTCTTGGGTTTAATACGGTCGAAACGTATGTACCGTGGAATCTTCATGAGCCAAAGCCTGGCGTCTTCGATTTTTCTGGCTCAATCGATTTGGCGGCATTTCTCGATGAGGCGGCATCACTCGGTCTGTATGCAATTGTTCGTCCCTCTCCGTTTATTTGCGCAGAATGGGAATTTGGCGGCATGCCGGCATGGCTGCTGCGCCAACATGATATGAGACCGCGCAGCAGCGATCCCAAGTTTCTTGCTCACGTTGCGCATTACTACGACCATCTCATGCCGATACTCGTCTCGCGTCAGATTGACAAGGGCGGAAACATCATCATGATGCAGGTTGAAAACGAATATGGATCATATTGCGAGGATAAGGACTATCTTCGTGCGATTCGTCGCCTTATGGTCGAGCGCGGGGTTTCCGTGCCCCTTTGTACTTCCGATGGTCCGTGGCGTGGGTGCCTTCGTGCCGGTACGCTCATTGACGATGATGTGTTGTGCACCGGCAACTTTGGTTCTCATGCAAAGGAGAACTTTGAGGCTCTATCTGCTTTTCACAAGGAGCATGGAAAACAATGGCCTCTTATGTGCATGGAGTTGTGGGACGGCTGGTTCAATCGCTATGGGGAGAACGTCATCAGACGCGATCCCGAAGATCTTGCCTCTTGCGTTCGCGAGGTGCTCGAGCTTGGAGGATCTTTAAACCTCTACATGTTTCATGGAGGCACCAACTTTGGATTCATGAACGGATGCTCTGCACGCCATACGCATGACCTGCACCAGGTGACATCATATGACTACGATGCTCCATTGGACGAACAGGGCAACCCGACCGAGAAATACTTCGCAATTCAAAGGACAATTCACGATCTGTATCCCGATATCGCACAAAGCAAGCCGTTAACAAAAAAGACGTTTGCTATGCCCGATATCTCGGTGAGTGAGCGCGTCAGTCTCTTTAATGTGCTCGATATGCTTTCGGAGCCGATCGAAGCCCAGTATCCTATGCCCATGGAAGAGATGGGCCAGTCGTATGGATATACGTTATATACCACGACCGTCGAGCGTGACCGTACAGATGAAGAGCGTATTCGGGTTATTGACGCCCGCGACCGTGCGCAGGTGTTTGTGAACGGTGACAAAGTGGCGACGCAGTATCAGGAGCACATCGGGGAAGATATTCACTGCGTTCTTCCCTGTGAGCAAAACCGCCTGGATGTTCTGACTGAGGATATGGGTCGCGTCAATTATGGCCACAAATTGCTCGCCGATACCCAGCATAAGGGCATTAGGACAGGCGTTTGCGTTGATCTTCACTTTGTTACCGGTTGGGAGATGCGTTGTCTGCCACTCGATAACATCGATAGTCTTGATTATTCCGCCGGCTGGGTAGAGGGGCAACCTTCCTTTTACCGCGCAAAATTTGATATATCTGAGCCGGCTGATACCTTTATCGACACTACGGGTTTTGGAAAGGGTGTGGCATTCGTTAACGGAACGAATGTTGGACGTTTTTGGGATAAGGGCCCCATCATGACGCTCTATGTTCCGCATGGTTTATTGCACCCCGGTACCAATGAGCTCGTTATGTTCGAAACAGAGGGCGTGTATGATGCGAAAATCTCCCTTCGCTCTGAGCCCGTTATTCGTACACTTGAACAAGAAGGAGTTGAGTAGAAATGATTGTAGGCGCACGAATCGACTTTCGCTTGATTCACGGACAGGTGGCAAACCTCTGGTCTAATGCCCGTCAGGTAAGCCGCTTCATGGTAGTTGACGACGAGGTGTCGCAAGACGCTACCCAAAAGCAGGTTCTTCGCATGGCTTGCCCGG
Source organism: uncultured Collinsella sp. (assembly GCA_902493895.1). Lineage (GTDB taxonomy): Bacteria > Actinomycetota > Coriobacteriia > Coriobacteriales > Coriobacteriaceae > Collinsella. Next base: position 13,914 of record CABUQW010000006.1, on the reverse strand, counting down.
CAACGGTGAAGTTGTCTGTGCTTCCTGTCGATAAGGCCGCTGCCAACATCACTGCTGGCAAATATGATGCACAACGTCTCTTTATTGTTGCAAAAAAGCCTGAGGTCTACGTTCGACTTTTGGAGCAAGGCGTTAAGCTCGAGCAGCTTATTGTCGGTAATATGACGACCATGGAGCCGGTCAAGAAGCTGTCTCGCAACATTAGTTGCGACCAGGGAGACCTTGACGCGTTTGCCAAACTTAAGGCCGATAATCTTCCAATCGTCATTCAGCTGACGCCGCAGGATAACCCAGAGGCTCTCGCGCTCTAGTCGAATTAACGCTAAGCCGCGAAGGGGGATGCGCGGTTTATATAAGCGTATTGGTATTGTAGAAACTGTTACACCTCAAATAAGGAGTTTACCATGATTGCTTGGTGGCAGATTCTTCTGTTAACCCTGTATGCGGGTTATCAGATCATGGATGAGCTGAACTGGTACACCTGTGCCGGCTCTGCCGTCTTCTCCGGTATGATTACCGGTTTGATTATGGGTGACCTGCAGACCGGTCTATTTATCGGCGGTAGCATGCAGCTCACCGTCTTGGGCGTTGGTACCTTTGGCGGCGCCTCTCGTATCGATGCCAACTCCGGCACTCTGGTCGCCACCGCCTTTGCCGTGGGCGCAGGCATGAATCCCGAGACGGCTCTTGCCGCCATCGGCGTGCCTGTCGCTGCCATTCTCGTCTACACCGATATCGCCGGCCGTTTTGCCAACACGTTCTTCGGTCATGCGTGCGATGCCGATATCGAGAAGATGAACTGGGGCGCCTACAACGTGCACTACTTGCTCGGTGCCGTTTCCTGGATGCTGTCCCGCATGATTCCGGTCTTCCTGGCTCTCGCATTTGGCCAGGGCTTGGTCGAGGGCATCACCACCGCCCTTAACGGCGATTGGAAGTGGCTGGGCGACGGTCTGTCCGTTGCCGGCGGTGCCCTGCCCGCCGTTGGCTTCGCCATCCTGCTCCGCTACCTGCCGGTCAAGAAGCACGTCGCCTACCTGCTGCTCGGCTTTGTCGTCGCCGCCCTGTTTGGCACGGCCTTCACGAGCATCATGAACCTCAACACCAACATCGTCGCTGTGAACGGCGCGCTTGGTAAGGGTGCCGTTGATATGGTCGGTATGTTCAACAACATGTCGATGCTGGCGATTGCCATTATTGGTTTCGCTCTGTCTTTGCTGTACTACAAGAACAACCAGCGTCCCGTCGCTGCTGCTGGCGCTGCGGAGGGAGACGACGACGATGAGCTCTAATGAGAAACTCGCCAATGGCACCACTGGCTACAAGATTACCAAGGACGACCTTGCGCAGATTAACCGTCGTAACCTACTTGGTTTCCAGGATGGTTGGAACTACGAGCGCATGCAGCACTCTGGTTATCTCTGGATTATCCTGCCCACGCTGCGCAAGCTGTACGGTGACGGCACGCCGGAGCTAAAGGAAGCTTGCCGCGCCCAGTGCGCACCGTTCTTCAACACCTCCAACTTCCTCAACACGATCATCACCGGTATCGATTTGGCGATTGAGGAAGAAGAGGGCATTGAGGGCCTCGAGGCTGTTGCCGGTCTCAAGACCGGTCTCATGGGACCGTTGGCTTCCATCGGCGATTCCATCTTCGGCTCGCTGCTCCCGACCATCTTTGGTGCCCTGGCTGCCAATATGGCCATGAACGGCAACCCCTTGGGTATCTTTATCTGGGTCGCCGTCAACATCCTTGTTGACTGGTTCCGCTGCAAGCAGACCCACATGGCCTACGAGCAGGGCATGAAGCTCGTCACCACCATGAGCGACCGTCTGAACGCGCTGACTGACGCGGCCTCCGTAATGGGTGTCTTTATGGTCGGTGCCCTGGTCGCAACCAACGTCGGCATCGTTATTGCAGCGAAGCCTGTTATCGGTGGCGTTACCGTTGATCTGCAGAACATCTGCAATATGATCTGCCCCAAGCTGGTTCCTGCCGCACTCGTCGGCTTCGTGTACTGGCTCCTCGGTAAGAAAGGCATGACCTCGACGAAGGCCATCTTTATCGTCCTGGTTCTGTCCATTGCCTTGGGTGCATTCGGTATCATTTGTAAGGGCTAAGTACTCCATATTGTCACGACACTTGAGCCTCAATTGAGATGTGGCGCACACCTCCAAGGCGACTTTATCGCCATATCCCCTGGAGTGTGCGCCTCTTTTGTTTTGTCGGGCATCGCTGTTCATAGGCGGTTGTGCAGTCATCGTGTTCGATTCATTCATAATGGCTGCCTTGAAGGGAATATACTGCAATGCCAATTTGGATCGTCCTATTCATATGTGTCGTCGTGGCTTACTTCGCTGTGACCGAAGGAGCGAAAAAATACTTCGATACGAAAGTGCAGGTATTGTTTAACTTGGGCCTCTACCAAGATTGCATAGACCTGCTCGATCGCAAACTTGCGCGTATAGTCATGTCTACGTACAAGCAGTATTACCTGCGTTTCACGATCTATGAAGCTGCTGATATGGACGCATATGCAGATCGAATGCTCGACCACTTGCTGGAGATGTCGTGCAGTGATAAGCAGCGTCGGCAGCTCGCGGTTCGCGCCTTTAATTTCTATGTCAAGACGGGCAACCGGAAGCGGGCGGCGTCCATGTTGGAAGAGATGCGCTCCGTCGTATCGAAGGGCATTTTGGCGGACAGTCAATTGACCTATGACATAGTCTTTCGCCATCGGCATGACAAGATCGATGAGATGGAGGAGATGCTGGATACGAACGACCTTGGGTTACGCGGGAAGCTCTACCTACTGCTCTCATATCAATACGAGAGCATCGGGAACAAGGGTGAAGCACGTAGATATCGCAACCTTGAAAAGCAACTGAGAGATGCTCACAGACCCCCCACGATAAAACAAAAAACTCGCTAGACTTTGATGATACAGCGGTCGTAAGAGCCCCTCTGTGGGGTTCTTTGGCTCGATAAAACGAACGATAGAAAGGTAGATAGAATGATTGGATTTGTACTAACTGGTCACGGTCAGTTTGCAACGGGTTTGAAGAGCGCCGTGGATATGGTTGCCGGCGAACAGCCTAACTTTGAGGTAGTTCCTTTTGCGGGTTCGGAGGCGGTTACGTTTGGTGATGATTTGCGAACCTGCATTGCCGAGATGCGTCAGGCCTGCGATGGCGTATTGGTGTTTGTTGATTTGCTTGGCGGCACTCCGTTCAATCAGGCTATCCCAATGACGACCGAGCTTGATAACGTGACTGTTGTCACCGGAACAAATCTACCTATGTTGGTGGAGCTCGTTATGACGCGTGCGTTTGGAGACCCCACGCTTGATGAACTTGCCGAACGCGCACGGGTTGTTGGTCGCGAGGGAGTCGATCTCAAGAAACTCGAAGTTGCTGACGATGATGAAGACGATGAGCTGTAGTGTCGCAATTAGCCCACTTATTGGACATGTTGATGCAATACCTGAAGGCTGAGTACTGGTCAATTGCTAATGACGTGGAGAACATCATGACGTGCAAGAGGCACAGACAACCGCTATATGACCAGCTCGTAGATATTCTGATCGATAAAATTGATCATGAATATCAGCCAGGTGATTTGATTTCGTCCGAACGTGAACTTGCCGAACGTTACGGGCTTTCGCGGTCGACTGTCCGGCTTGCAATTCAGGAACTTGAGTATCTTGGTCGGATTGTGCGAAAACAAGGTCGCGGTACGTTTGTTGCCGATCGACTAGCCCAAGCAACAAATCTTACCCAATCGTACAGTTTTACTGAACAGATGAAAGCGATGGGCCGGCTGCCAGAAACAACCATCTTAGAGTTCTGTGAAATGGAAGCAGATAAAACACTCTCGATACAAATGGGGATTCGTTTGGGTGAAAAGGTATTAAAACTCAAGCGTTTACGGATGGCAGATGGTATACCCATGATGGTTGAGCGTAGCTATCTTCCAGCAAGGCTTTTTATTTCACTCAAGCGTCCTCTGCTCGAACAGAAGCCTCTTTACGATGTTATTGAGCAGGATTATCAGCAGAAAATTCGAGTAGCGGATGAGGAGTTTTCTGCGGGTATAGCACGTCCATGTGATGCTCGGCTTCTAGGTATTGGTGAAGGTGCACCAGTTCTGGACATAGTCCGAACTACTCACAACACCCAAAATGATGTTGTCGAGTTTACGCTTTCGGTGGCTCGTGCGGACAAGTTTAAGTACAGGATTTCTCATTATCGAGATACTGTGTGATCGGATACGAGTGCCAACGAAAGAAAAACAGCCTATGACTACTACTCGATCTGACTTTTCAGATTTAGTCTTTGTATATCAGACAATTTAGTAAAGAAAGAGGTATTAGAAATGTTCGAGAAGAGTGTCGAGGAGCTCACCGAGCTCGGCGCCCAGATCACCACGGCCGAGATTGCTCAGCAGCCCGAGCTTTGGCGTGATACGTTCAACATCTATCGTGAGAACAAGGAGGCCATCGAGGCCTTTCTGGCCGAGGCTCGCGCTATGGGCGAGGGCCGTCTGTCCGTTGTCTTCACCGGTGCCGGTACGTCCGACTACGTTGGCGATACCTGCGCCCCGTACCTGCGTCACGCTGGCAACACTGATCTCTACGACTTTAAGCCCATCGCCACGACCGACATCGTGAGCGCCCCGCGCGACTTCCTGCGCGCCGAGGACCCCACGCTCGTGGTTTCCTTTGCCCGCTCTGGTAACAGCCCCGAGAGCCTTGCCGCCGTTGCCGTTGCCAAAGAGCTCGTCCACAACGTTAAATTCCTCAACATCACCTGCGCTCCCGAGGGCAAGCTCGCCGTCGAGTCTGCCGATGATCCCAACGCGCTGACGCTGCTCATCCCGCGCGCCAACGACAAGGGCTTCGCCATGACCGGTTCCTACACCTGCATGACCCTGCTCTCTACCCTCATCTTTGACGAGGCTTCTGACGAGCAGAAGGCCGAGTGGGTCGAGACCATCGCCAAGATGGGCGAGGAGGTCATTTCCCGTGAGCCCGAGATCGCCGATTACCTGGCTGGCGACTTCAACCGCGTGACCTACTTGGGTTCTGGCTCCTTCGGTGGCCTTGCCCAGGAGAGCCAGCTCAAGATACTCGAGCTCGCTCACGGTCTGGTCGCCACTTCCTACGACACCTCCATGGGCTATCGTCACGGACCGAAGTCCTTCGTCGACGATAAGACGCTCGTCTTCGTGTTCGTCAACAACGATGCCTACACCCGTCAGTACGATATCGACATCCTCAACGAGATCGGTGGTGACGAGATCGCTCAGCACACTGTTGCCGTTCAGCAGGAAGGTACCACCGTCTATGAGGGTGAGTCCTTCACCTTTAAGGGCTATGAGGCACTCCCCGAGGGTTACCTCGCCCTGCCGTTCGTGATGTTTGCCCAGGCTATCAGCCTGCTCAACTCTGTGCGCGTGGGCAACACGCCCGATACGCCGAGCCCCACCGGCACGGTCAACCGCGTGGTTAAGGGCGTGACGATTCACCCCTTCACCGCTTAATCGCGTCCCCCTGTAAGGGCGCCCGTCCGCTCATAACGGCGGGCGGGCGTTTTTTGTTTTTACTTGGACCAGGTATAAGCATCACTACATACAACTGCTTTAGAAGCAAGGAGTGCATATGAGCACGTACGCAATTAAGGCCGACAAGTTCTTCCTGCCGGCGGGGCCGCAGCTGGGCGGCTACCTCATGGTCGAGGACGGCGTCTTCGGCGCTTGGCAGGTCGATGAGCCCGCTTGCGAGATCAAGGACTACTCGGGCACATGGATCGCGCCGGGCATGGTGGACACCCACATCCACGGCTTCTACAACCACTCGACCACCGATAACGACCCCGAGGGCATCGACATCAGCTCGACCGAGCTCGCCCGCCGCGGCACCACCAGTTGGCTGCCCACGACGTTCACCGACGGCGTGGAGCAGATCAAGGATGCCTGCGCCGCCATCGCACAGGCGGACGAGGGCCGCGGGCCCGACTTCTGCGGTGCTCGCATCCAGGGCATCTACCTGGAGGGCCCGTTCTTCACCATGAAGCACGTGGGCGCCCAGAACCCCGCTTTTCTGATCGATCCGTCCGAGAGAGTTTTCGACGAGTGGCAGGAGGCCGCCGGCGGCCGCATCGTCAAGAGCGCCATGGCGGCCGAGCGCGACGGCGCCGCCGCCTACGCCGCGGCCCTGAGCGCCAGGGGCGTCGTGACCTGCATCGGCCACTCCGACGCCACCTACGACGAGTGCGCCGCCGCCATCAACGCCGGTGCCAGCTGCTTCACGCACACCTATAACGGCCAGCGCGGTCTGCATCACCGTGAGCCCGGTGTCGTGGGTGCCGCCATGGCCACGCCCAACACCTACGCCGAGATCATCTGCGACGGCAAGCACGTGAGCCCCGCCGCCATCAGGGCGCTGCTGCAGGCCAAGGGCTGGCAGCACACAGTGCTGATCACCGACTGCCTGGGCTGCGGTGGCATGCCCGAAGGCAAGTACACCAGCGGCGGCATGGACGTCATTATGAAGGACGACCTGTGCTGGCTCGCCGACGGCAAGAGCATCGCCGGCTCGGTGCTCACGCTCGCACAGGGCGTCAAGAACATCGTCGACTGGGGTCTTGCGAGCGCCGATATCGCCATTCGCATGGCGACTGAGGTGCCCGCGCGCTCTGCTCACGTCGAGGATAAATGTGGCAGCATCATGCCCGGCCGCGACGCCGACTTTGTCGTGTTCGATCCCGACCTCACCCTGGTCGAGACGTATGTGGGTGGCAACAGCGTCGGTAACGCGTTTGCCGAGTAGCCGCCAACGCAAGAACCCGAGAGGATCGGGGCGTATTGTCACCGAAACTGGATAGCAAGCCGGAAGCGACTGATTAAGGCGTTCCGAGTTCGAAGCGGTCCATGGTTGTGGTAATGCAAATGCCCGTCGATGAAAACATCGGCGGGCATTTTTGTGCGGTATGTAACGTTGCGGGCTTAGGGCCTCATAAAGTGGTATTCGATCACGTTGCTGTAGGGGTGACCCGGGCCCACAATGCCCTGCGGGAACCGCGGCTGGTGCGGCGTGTCGGGGTACATCTCTGCCTCGAGGGCGAAGCCGGAGCCCCAGCCATAGTTGGCATCATCCTTGGCATGTTCGTCGCCCAGCCAGTTGCCGGTGTAGAGCTGCACGCCCGGGGCGGTGGTGTAGTAGTCCAGCTCGCGGCCGGTCCACATCTCCTCGACATGCATCGCACGGCGCAGATTACGACCGTACTGATAGCCATCGATGCACAGGCAGTGATCGTAGCCGCGTGCCTGCTTGATCTGCGGGTCGTCGGCCTCCATGCCGGGAGCGACGGGGCGCAGCTCGCGAAAGTCAAACGGTGTTCCCTCGACCGGAGCAATCTCGCCGGTGGGGATGTTCTGCTCGTTAATGGGCAGGTAGTGAGTGGCGTTAGCAACAAAGAAGTGCTCGCAGTCCATGCCGGCGTTATGACCGGCAAGGTTAAAGTACGTGTGGTTGGTCATGGACACGTAGGTGGCGCGGTCGCTCTCGCAGCCATACTCGATACGAAAGACGCCGGTGCGCGTCACGGTAAACACGGCCGTAAAGGTTCGGTTGCCGGGGAGACCGAGCTCGCCGTCCTCGAGCGAGGCGGTCATGCGTACGGCATTGTGGTCCTCGTCGAGCTCAACGTCCCACACGCGCTTATGCAGGCCGTGTTCAAGGTCACTGTGCAGGTTGTTGGTGCCTTCGTTGGCCGGCATATGCCAATCCGTGTCGGCGATGGTGATCGTGGCACCCGCAGTGCGGTTGGCCACGGGGCCAATGGTCGCGCCAAAGCAGGCGGGGTTGTCAAAGTAATCCTCGAGCTTATCGAAGCCCAGCACCACATCACGCACGTTGCCAGGGATGTCGGGCACGTCGATACCAAGCACGGTGGCGCCATAGTCCATAATGCGAACGCAGATCTCGGGCCCGTTGAGGGTGTAACGATGAACGGGGGTACCGCACGGCGCGGTGCCGAAAAGCTCGGAAGTGATCATTTGGTTCCTAACATCGAGGTATTTCGGACAAACTGTAGCGCGAACAGGCCAAATTATCACTACACGCTACTAAAGCAGGGAATATTTTTCTCAAAAAAGTGATGATTGGAGCTGTGTGGGTGTTCATTCTTGACACGTACGAGTCTGATACAATTTGTTCGTTATTGTTTGAATGATATGCGCGCAGAGAACGGCGAGGATTCATCGTGATTAAGGCGGAGCGTCAGGATAAGGTTCGGCAGCTGCTCGAGGAGCAGGGCACGGTCTCGGTTAAAGAGATTTCTGATGCATTGGGTGTCTCGGATATGACAATCCGCCGCGATCTTGAGGAGCTTGCGAGCCTAGGCGAGATCGAGCGCGTGCATGGCGGCGCCCGTAGTGCGCAGAGTCGTCCGCACGCTATGTTGCGCCATGAGTATTCGCACAGCGAAAAGCGCACTAAGCATGCCGAGGAAAAGCTGCAGATCGCGCGCCGCGCCGTGGAGCTTATCGAGGAGGGCTCGACCATCTTTTTGGGTACGGGCACTACGGTTGAGCAGATGGCCTCGATGCTACCGGCGTGCCGCCTGCGCATTGTGACCAATTCGCTTTCGGTGTTTAACCTGCTCGAGGCGCGCGAAGACTGCGACCTGTGCCTGGTAGGCGGTATGTACCGTCGCCGCACCGCCGCTTTTGTGGGACCAACGGCCGAGGATACCCTGCGTGCGCTGGGCATCGATGCGGCGTTTATCGGCGCCAACGGCATTCTGGATGGTGACGTGTCTACGTCCAATATGGATGAGGGCCGTATCCAGCAGCTCGCCTTTAGCAAGGCAGACTCGCGCTATCTGATCGCCGACTCCAGCAAGATTGGCAAGCGCGACTTCTACACCTTCTGTCGCCTGGACAATTTGGACGCCGTGGTGTGCGAGCCGGGTATTACCGCCGAGTATCGTGCCGCCATCGAGGAACACACACAGGTCATCTGCTAGCTAATGCTGCAGGATTGCCAACAGGCGATGCGGGAGGACTTTTACCTCCTGTCATTGTGGAAACCAGCGCGTCAGCGCTACGCGATATGACGCGTAAATGAGGACTCCACTATCAAATTGTCTCAATCTGTAACAGGTAGGGGTGAAATTACCAACCAGATGTTACAGATTGAGATTGAGAGGATTAGCCTGTGCATTCATCTCAATCTGTAACATCTAGACGTCCAAAACCGGTCTTAGTGTTACAGATTGAGACAATTCGGCGGGGTCTACCCTGTTTGTCTCGATCTGTAACAGTTAGGACTTAAAAACTCAGCTACGTGTTACAGATCGAGACAAAAGAAATAGAACATTAGGACTTGAAAATATAGTTTTGATAAGGGATTCGCCCAGTTATAACGGTGCGGCAGACAATTGCAATTAGTTTACCTTCAGAGTTATAAGCATAATGAGCTAAATCAAGTACCGGAAGTTTTGCAACACCATAATTGCTGGCCTCGGAATCGCTAAGCTGACGTGCTCTATAGCTTTCTCGAACAGATTGGATAGACTTGGACAAGTCGTCCATGATTCTGCTAAATGACTGAAAATCTAACTGATTACTCGGAACGTGCGACTTTGATATAAAGAACGTATCAGCGCCTATGAAGCTGCCTTCAAGTTCGTAGATCAATTCAAGACGCTGAATCTCATCACGACTTTGGCATCCAAATTGCTGGAGCATCATTACGGAAATTGAACGACCTGATGTGAGGCCACCGAAATGTTTAGTGATGGTATCCGGATCAACACCATCGCAATGGCTTGCAAAGTCAAAGTCTAAAAGTGAATTGAGCTCACCAACGCGTTTCGGTGCAACAAATGATCCTTTACCTTGGATTCGATAGATATTTCCACGACGCTCCAGCTCGCTCATTGCAAGTCGGACGGTTGTCCTGCTTACAGCGTATTCGTCGCAGAGTTCCATTTCTGTTGGAAGTTTATCGTCTGCTTGGTATACATCGACGATCTGCTTGAGCAGCGCGTCGGTGAGCTGTAAATAGAGTGGCCGTTTTTCGTGTGTATCGAGCATTGGAGCCTCAGTTTGCATGTTGGTGGTATCTGATGGTTGCCTCGGTCGGGATATAGCGTCAGCGAGATAACCTTAACGTATCACAGAGCGGCTCAGCATGACGATCTGATGCCTGTAGCCACGAAGGGCTTGTCCGAGCGTGAAGATATTCTGGGGCAGGCAAATACCGTTCATGGAGTCCCCGATATGTTGGAGGTCTGCACCGGCTGCTTTTGCTGCAAGGCCTATTTTCTTAATGGTCTCGCTGTCGCAGGAGTCTTGACTCGTCCCGTTGGCCGCCATGACGAGAACCTTTTCTTCAATTGACTTGCCTACGTTGTAGGAGCGTACATAGTCTACGATGGCGCGCAGGTCTGCTTCTTGGAAGCAGGGGACAGTGTAGGGGGCTGGCACGAGAAGGATATCGACGCCGAGGTCAACAAACTGACGCGCTATTTCGAGCGTCATGACAGGTTCCGCAACGCCCGCTCCATGCATTTTCCCGGCTATGATCAGGCCATTGAAATGCTCTTTGGAGAGTTTAATCGAATGGGCGATTGCATCGTTGGAGACGCCAGTTCCAGGGTTGCCCGTGAGGCAAATAAAGTCAAATCCGAGTTCGTTGGCCTTTTCTAGGGTCTTGGGAGAGACACGTCGACCCATAGGGATTTCTGTACGGGTTTCAGACATTTCAGCATCATTATCAACTGGTTCCAGATTGACACCAATGGGCCTTCCACATGCTCGCTTTACCCAAGTGACCGGGTTTTCATCGAGATCATCTGGAATGCCGGCAATCACTGGATTGAACACATCGAGTGCGTTAAACAGAAGCAAGTCGGCACCTGCGGCACGTTCGATTTCTGCATTAGTAACGCCGCTGAGAAATTGGGAAGAGGGCACGTTTTCCGCCATGATGGTACGTCCCTCGGAGGCCAGAATTGCCTGCTTTAGATCCATGGGTGACGTGGCGGCAAAATCGGATGCGGACATGTTCAGTAATCGTTTGGGCATTGTTACTTCCTTTGACTAGAACGACAGGCTTGTGACATCGTCACTAATATTGTTACAACAATATGTTCAATATGTTATATCCAATCGGTGAACGGTTGCAAACTTATTGTACTGCTCCGAAAAAATAGCCTTGAACTGGGAAAATCATTATTATATCAACTGCCGTTCACCGAATATCTTTTTGAATTCTTGACATGTCGACAAAGCGGAAAAAGAATTGGTTATGACAAATCGCGCAAATGATATTACATTTCGCACGAGAACGTATTCACATACATACGTGGATACAAACTGGGACGACGACGGTTAAGTCCGGATAAATCGTTGTGTGCCCGGCAATCATGAAAGGATGTGTTATGGACGCTATCGTCAAATTCCTTGAAAAACACCAGGCCCTCTTCGACAAAATCTCAAGGAACATTTATCTGGTGGCGATTAAGGATGGCTTTCTCTCGAATATGCCAATTGTGCTGTTCTCGAGTCTGTTCCTTCTTCTTTCGACGCTCCCTGCCTATGTAGGCATCGCGCTTCCGTCTGAGGTGCTGGATTTCTTCAATAAAATCTATGCATATACTATGGGACTTCTTGGCATTATGGTGGCCGGCACCACGGCGAGCTCACTTGCCAAGTCGATGAACCGCCGCATGCCTTCGGGCAAATCTCTCAACCCCACCTCGTGCATGGTTTGTGCCATGTGCGGCATGTTCTTGCTATCGGTGACGAACGATGTTGTCTCGATTGGCGGAGCAGATACGTCTGTTTTTGAAACCGGCTACATGGGAACCAAGGGTTTTATCGCTGCGTTCGTATCCGCATTCTTGACCGTTAATATCTATAAGGTGTGCATTAGCCATAATGTGACGATCAAGCTCCCCAAAGAGGTCCCTGGCTCTATTGCGCAGAGTTTTCGCGATATCTTTGCGTTTGGGTTTTCGATCCTTGCGTGCGCTTTTATCGATCTTGCGAGCCGTAAGCTGCTTGCTGTGCCGTTCGCCAATTTGGTATCCGCTCTTATCTCGCCGCTGTTCTCCGCGGTCGACACCTATCCTGGCATGGCGCTTATCGAGGGCGCGGTCGCACTTTTCCAATTTATGGGCATTCACGGTGCCTCGGTTGTCATGACTCCGATCAATGCTGCGCTCTACGACAATACCGTTACCAATCTTGCGGTTTACCAAGCAGGTGGACACCCGTCAATTGCTCTCGCGCTGGACTTTACAAACTTCATCGGCGGTCTGGGCGGTTCTGGCTGCACGTTCATCGTTCCTATTATCCTGATCATGTTTATGCGTTCCAAGCAGCTTAAAGCCATGGGCAAGGCATCGATTATCCCGGTGATTTTTGGAGTTAACGAGCCCGTTCTCTTCGGTATGCCGATTGTTCTCAATCCCTATATGTTCGTGCCCTTCCTAGCGGCTCCTATGGTCAACGCTATAATCGGTAAGTTTTTCATTGACGTCATTGGAATGAACGCCCCCATGTATACCATGCCGTGGGCGCTTCCCGGCCCAATCGGTGCATTCCTCACCACAGGTCTTGATGTACGTTCTCTTGTATTGATTGCAGTGCTGTTGGTCGTTGACTTTGTGATTTACTATCCGTTCTGCAAGGCGTATGACCATCAGCTTTGTTTGGAAGAGTCTGCAAAGGAGACTGCAGGAACCTCGGATGCAGATGCTATTGCCGCACAGGAAAATGTCGCAAAAGCTCTCGAGGCGGTAAAGGACAAGGCGGAGCAGATCCGCGTGCTTGTGCTTTGCCAGGGTGCCGGCACTTCGACTCTCTTGGCAAATGCTCTTCGCGAAGGTGCCGCTGCTAAGGGTATTGATCTGGTTTCTCAGTCCGGTGCGTATGGAAGCCACTATGAGACGATGGATCAGTACAACGTGATTGTTCTGGCGCCCCAGGCACGCATGTACTATGACGCTATGAAGGCCGATACTGATCGCCTTGGAATTAAACTGCTTACCACAAGGGGCAAGCAGTATATCGACCTTACCAACGATCCCGAAGGTGCAATTGACTGGATCGTTCAGGAGCTGGCCAAATAGTGGATGCACTTCATCGTTGATTCGTCGGTGTATAAAACGGCCCCGCAGTTTATTGAGCTGCGGGGCCGTATTTCGTTGAGTGTCTAATTGAGACAATGAGTGCAACCGTCGCGAGATCGCATTGGCGCTCTCCGAATCACCGACAAACTGCCTTCCATCTATGTGACCCAAAGGTCATCTCCGCTAGGTCGACGATGCAAATGACTCTGCTTCCTTTGGGTCCGAGCGGGACGTTGGCTCGCCCTTGTCAAATCCCGCGAAGATAGAACTCGATTTGCTCGTGGTGCATGCATCAAAGAGTTTTGATCAAGGTGCGCCTTCTCAACGCATTGATTCAAAACAAGTATTTAGCTTGTGGGCTAGACTAGGCGGGCGTAGTCCTGTGATTGATGAAAGATGTGGGCGATATAGATTGTTTCGTGCTCAAACTTGTATAGACACACGTAGTTGTTGACGGGAAACGATCGGTAATTACGTGACGCCAGCTCTTGCATGTGCGAGAGAGGACGTAAAAACGGCTGCTCGCGAAGCAGGTCAAGCTGATATTCAAGCTCAGCGACATAATTGCCTGCTGCACGCGGATTCTTGAGGATTTGAGCAAGGTATCCGACAATACTCTCGTACTCATATCGCGCGCTTTTGAGGATTGCGACGTTATAGGTCATATTTGTCTCGTATCGAAGCCGCGAAGGATTCGTAGTCGCTGTAGTCGCCTTGCGATATTTCGTCTTCTGCCAACATCATACGAGACAGCAGTTTTGCCTTGGC
>CABUQW010000005.1 GCA_902493895.1 uncultured Collinsella sp. | reverse complement strand
TTAATGTGCTTTCCGTCTTGCGCAGGACTGTAGAGCAGCAAACTTAACCCCCGCCCTCAGCCCCGGAGACCCTCCCGGAGGGGCCCAAAAAATATTTTCAAAAAAGTTGTTGCGCACCGGACAGACTTCTGTGTATACTAATCCCCGCAGCGCACGCGAGCGGAAACAAACGCGAACGACTGCCTGGGGAGTTAGCTCAGTTTGGTTAGAGCGCCGGCCTGTCACGTCGGAGGTCGCGGGTTCGAGCCCCGTACTTCCCGCCAACGCAATTAAAGCCACGTCTTCGGACGTGGCTTTTTGCGTTTGATAGGACCTTGATCCCATCGGCTCCTTTCGCCCAAAACCAAATCCTTCCAATTCCCGGACAAGCTCCGTTTGAGACATGTGTTCAAGCAAGGCGTTTGTTGCGCAACACCAGTTCAACGAAGCAGGGGGTTAGGTTATACTCAATTGCACTGTGGGCCGTTTTTGATGCAAGAGGCTTCAAAAACGGCATTCAGCGGGCACCCGTTTTGCTATTTGGGCGTCCATACGGTCATTGACGTCTCGACGTAAGCTCGGCCCCGGAGCTCGTTCGAGCTGTTCCTATTCCTTGAAAGGGGAAAAATGGACATATCGAGGAAGACTGATTACGCCCTTCGCATGCTCGCGATGCTTGCCGAGGACCCGGAGCGTCTGCTTTCTGTTCGCACCGCCGCCGAAGAGGTCAATGTCCCGTATTCGTTTGCCCGTTCGATCCAGCATGGTTTGGTTCAGGCCGGTATTGTGGAGAGCCTGCGTGGCGTCCATGGCGGCATGCGTCTTAAGGTCAGCCCCGACGATGTCACCATCCGCCAGGTCGTTGAGGCCGTTCAGGGTCCCATGGTCATGAACGATTGCACCGCGCCCGATGGCGACTGTGCGCGCATGGGCACGTGCTGCTATCATCCCCTGTGGGCCGGAGCTCAAGCGCTGATGCGCGACTACCTCGATTCCGTTTCGCTGGGCGATATCGTCGCTCGCCGCCAGTTCCCGGCCGTCGATTCCAAGTTCGCCGATCGCGATGCGTTTCCCGAGTACGCCACCTGTGCGTGCGCTTGCCGGGAGGAATAGCGCCGCATAAGGAGCATAGCCATGATTCAGGACCCCTTTCGTTCGATGATTCGTTCGGAAGGGGTCCTGCGTTATCGCGACCTTCCGTGGCGCCGCACGCGCGACCCGTACATTATTTGGCTTTCCGAGGTTATGCTGCAGCAAACGCAGGTGCCGCGTGTGGAGACGCGTATGCCCGCGTGGCTCGACCGCTTTCCGACCGTACAGGCGCTCGCTCAGGCCGCTCCTTCCGACGTTTTGGATGCCTGGCAGGGGATGGGCTACAATCGTCGCGCCCTGGCGCTTCACAGGGCTGCACAGTGCGTTGTGACGGACTGGGGCGGGGAGTTTCCACGTGAGACGCGCGACCTGGTCGCCCTGCCCGGTATTGGCCCGGCGACGGCGCAGGGCATCCGGTCGTTTGCGTTCGATCTGCCGGGTGTGTATCTGGAGACCAACGTGCGCACGGTCTTTCTGCATCATTTCTTTCCCGACGTGCCGGCCGTTCCCGATCGCGAGCTGGTGCCGCTGATCCAATCCGCCTGTCCGGCGGCCCCTGGTGCGGCGGTGGATGAGATTGCGCCCTTTGCCGTGCCGTTCGATGATGCCGACACACCGCGCGCATGGTATTACGCGCTGCTGGATTATGGCGCGTATCTTAAGAAGACGCTGCCCAATCCGTCCAGGCGCTCGGCGAGCTATAGCCGTCAGTCCAAGTTTGAGGGCTCGCGCCGTCAAAAGCGCGCCCATATTGTGCGCATGCTGCTAGCGGCGCGCGATGGGCAGCCGGCGGGCATCACACTCGCCGAGGCCGTAGCGGGTGTCAACGAAATGGAGGCGGCGGCAGGCCGCGAGCCGGTCGATCACGATCTTGTCGCAGGCATTTTGGCCGACTTGGAGCGCGAGGGCTTTTGCCGCTCCGAGGGTGACCGCTGGCTAAGCGTGTAGCCAACCCGAATCTGAAGAAGAGGATTGTAAGGTTTAAATTCTCGGCTTGAGGGCATCCTAAAGACAAGGCCGCTCGAAGCCTACGGGCGGCATGTTGAAGGGAAGTACACCTATGGATTTTGAGAACTCTCAAACCAAGAAGAACCTCGAGACCGCTTTTGCCGGTGAGTCCCAGGCGCATACCAAGTATCGCTACTACGCATCTAAGGCCAAGAAGGATGGCTACGTTCAGATCTCGAATATCTTTGCCGAGACGGCGGGCAACGAGTCCGAGCACGCCAAGCTGTGGTTTAAGTATCTGCACGACGGCGCCGTTCCCGATACCCTGGACAACTTGCGTGATGCCGCTGCGGGAGAGAACTACGAGTGGACCACGATGTACGACGAGTTCGCCAAGACCGCCGAGGAGGAGGGCTTTACCGAGATCGCCGAGAAGTTCCGTGGCGTCGGTGCTGTCGAGCAGGCTCACGAGGAGCGCTACAACAAGCTTGTCGAGCGCATTGAGTCGGGCGAGGTGTTTGAGCGCGAGGGCGTGAAGGTGTGGAAGTGCCTGAACTGCGGGCACCTGCATGTGGGCGCCGAGGCGCCCGAGGTGTGCCCGGTTTGTAACCACCCGAAGGCGTACTTTGAGGAGCAGGTGGTGAACTACTAGCGCGTGGCGCTGGCTGCTGCGGAGCGCAGGGCGGGAGGCCGGATTGCCTTCCCTCCCCGCTCACGGCTCCGCAGGGTCGCGTTGAGGGAAGGCAATCCGGCCTCCCGCCCTGTGCTCCGGCGTTGGGTCGTCGCGTGCTCGTTACTGAAAAGCTGATTGGAAGTTTGTGTGCCGCCCCTTATGGGGCGGCATGTTTTGTTTGGGGTCCCGGTCTTCACAATTTCCGTCAAGCTTTTGGTTAGGTTTTGGTTAGTTGGCGGGCTGGCGGAAGGGCAAAAGATCATTCGATAAAAAAGCTCAAAGAAAGTGCTGGTAGGGGAGTTGTTGAGGTTTTCGACAGCTTTTGGGCAAAAGAAACTTTGCAGCTATTGCTACGGATTGCGTTGCCGTGGCCTTGGCGGTGCGGGATGCTGGTCGTAAGCGTCGAATGCTCCGATTGAGGAGGCCAACATGGATCTGTTTCTTGAGACCCCGCAGCAACAAGCCGAGCGCATGTTGCGCCAACAGCAACGGCTTATGGAGATGCAAATGCAAGGGGTAGCCGCCCAGCCCCCTGCGCAAAATGCCACGCCCGCGGTTTCGCCTGCGGGCGGATCGGCGCCAGAGAACTATTCCGTACAACAAGATTCATATGCGCAGGAGCTTGCGTTCGACAAGCGCCGCACACGTCACCGCCGCGTGGGCCAGCGCCTGCGCACGTTAGCGATGATTGTGCTCATTCCATTAGGACTTGCGGCGATTTTCCTGGTCTCGTATGCGCTCACCTGCATCCTCAACGGTGCCTCGCCCAGTGAAGTGCTCCAACATCTGTCAGCCCTCGGCCAGCGCCTAGGCGATGTCGTAACAACCGTCCGCGCCGGCTGGGAGAGTTAGCGTTTTGACGCCTGTGGCCCAAAATCCATTTGTCCGACTGCCGTGGAGCGCCCGGTGCGTGTGGCGGGGTAAGATTGATCGCGGTTTTGATTGATAATCGATCGGGTTTGTTGGGCGGAGTCTATGTCTGCTATTGATATCGTACTTGCTGTGATCGCCTTGGTGGCGGTGGGGGCTGCTGTGGCTTGTGCCCTGCAGCTCAAGGGCCTTCGCGCCGAGCTGCGGGAGCGCGGCGATAGCGGGGCAGAGATGCTGGCTGCGCTCGAGCAGGCCAACAACGCGCTCGACACCCTGAACGTCGCGCTGGCGGAAACCCGCCGCACAGCAAATGCCATCGCACAGCAGCAGACGACCGACGCCGCCGTAGAGCAGCAGCGCTACCTGACCATCGCGCGTGAGTTCTCGCAGGCTGGCGACCGTATGGATGACCTGCGCCGCGAGACGGCCCAACAGCTCGGTGCCAACCGCGAGGGCATCGAGCACCGCCTGGACAAGGTGCGCGAGACGGTCGATGCCCAGCTGGGCGCCATCCGCAAGGACAACAACGTTCAGCTCGATCAGATGCGCGCGACGGTGGACGAGAAACTCTCCCGTACGCTCAACGATCGCCTGTCTGCATCGTTTAAGCAGGTGAGCGACCAGCTCGAGGCCGTGTACAAGGGCCTGGGCGATATGCAATCTATCGCCACCGGCGTGGGCGACCTTAAGCGCGTGCTGGGCAATGTCAAGGCGCGCGGCATTTTGGGCGAGGTGCAGCTGGGCGCGATCCTAGCGGACATCCTTACGCCCGACCAGTATCTGGAAAACGTCGCCACCAAGCCTGGCGCCTCGGAGCGCGTTGAGTTTGCTGTCAAGCTGCCGGTGGACGAGGGTGATCCCGTGCTGCTGCCGATCGACTCCAAATTCCCGGGCGATGCGTACGAGCATCTGCTCGACGCCCAGGAGTCGGGTGATGCCGAGGCTGTGGCCGCCGCGCGCAAGACGCTCGACGCCATGGTGAAGCGCGAGGCCAAGGACATCTGCGAAAAGTACCTGAGCGTGCCCGCGACGACCAACTTTGGCATTCTGTTCGTGCCGTTTGAGGGCCTGTACGCCGAGGTCGTCAGCCGCCCCGGGCTTATCGAGACCCTGGGCCGCGATTATCACGTCAACGTTGCCGGCCCCAGCACCATGGCGGCCATCCTCAACAGCCTGCAGATGAGCTATCAGACGTTTAGGCTGCAAAAACGCACCGATGACGTGCTGCGCGTACTTTCCGCCGTCAAGGCTGAGCTGCCGCGCTATCAGGCGGCGCTGCGTCGCGCGCAGCAGCAGATTGAGACCGCGGGGAAGACGGTCGAGGGCATTATCACCACGCGCACCAACGTTATGGAACGCAAGCTCAAGGATATCGACGCGCTGGAAGACGCGCGGGAGGCCGACGCGATTTTGGGCTTGGAGTCCGCAGGCTTACTCGCGGGCCAGGAAGACGAGGACTAGTCGCAACGGACGGCGGCACGCGGGCGTTTTTCGCAATCGTGCTTGCCTGAAGTGCACTTTAGTGTGCAACAATGGCGTTTCGCCCTATCAGACGCGAAAGGAAGCCCATGTCTCAGAGAAGCACCAGTCCGCTCAAACGCTCCACCGTGCGCCGCACACTGCAGCGTTTTTGGGACGTCACGCGCACACAGCCGTTGATCGTCTTTCTCTCGGTGTTCTCGTCGGCGGGCTACATCTTTTTGCTTACGTTTGCCAACACCTACGTGATGGCCCTTATCGTCGATCGCGTCCAGGCCGGCCCCGTGGCGGGCGACCAGGTGTTTGAGGTCTTTAGCCCCTATATTCTGGCGCTCGTGCTCGTTAACCTGGTAGGTCAGATCCTCTCCAAGCTGCAGGACTACACCGTCTACAAGCTCGAGATTGCGGGCAACTATCACCTGGCGCGCCTGTGCTTCGACACGCTCTCCAATCAATCCATGACATTCCACACCAGCCGATTTGGCGGATCGCTTGTGAGCCAGACGAGTCGTTTTATGAGCGGCTACACAGGTCTGGTGGACGTGACGGTGTATTCGCTCATCCCCACCATCACCTCGGTTGTCTGCACGGTGGCGGCGCTCGCTCCGGTGGTGCCCACATTTACCGTGATCTTGGTGGGCATCATGGTCGTCTACATTGCGTTTGTCTGGCTTATGTACAAGCGCATCATGCCGCTTTCGGCCGCGACGTCCGCCGCGCAGAACAAGCTGTCGGGCGTGCTGTCCGACGCGGTCACGAACATCCTGGCCGTCAAGACCTGCGGTCGCGAGGACTTTGAGCGCGACCTGTTCGATACCGCCGACCGCGCCGCGCGCGATGCCGAAACGGTATCGATGCACGCCATGATGCAACGCAACTTTACGACCTCAGGCCTTATCGTCATCACTATGGCCGTGGTGAGTGTGTTCGTCGCGGGCGGCAACGCGTGGTTTGGCATCTCGGCCGGCGCGCTCGTCATGATCTTTACCTATACGTACAACCTCACTATGCGTCTGAACTACGTGAGCTCCATGATGCAGCGCATCAACCGCGCGTTGGGCGATGCGGCCGAGATGACGCGCGTGCTGGATGAGCCGCGTCTGGTGGCAGACGACGAGAACGCCCCCGAGCTCAAGGTGGGCGAGGGCGTGATTGATTTTGAGCACTTGAGCTTTGCGTACCGCGATGCTGCTGCGGGCGAGAGCGTGTTCAGCGACCTGACGCTCCATGTGGCGGCGGGCCAGCGCGTGGGCCTGGTGGGCAAATCGGGCTCGGGCAAGACGACGCTCACCAAGCTGTTGCTACGCTTGGACGACGTGCAAGGAGGCCGCGTGCTCGTGGATGGCCAGGACGTCTCACGCTGCACGCAGCAGAGCCTGCGCCGTCAGGTTGCCTACGTGCCGCAGGAGGCGCTGCTGTTCCACCGCTCTATTCGCGAAAATATCGCCTACGGTCGTCCCGACGCTACCGACGAGCAGATTCGCGAGGCCGCGCGCCTGGCAAATGCCCTGGAGTTTATCGATCGTCTGCCCCATGGCTTTGACACCATGGTGGGCGAGCGGGGCGTTAAGCTCTCGGGCGGCCAGCGCCAGCGCGTGGTCATCGCCCGTGCCATCCTCACTGACGCGCCGATTCTGGTGCTCGACGAGGCAACCTCTGCCCTGGACAGTGAGTCCGAGGCTCTGGTGCAGGAGGCGCTCGAGAACCTGATGCGCGGCCGCACCTCCATTGTGGTGGCGCACCGCCTGTCCACCGTGGCGGCGCTCGATCGCATCGTGGTGTTGGCCGACGGTGAGATTGTCGAGGATGGTACGCATGCGCAGCTTGTCGAGGCGGGCGGCGAATACGCAAGCCTGTGGAGCCGCCAGACCGGCGCTTTTTTGGAGGCGTAAAGACCCCATACGTGGGACAATCGTGCCCATAGGTTTGTTATGCCGTTGAGTCGAGGAGTCGTTATGCCACGCGAGACCAATGCCGCCAAACGCGAGCGCGCCATCGAGGTGTGCGAGCGCCTTAACCGTCGCTATGGCCCGGTCGAGTGCTTCTTGGACCACGAGAATCCCTTTAGGCTGCTCATCGCGGTACTGCTCTCGGCGCAGACGACCGACGCGCAGGTCAACAAGGTGACGCCGAAGCTGTTTGCCCAGTGGCCCACGCCCGAGGCTATGGCCGGGGCAAGTGTGACCGACGTGGCGGACACCATTAAGTCGCTCGGCTTTTATAAGAGTAAGGCCAAGCATGCCGTGGAGGCCGCGCAGATGATCGTCGCCGATTACGGCAGCGAGGTGCCGGCAGACATGAAGGAACTCGTCAAGCTGCCGGGCGTGGGGCGCAAAACAGCGAACATCGTGCTCAACGTGGGGTACGGCATCGTGGAAGGCATCGCGGTGGATACGCACGTCAACCGCATCGCGCACCGCCTGATGCTGAGTCCCAAGACGCACGCCAAAGAGCCGCTCAAGACCGAGCAAGATTTGCTCAAGATCTTGCCGCACGAGTATTGGGAGTCGGTCAACCACCAGTGGATCACCTTTGGCCGCGAGATCTGCGACGCCCGCAAACCCAAGTGCGACGAGTGCCCACTGGCAGACCTTTGCCCCAGCGTGCGTGTGACGGGGTAGGGCCCGGCACGTTTTGCCGGCACTCGAAGACGGCGACCAATGTTGCGCAACACATTTGGGCTGCGAAGGCTCAATATGATGACGGCAGATGCCGTTTGTTGTAAGGGGATGCCCGAATATGTTTTGCACCAAGTGTGGCTCCGAGATGCCCGACGGAACCGATTTTTGCACGAACTGCGGGGCACGCATGGGCGCTGCCTCTCCGGCGGCCGCGCCTGCTGAGCCCGCACCGATGCCGGCGGCAGGGATGCCTTCCGTGCAGAAGAAGTCGTATAAGCGCGCGGTGATTGTCGGCATGTGCGTGGTGGGCGTGCTCGTTGCCGGCGGTGCCGCTCTGGCGCTGACCGGCGTGCTGGGTCCGCTTGGGCAGGGCAATTCATCGCAGATCACGGTGCTGGGGTCTGACGAGGGTTCGGCCGAGCTTAAGGACCAGGGAAGCGCCAAGGAGAAGCCTGCCGAAGAGCAAGAGGAGCCGGAAGAGCCCGGGCAGACGGGCAGCAGCGTAAAGGTCGACCTCAATGACCAGGCAACCTATGCCGCCGCGAACCTGTTCCTATCGAACTTTACGGAGGAACACTTCGATCGGGACTGGTATCAGGCGGGCGGCTTCGATTCGACTGACGGACTTTCTGATGACGAGAAATACAAGCTGGTCAAGTTTATCTGGTGCCATTTTATTGACAACGCGCCGTATCGAATCGAGAAAGGCGACTATGACAACGGTCACTATCAGCGCATGGCGACCGATGTGATCAATAGGGAACTCAATCGCCTGACGGGTCTGACGCTCTCGGATGCTGACATGACCTTTGATAAAGGGTCGGGTGGGCAGATGCTTGCCGATTCGGCCGAAGCGCATGACGGGTACTTGTACCTGAAGCAGGAATACGGTCAGGGAAATTACAACCCATCGTGTGCCATCGTTGCGGGCGCGACTGACCTTGGCGACAACATTTACGAGCTCACCTATGAGGTCTACAGTGCTGGCGGTGCGTTACTTCCTTCTGACATCCCCGAGAGCACTTACGGCCTGCCAAAGGACCAGTTCATCGCCGCAATTCAAGCGGACGCATCCAGGGGCCGTACCGAAACTTGCACGGTCCGCGTCGCACAGGGTGACGGCGCCCCGACCTTCACACTGCTTAAAATGGGCGTCTACGATTAGACTCGGCGTATAGCTCACTCTGATAACGCCAGGCGACTCGTCCGTCTGGCGTTTTTGTTGCGGGGCTGGGCATGCGCTTGAGCTGGAGTATTTGTCGCCTCCTGCCGCCTCATGCAAAAATGTGTTGCTAATTTAGAAGCCTATTCAAGCGCGCCGAAGTCGTGCGTGCTGGCGTAGCATGAGCAAAAAATCAAGCAATGGAGGGTAATGTGGCAACATTGAAGACGCGAGAGCTCGAAGATTATTTTGAACGCATCGTACGCACGCGCGAAGGTGACCTACCTGGTCGTCGCAAAGGCGACGAATACTTGTCTCAAACCCATGCGCTCTACCACGGAGATCCTGCGCCCTGGGCTTTAACGCCAAAGATATTCGATAAGGATATGACGGCGCTTCTTAAGGAGGCGGCCGAGCGCATGTACGGCATTATGGACAAGGTGACGCGGGCGTTTTGTTCCGATACCTCCGTGCGTGCGTGGTTTCGCATGGATCCGGCTTTTGCTGACCTGTGCGCTATGGATGCCGGCTATGATTGCCAAATTCCCCTTGCGCGTGTTGATATCTTTCTTGACGAAGATGCCGGTTCGTATACGTTTTGCGAGCTCAATACCGACGGCAGTGCCGGAATGGTAGTGACCGATGCGGTCTGTCAGGCAGTGCGAATGACGCCTTCCTTTGAGGAGTTTGCATCCGACCACCCCGGCTTTCGGCAGTACGATTTGTGCGGTAGCTGGATAGACGCATTGTTTGAGACCTATGCAGAGTGGAAGCTGGCCCATCCTCGCCGCACCGAGGATAGTGCACGATCGGACGACGGGGCCCGCGTTGACGAGGGGCTCTATGCACCGCAATCAAAGATATATCCCGTTTCGGTGGCAATCGTCGACTATTCGGAAAGCATCGACTCGGAAGATGCGGCTCATTTTGTCGACCTTATGAGGCAGCGGGGTGTAGCCGCACGCTTTGCGGATGTGCGCGACCTGCGGATTGGCGAAGGCGAGAGCGGTGCTAGGTACCTGTGCGATGCCGCTGGTCCTATTGATTGTGTTTGGCGGCGCGCGGTGACCGGCGAGCTGTGGGATAAGCCGTGCGATGGACGTTCCGCCTTAATCGAGGCGGCTCAAGAAGGGCTCGCGTGCATCGTTGGTGGTTTTAGAACGTGGCCGTGTGCGACTAAGACCGTATTTGCGTTTTTGTGGTCTCGGGCCGGTCAGTCCTTGTTGAGCCCGGAGGAGCAATCGTTTGTACGGGAGCATGTGCCCTATACCGAGATTTTGGACGAAAGCACCCAGTTGTCGAGATTTGCCGAAAAGGACCGATGGATCGTCAAGCCGTGCGGCGGCTACAACGCGGTTGGCGTTGTTGCTGGTTTGGACGTCATGGAACAGGAATGGTCCCAGGTGCTTGCTCGCGCTGCGGCCGCTGGGGCGATTGTACAGGAGTATGCTCAGCAGTATCAGACTCCCTGCTTGCGCGGAACGCTGGTCGATGGGCCGCATCGAGGAGAGGCGCCCAAAGGACTTGTGGATGATCTTGGTTTTGCGCCCGCTTCTAATATGGAAGGCCTGTACCTGTATCGCGGCCGTTTTGCGGGCGTGTACACACGCGTCGGCTTTGCCAACACCATAGGAGAGTGGACGAGCCGTTTGAACGTTGCGAGCTTTTTTGAGGAATAGCCGTTTCTTGGGGAGTTTTCCGTGGTTGCGGCGTTCGACGTGACGGGGAGATTTTGGCGAAGCCGGCGAGTCCAGTTCTATCTGGCGTTTTTGGGTTGATTTCCGATCTCAGCCGAACACATTGAGCTGACGGCACGCTCCCGCAGTTAGTCGAACGCCCCCGAGGTCCTATCCGGGACTCGGGGGCGGCATTTTCCCAGTTGAAGGAATGGTGGAGATGTGTTTCGATGGGTCCGGTGGCCATGCTCCGCCCGCCGCCCGGCACCTCTTCCCAGACTCAGCCGGACGGTCGGTCCGTCTATTCCGTTTTTCTTCTAGGCTAGGCCAGCGGGGCATCGCCCCTCTCTGCGCGCGCCCTCTCGATGAGCCCCGGCGTCAGGTCGAGGTCGCCGAGCGGCACGTCCCTCACGCCGTAGGCGTCCAGCAGCGCCGCCGCGTCCTCCCCGAGCATCGCCCTGAAGGCGCGCGCGGGCGTCGCGAAGCCGAGCGCGCCGCGGGGCTCGGAGTTCACGTGCGACATGGCCAGCGCCAGGTCGGCCGGGACGAGCCGGTCGAACCTGATTCCGGCGCCCTTGGGCAGCAGCTTCCTGATCTCGACGTGGTTGCGCTCGCAGGCGCCCTTCTGGTCGCTGCGCCTGGGGTCGCAGTAGAACAGCCTCGTCTCGCCCGGCCCCTCGCCGAGCAGCGCCGCGACCGCCGCCTCGTCGGAGAACTCGGCGCCGTTGTCGGTGAGCACGGCGCGGAACACGCGGCGCGTCCCGTCGGCGCCGAGGATGGCCCGGACGCCCCGGAGGGCGTCCGCGACGCACCCGGCGGTCTTCTCCTCCAGCGGCAGGGCGAGCTGGAGCCGGCTGGGGCGGTGCAGCAGCGTGAGCAGGCAGGCGGAGTCTTCCCGGGCGCCCTCGACGGTGTCCATCTCCCAGGCCGCGGCGCACGCGTCCTCCCCGAGGGCGAGGAACGCGGCATGCGACCTGCGGGCGGAGTGGCGGGTCGCCGCCCGGCCCGCGGTGCGCTTCCTCGGCCTGTATCCGACCTTGCGCCTGAGCTCCATGTTGGTCATGCCGTCGTAGCCCGCCGAGACCCAGCGGTAGATGGTCGACGGCGACAGGTCCACCGGGCCGCCGTTGCGCGCCGCCATCTGCTCGGGCGACAGCCCCCGGCGCAGGCAGTCCCTTATCGCCTCCAGCCTGGCCGCCGCGGCGGGCTCGTCGGCGTCTATCCCGCGCCTGGACGAGACGAGGACCGAGTCGGCGCACAGCTGCGCGGCCCGGGCCTCGTAGAAGACGTGGGGGCGGCGCTTGCAGCCGATCGCGCGGTACCGTCCGCACCCGTTGCAGCATCGCGGCCACGCGGCCAGGCGCGGGCAGGCCGCCGACAGGTCGGCGGAGGCGTCCACGCGCTCGCCGCGCCTGGCCTTCGGCGCCGTCACGAACCTGTGCGACGCCACCTCGGCGCTCACCGTCGAGGGCGACCTGCCCAGCTCCCTCGCGATCTCCCTGCACGACGCCCTGCGCTCCAGCATCCTCTGGACCGTGTCCCGCTCGTGCCTCGTGAGCCTTCCGTAGGACCTCGGGACCGCCCTCGCGGAGCCCTTTCTCTTCTTTCCGGACATGCCGTCCTCCGATCTCCCGGGGCCGGCCGATCCGGCCCTCAGGGTATCGGGTTCCCACATTCATCCGCACATGTGCGGATGAATGTGGGAAGTGTTCGGATAAAGTCGATAATCAAGGTCTGGCGTTTTTGTTGCGGGGCTGGGCGTACGCCTGAGCTGGAGTCCTCTTCATGCGCTACCATGACAGGCAACGAATTTGACGAACGACCCGCCGAGCTTGCCTCGGCGGGCTTTTGGCGTTGCAATGCCGGAGGAACAGCATGCTCATTCACCGTATAGCCGCGCAGCTCTACACTGCCGAGGCACTGCAGACCGTCGAGGCCGGGCTCGATTCTGGCGAGGACGTGACGCTGGCCGTGTCTCAGTCGGGCCGAACGCTTATGGCGGCCGCTCAGTTTGCGCGTCGTCCGCGCCCCACGGTCTACATCGTGAGCGGCGAGGATGCGGCCGATCGTGTCGCACGTAGTCTGGCCGCCTATGTGGGCCTGGCGCACGTGTGCCGCTTTCCCGAGCGCAAGGACTACCCTTGGCGCGAGCAGGCGCCCGACGACGCCGTGGTAGCCCAGCGCTGCGAGGCGCTCGGGCGTATCGTGCGCGGGGACAACTGCATCATGGTCGCCTCGGCC
Source organism: uncultured Collinsella sp. (assembly GCA_902493895.1). Classification (GTDB taxonomy): domain Bacteria; phylum Actinomycetota; class Coriobacteriia; order Coriobacteriales; family Coriobacteriaceae; genus Collinsella. The sequence continues at coordinate 75,224 of CABUQW010000005.1, read as the reverse complement.
CGCGCGCTGCTGCGCTGCGTGCCGCCGGTCGAGAGCCGCTACTGGGAGTCCACTACTTTTGCGGTGGGCGAGGAGATTCCTTTTGACGAGGTGCCGCAGCGTCTGGTGGGCATGGGCTACACCAATGCCGGCGCCGCCGACGCGCCCGGCCTGTTCCGTGTGCACGGCGACACCGTCGAGGTGTTTCCCGCGCAGGAAAAGGCGCCTGTGCGCATTGAGTTCTTTGGCGACGAGATTGACCGCATCCGCCGCATGGTGAGTTCAACGGGCCAGACCATCGGCAACGAGGACAGTATCGAGATCTTCCCGTGCCGCGAGCTGGCACTTACCGACGAGGCGGTCCACAACATGCATGTGGTGCTCTATCGCGCCAGCCAGGACGACAGCAAGTTGGCGGCGCTGCTCGAGATGGTGGATGCGCGCATCGTCACGCCTGAGCTCGACCGCTTTTTGCCAGTGATGTACGGCCAGACCGTGAGCCCGTTGTCGCACGTGAGCGGCAAGGCGCTCGTGGTGCTGTCCGAGCCGCGCTCGCTGTTCGACGATTGCCTGCGCGCCTACGAGGATATCGAGGCGCGTGCCGGCGAGGCGGGGGTCGACCGTCTGGACGGCCTGTACGTGCGTGCCCAGCAACTCGACTTTGGTTCCCAGCAACGCCTGAACTATGTGAGCCTCATCCGTGCCGGCGGTGCGGTGACGGCCGAGCTCAAGATTGAGCAGCCTGCCATCGCAGGCTCGGACAACCGTTTTATGACGCGCATCCAGGAGGTCGTGGGCAAGCGCTATGCCTGTGTGTTTGCCATCCCCGACCGCGGTGCGCGCGAGTCGATGGAGCTCACCTTTGGCGACGAGGGCATTACCTTTGAGGAATCGCTGACCGCGGCGCCCGAAAATGCCGGCGTTATCGGCGAGCGCGTGCGCGTGGCAGCGGCGGATTCCGCCGATCGTGCCGCACGCCAGGAGGCCCATGCTTCCATTCGCGAGCGCAAGGCAGATGCGCTCAACGCCCGTTCGCTCGAGGCGGGCGCCGCGCAGGCTGCCGCCGGCGCCGCCGTGCCCACCATCTCGCGCGGGCGCGTGACCTTTGTGGACGCTGCCCTGCCACAGGGCGTGGTGGTGCCCGATGCCAACCTGGCCGTGTTCTCGATCGCCGACCTCAACGCCCGCATGGATGCCAACCGCGCGCGCAGCCGCCGCAAGGTTGACATTACGCAGATCACCTTCCCGTTTAAGCCGGGTGACTACGTGGTGCACGCTACCCACGGCATCGCGCTCTTTAGCGAGATCGCGCGCCAGGAAGTGGGCGGCAAGGAACGCGACTACTTTTTGCTGGAATACGCCGATGGCGACAAGCTCTACGTGCCGCTCGAGCAGGTTGACCGCATTACGCGCTACGTTGGTCCCGATGGCGATAAACCGCGCTTGACCAGGCTCAACACCGCCGACTGGACGCGGGCTACCAACAAGGCGCGCAAGAATGCCAAAAAGCTGGCGTTTGACCTGGTCGATCTGTATACGCGCCGCTCGTCGATTACCGGTATCGCCTGTCCGCCCGATACGCCCGAGCAGATCGAGATGGAGCAGAGCTTCCCCTACGACGAGACGCGCGACCAGCTGGAGGCCATCGCCGACATCAAGGCCGACATGGAGGCACCCAAGCCCATGGACCGCCTGCTGTGCGGCGACGTGGGTTTCGGCAAGACCGAGGTCGCCCTGCGCGCGGCCTTTAAGTGCGTGGACTCCGGCCGCCAGGTCATGGTGCTCTGCCCCACGACCATTCTGGCCCAACAGCACTACGAGACATTCTTTGAGCGCTTTGCCCCGTTTGGCCTGGAGGTCGAGGTGCTCAGCCGCTTCCGCACGCCGGCGCAGCAGAAGCGCGCGCTCAAGGCGTTTGCCGAGGGCACGATAGACGTGCTCATCGGCACGCATCGTCTGCTTTCGGCCGATGTGAACCCCAAGAACCTGGGCCTGGTGATCATCGACGAAGAGCAGCGCTTTGGTGTGCAGCACAAGGAGCAGCTCAAAAACCTGCGCGAGCAAATCGACGTGCTCACACTCTCGGCAACGCCTATTCCGCGAACCATGCAGATGGCCACGAGTGGCGTGCGCGACATGAGCCTGATCACCACACCCCCGACCGGGCGTCGTCCCGTGATCGTGCACGTGGGGGAGTACGACCCCGACGTGGTGAGTGCGGCGATTCGCCTGGAGGTGGGCCGCGGCGGTCAGGTGTATTACGTGTCCAACCGCGTCAAGACCATCGACGATGCCGTGGCGCGCGTGCACGAGGCCGCGCCCGAGGCGCGCGTGGGCGTGGCACACGGCAAGATGAGCCCGCGCGAGGTCGAGGACGTGATGATCGAGTTCGCGACCAAAAAGATCGACGTGCTTATCGCCACGACCATCGTGGAGAGCGGTATCGACAACGCAACGGCCAACACGCTCATCATCGAGGACTCTCAGCGTCTGGGCCTGGCACAGCTCTACCAGCTTAAGGGCCGCGTGGGCCGCTCTGCTACGCAGGCATACGCGTACTTTATGTTCCCCGGCGAGCTGCCGCTCACCGAGGAGGCCACGGCGCGCCTGACCGCGCTTTCCGAGTTTCAGGATCTGGGCAGCGGCATGCGCATCGCCATGCGCGACCTGGAGATCCGCGGTGCCGGTTCGCTCATGGGCGCCGAGCAGCACGGTAACCTGTCGAGCGTGGGCTTTGACCTGTTTACGCAGATGCTGGGACAGGCCGTGGCCGAGGCACGCGGCGACGACGATGCCGGCGTGGAGGCGGCGAGCGTGGGCATCAACCTGCCGGCCGACTACTTCTTGTCCGAGGAGTACATGCCGGCGGTGGACCAGCGCGTGCTCGTGTACCGCAAGCTCGCGGCGGCCGAGGACCTGGAGAGCATCGACGAGGTGCAGGAGGAGACCGAGGCCGCGCATGGCGAGCTGCCGTTGGCGGGACTCAACCTGTTCAACCGCGCGCGCATTCGTATTCGCGGCGAGCGCCTGGGGCTCGAGAGCGTCACGCTCAGCGGCGGACGCATCACGTTTTTGGGCGTCGAAGTGCCCAAGAAGGTGGCCTTTGAGCTTAAGACTCGCTACGGTGCGGTGAACTTCCCCAAGAGCCGCAAGCTGTCGGTGCCCTACAAGGCGGGCGCCGGCGCGGGCAGCGGCCTGGGCCGCGGTCTCGACGCCAACGACGGCACCGGCCCGGTGGCGGCGGCGCTCATGCTGCTGCAGCAATTAGGTGCTAGCGACGACGACTAACGGGTCGACGCTGCAAACGCCCCATTTGGGCACTCTGGCTCCATCGAAAGGAAAGCATGTTCGGATACATCTATAAGAAAGATGTCGCCATTATCGCGGTTGTCCTGTGCCTTTGTCTGGGCGTGGGCAGCTTCTTTGATTATCAAATCTCGAGTGCGCTGTTCAACATCGGCAGCATGTACGGTCGCTTTGTCGAGGCGGCCGGTGAGCTGCCGTTCGAGCTGACGGCGAGCATCGCGGGCGTTATGCTCGTGCGCTCGGCACGCCCCGATTCCAAGGCGAGCAAGTGGCTCGCTGCGCTGGGCGTTTTGATCAACGTGGGTCTGGTCGGCTACGAGATTATCGGATCGCTGCGCGTCGGCGGCAAGCTTATTGCGTTTCAGCTGGTTCTGACGTTTGCGTTGGTCATCGCAGCCAACTTCATCGCCTACCGCCTCACGCGCACGACCGAGCCCGACGAGCTTACGCGCTGGGCGTTGATGGTGCTGGCCGTGTGGGTCGCTCAGACCATCATCCTCAACGTCATTGTTAAGCCGTTATGGTCGCGCCCGCGCATGCGCGTGATCGAGGTCACGCCGGGGCTCAATTTTCAGCCGTGGTGGGTGATCGGCAATCCCGACAAGTGGACCTATATCGCCGCCGGCGTGATCAAGGACGGGTTCAAGTCGTTTGCGAGCGGACACACGGCGCATGCGGCGATCGGCCTTATGCTCGCCGGGCTTCCCGCGGTGGCCTTTAAGGAAAAACCTTCGCGTCGCCGCGTGATCTTTTGGGCGGCGGCTGTGGTCGCGGCGCTCGTCGCCTTTGGGCGCATCGTGATCGGCGCGCACTTTTTGAGTGACGTGAGCTGCGGTTTTGCTCTGGTACTGGCACTTGAGTGCCTTGCCGCGCGCATTGCCTATCCCAACGGCGTACAATAGCTCCGTTTGAGTCATCTGGCCGATACCCGGTAAGAGAGGATTGCCATGCTCGCGTTTAACAACGATTATTCTCACGGCGCACATCCGGCAGTGCTGCAGGCACTCGTCGACACCAATATGGAGCCGCAGCCCGGCTACGGTACCGATGCGCATACCGAGCGTGCCAAGCAGCTTATCCGCGAGGCCTGTCAGGCCCCCGATGCCGACGTGTTTTTTCTGGTGGGCGGCACGCAGGCCAACGCGACGGTGATCGACATGCTGCTCGCGCCGTACGAGGGCGTCGTTGCTGCCGAGACCGGCCACGTCGCCTGCCACGAGGCGGGCGCCATCGAGTTTGGCGGCCACAAGGTGCTCACCATCCCCGGCTACGAGGGCAAGATGCACGCCGAGGACCTCGAGAGCTATATCCAGGTGTTCTACGAAAACGAGAGCTACGAGCACACGGTGTTCCCGGGCGCCGTGTACGTGAGCCTATCGACCGAGTACGGCACGCTGTACTCCAAGGCCGAGCTCGCGGCAATTCACGCAGTGTGCCAGAAGCGCGAGATTCCGCTGTTTGTGGACGGTGCCCGCCTGGCCTATGCGCTGGCGGCCGATGAGTGCGACATCACCCTGCCCGAGCTGGCGCAGCTGTGTGACGTGTTCTACATCGGCGGCACCAAGTGCGGCGCGCTCTGCGGCGAGGCTGTGGTGTTTTGCGGCATGCACGCTCCGGCGCATCCCATTCCGCGCATTAAGCAGCACGGCGCGCTGTTGGCCAAGGGCCGCCTGACGGGCGTCCAGTTTGAGGCGCTCTTTACCGATGGCCTGTATTTTGAGATTGGTCGACAGGCGATCGAAACCGCTCAGGCGCTGCGTCGCGTACTGCACGAGCGCGGTTACCAGTTCTTCTTGGAGACGCCGACCAACCAGCAGTTTGTGATTCTGCCCAACGAGGATATGGCGCGCATTCGCGAGCATGCTTCGATTGAGTACTGGGAAAAGTACGACGAGACCCACACGGTGGTGCGTTTTTGCACCAGCTGGGCCACGACGCAGGAGGACATCGACGCGCTGGCGGCTGTCCTGTAGCCTGATGTAATGACGAGGGGCCGCCTTGCGCCTGGGTTTGGCGCAAGGCGGTCTTTGCTTTTGAGGGGGAGGGGCTGTATGCCCAAGATGTCCGAGCCGACGATTCGCCTGGCGACGCCCGATGATGCGCCGGCGTTGCTTGCCATCTATGAGCCGTATGTGCGCCAGACGGCGATTACCTGCGAATACGAGGTGCCGAGCGTTGAGGAGTTCGCCGGGCGCATCGAGCGTACGCTCAAGCGCTATCCGTATCTGGTGATGGAGTTGGACGGGCGTCCGGTAGGCTATGCCTATGTGAGTCCGCTTAACAGCCGCGAGGCCTACGACTGGTCGGTCGAGACGTCGATCTACCTGGCACGCGATGTGCGCCATGGCGGGCTGGGTCGCAAGCTGCACGACGCGCTGAAGCAATGCCTGGTCGCGATGGGCATCACCAACATGTGCGCGCTCATTGCCGTGCCGCACGATAAGGACGACGAGTACCTGACGCACAACAGCCAGGATTTCCATGCCCATATGGGATATCGCTTGGTGGGCGCCTTCGATCGCTGTGCCCAAAAGTTCGGTCGCTGGTACGACATGTGTTGGATGGAGTTGGTCCTAGCCGAGCGCACGCCCAACCAACCCAAACCAATCTGGTTCCCCGACCTCCCCAAACCTACCATTTAGGGACAGGTTAATTTTGGCAGGTTAGCCGATGGGCTCGGTGTATTTGGCGCGGTCGGTGCGTTGGATGCGCTTGGAGACATGGAGCGGGCGGCCGTCGGTGTCGTAGACGTAGTCAGTGATCAGAATCAGCGCCTGCCCGCGCTCGACGTTGAGCAAAAACGCCTCGTTTTGCGAGGCATAGCACACCTCAAAGGTCTTATGCCCCTGTGCCGGTGCGCGATGGAACTCCTGTCGCAGCGTGGCGTAGAGCGAACCGTTGATATCGCGATCGATGAGTGCCTCGAAGCTTGGCGGCAGATAAGTGGTCTCCAGGCACAGCGGCGCATCGTCCAGATAACGCAGACGGACAAGTTTGACGAGCTTGCTGCCCACGGCGGCGTCAAAGAACTTAGCTATGCTGCCGGCCGCCTTGGCAAAGCCCGAGTCCACGGTGCGCGTGGTGGGCTTCATGCCCTGACCTTCGACCTGCTTGGTATAGCTCGAAAACACTAGGTTGTTCTCGTGGAGCGCGGGCGTGTCGGCCACAAAGGCGCCACGCCCGCGCTCGGTGCGCACCAGGCCCTCATCAACGAGCACCTTAAGGGCGTGGCGCACGGTGCTGCGCGACAGCCCCGATTCGTCCATGAGTTCCATCTCGGACGGCAGCTTGTCTCCGCGTGCGTAGATGCCGGCGGCGATGCGGTCGCGAAGCGTACCCGCCAAGCGCTCGTATTGGGCCAGTTTCTTTTTAGACGAAGCGTTCATGCGATCAACCTGTATCTAACCTGTATGCTTACCGAACAAATCATGTATCCAACATGACAATAAAACCGCTGGTAACGGATTGCCGAAAACCTTACCAACAAAATTTCTAGGACAAATATAGCATACAACTAGTCGACATAACCAAAACATGTATGTAACTTGTATGCCATCGAGAGCATCAAACGAGAAGAAAGGCTGATGCACGATGACTACTCAGGAACAGGTTAAGGACGTCGTCTCCCAGGTTTTGGCTGACAAGGCAGACAAGGGCGGCATCAAGCGCGTCGTGTGGATTGGCGCCGGCGGATCCAACGGCGGCAACTATCCTGCCCAGTACTTTATGGAGCACGAGGCCACGCAGGTCGTGAGCTCCAGCTACACCAGCAACGAGTTCGTGCACGCCACCCCGGCCTACGTCAACGAGAACACCCTGGCCGTCGTCGTGTCCATGCGCGGCACCAAGGAGACCATCGTTGCCGCCCAGGTCGCCAAGGACCACGGCGCCAGCACCATCGCCATCTATGTCGACGAGTCCGGCCTTACCGAGGTCTGCGACTACAAGATCCAGTACGATAGCCTGGCCGTCGATGAGTCCTGCATGGGCCGCACCAACTCCGCCGTCGTGACCATGATCGCCATGGAGCTTACGCAGCAGACCGAGGGCTATGCCGAGTATGAGACCGCTATGGCCGCCTTCGACCTGGTTGACCCCATCTATCGCAAGGCCGTCGAGTACACCCGTCCGCTCGCTGCTAAGTGGGCCGAGCAGAACGCCGACAAGCCCTGCATCAACGTCATGGCTCAGGGTCCGCTCTTTGGTGCCGCCTACGTCTTTAGCATCTGCAACGTGCAGGAGATGCTGCAGATCGATTCCTGCACCATCAACACCTGCGACTTCTTCCACGGCCCCTTCGAGATCCTGGACAAGCGCACCTCGCTGTTCCAGCTCATCAGCGTCGGCCGCAGCCGCTGCAACGACGAGCGCGGCATCCGCTTTGTCAACCAGTACGGTGGCGAGCGCGTCTATCAGCTCGACGCCAAGGAGCTCGGTCTCAACGACATTAAGGATAGCGTGAGCGAGTACTTCAACCACCTGATCTTTGCCCCGATCCTCAACAACGTGTATATGCGCGCGCTCTCTGCCGTCACCCACAAGGACTACATGACGCGCCGCTACATGTGGAAGCTTGAGTATTAGTTACGCCGTTCTACCGAACGGCGTAACGGCCCGACGCTGCCCTTAGTTCCGCCGTTCTGCCGAACGGCGGACCGGCCGACGCTGCGCGGGCCGCATTTGGACAATCTGACGTTCAACTTCAAGGGCGCGACCAGAAGGTCAGCGCCCTTTCGTTTCACGTCACCTTGCCTCAAATGCGACCCGCTCGCTGATTTATGCTCAACCAGCGGCGCTTTAGTCGTTGGGGACGTTCTTAAATGGCTAGTCATTCAGGAGCGTCCCCAACGACTAGTCATTTAAGTACGTCCCCAATGACTAGGTAGAGCAGATTTTCCCGTTCGGCGATTTGTGTCTTGAAAAATGTATATAACGACTATAACGTAGTGTGAAACATATTGGAAATAATACCGAGGAGGCTGCGTTGAAGAAAAGCAATCTGGGCTATGTGCTGGTGCTGGTCGCCGCGCTTATGTGGGGCAGCATCGGAATTTTTGTAAACGGCATCTCGGCCATGGGCGTTTCGTCCCAGAGCATGGCTGCCTTTCGCTTGTTGGTCGGAGCGCTTATCTTGGCGCCGGTCCTGATGTTTATGGGCTGCCGTCCGGGTGAGGGGTCTACCGTGGCTCAGGGTCCGCTGGCCCTGTTCAAGGCAAGCCCCAAAGAGCTCGTCCCCTGCGCGCTTGTCGGTATCGTCGGTCTGGCCGCCGCCAACACCTGCTATTACGAGTGCATGGGCGAGGTCGGCATGTCCACGGCCTCGGTGCTGCTCTACACCTCGCCGGTGTTTGGTGTCATGCTCGGCCGCGTACTTTATCGCGAGGACGTGACCCCCAACAAGCTCGTTGCCATTGTCTTTAACATCGTTGGCTGCGTGCTTGCAGTGACCAATGGCGACCTTTCCGGTTTCCATTTTTCGGTTTGGGGCGTCACATCGGGCGTGATTGCAGGCCTTTGTGGTGCGTCGCTCGCGGTGTTTAGCCGGATAGCAACCAAGACGGTCCACCCGCTGGCTGTCACGTTTTGGGGCTTTGTTTTTGGCGGTGCGGTTATGGCGGCTATCGCGGCTCCGTGGCCGGATGTCGCCGCGGCAATGTCGCCACAGCTGCTGCTGCTGTTCCTTGGCTTTGGACTCATCCCCACAGCCGTGGCTTACATCTTATATATGCAGGGCCTGTCCATGGGGCTCGAGACGTCGAAAGTTCCCGTCGTAATGTCATTCGAGACGGTCGTCACCGTACTGTTGGGCATTGGTGTCTACGCCGAGCCCGCCGGCGCGATCAAAGTCCTGGGCATCGTGCTGGTGCTCGCGTCCATCCTGATTATGAATACCGACTTCTCCAAGCTGCGCAACAGCGTGTTTGTCGGTCATGTCATTGAGAGCATGACCTTTAAGCCCAACGCGTGGTGGACGGAGAAATCGCAGGACATGGATCTGTTTAAGGAACGCACCGGCATCGCGCTGGAGCCCACCGTACAGGAAAGCCCCTGGTACTTCGTGCGATAGGGGATTGCGCGTGGCGTCCGACCTGGGGTTATCCAGTCAGCGCCGGCCTACCCGGCCCCAACGTTTCAAGTGCGTTAAACCCGTCAACGGTCGATTTTCACCCGCGAACGGTCTTTATACTAATTAGCAATATAAGCAACGTATAAGACGTTATAATGACCATAACGAAAAGGAGGAGGCAAGATGAATCAGATCATTCTCGCATCTCATGGCGGCCTGGCCGCAGGCGCCAAAGACACGCTCGAGATGGTTCTCGGCGACGTGTCGAACGTCCACGTCGTGTCGCTTGCTCGTGACGACAAGGAGCCCATCACCAATAAGGTGGACGCCATGATCGCCACGTTCAACGCGGACGACACCGTCTATGTGCTGACCGATATGCTCGGCAGCTCGGTCAACAACAACATGGTCGAGCTTTCCAAGAACGGCACGAAGTTCACGGTTGTCAGTGGTTTCAACATTCCGCTGGCACTGACGCTCGCTATGAGCCCCGTCCCCGTCAAGGGCGCCGAGCTCGCGGCCCTCATCAACGAGGCCCGTACCGGTCTGACCAACCCCAACGCACCGGTCGAGGCTGCCGCGGCTCCCGCCAAGAAGGCCAAGGCGCCCCGTCACAGCTCCGGTCCCGCCAAGATCGTCCTCGCACGTCTTGACTACCGTCTGCTTCACGGCCAGGTCGTCTTTACCTGGACCACCAAGGTTCAGGCCGAGCGCATCATCGTCGTTGACAACGCTGCCGCCAACGATGACATCAAGAAGGGCGCTCTTAAGCTGGCCAAGCCCCAGGGCGTGCGTCTGAACGTCTTCACCGTCGAGCGTGCCCTCGCCAAGATGGACAAACTCAACACCCTCGGCGAGCGTGTCATGTTCGTATTTGGCAACACTGCCGAGATGCTGCAGTTCTGCCAGGGCTACAAGCTCGACGCCATCAACCTGGGCGCCACCGCCAACCACGACGGTGCCGATCAGGTCGGCGGCAAGGACAGCTCCGTCTTCCTCGACGCCAACCAGAAGGCCGACGTCAACCAGCTGCTCGACATGGGCATCAAGCTCTACGTCCAGCAGACCCCTACGTATCAGAGCGTCGACATCGACGCCAAGCTGTAATCAACCAGGCTTTTGCCTGACTGAAAGGAGAAGGGTATGAATACGTTCATCAGTGCGGTGCTCGTCGGCCTCGTCGGCGTGTTCTGCATGTGGGACTCCCGCCTGCTCGGTCGTCTTAACTTCGAGCAGCCCCTCGTTGGCGCTACGCTCGTCGGTCTGCTGCTGGGCGATGTGCCCACCGGCCTTGCCGTCGGTGCCGCCGTCGAGCTCGTGTCCATGGGCCTGGTGCAGGTCGGCGCCGCCGTTCCGCCCGATATGGTCCTGGGCGGCATCGTGGCCGCTGCCTTTGCGTGCCTGACCGATGCTTCTGCCGAGACCGCCATGACGATCGCCATCCCGGTCGCCGTCCTGGGTCAGCTCCTCGGCATCGTGTTCCGTTCCATCATCGCCGCCCTCACCCATGTGGCAGATAGCGCGATCGATAACGGAAAGTTCAAGACCGCCTACCGTATGCACATCTGCGCCGGCTCCGGTCTGTACGCCATCATGTACTTCCTGCCGATCTTCCTCGCCGTCTTTGTTGGCACCGACCTGGTTCAGGCCATCGTCAACATGGTTCCCGAGTGGCTGTCCACTGGTCTTAACGTTTCGACCAAGATCATGACCGCCTACGGCTTGGCCCTGCTGCTCACCATGATGATCAAGAAGGGTATGACTCCGTTCCTGTTCATCGGTTTCCTGCTCGCCGCTTACCTCAACCTGTCCGTCATCGCGGTCGCTCTGATCGGTGTGTGCCTGGCTGTCGTCTTCATGGGCTTCAAGTTCAACGGTTCCCATGCAGCCGCCGGTGTCGATTCCGACTACGATCCGCTCGAAGACGACGAAGACTAAGGAGGAACACACTATGGCAACCGCAACCAAGGACGTGTCCCTGAACAAGAAGGTCAGCCAGTTCTTCTGGCGCTCCTGGGCCATCCAGGCCTCTTGGAACTACGAGCGTCAGATGAACATGGGCTTCCTCTACGGCATGGTTCCCACGCTCGATCGCCTCTATCCGGACGAGTCCGACCCCAAGCAGCTCGCTGCTAAGAAAGAGGCTTACCACCGTCACATGGCGTTCTACAACTGCACCCCGCAGACGAGCGCTTTCATCCTGGGTCTCTCCGCCTCCATGGAGGAGGAGTACGCCAAGGATCCCGAGAACTTCGATCCCGATTCGATTAACGCGGTCAAGACCTCCCTCATGGGTCCGCTTTCCGGCATCGGTGACTCCTTCTTCCAGGGCACCATCCGCGTTATCGCCTTTGGCCTGGGCGTTCAGCTGGCTCAGCAGGGCTCCATCATGGGCCCGATCCTGGCCATGCTCATCTCCATCGTCCCCTCTGTGCTGATCACCTGGTTCGCAGCCAAGATGGGCTATCAGGGCGGCCACGAGTACCTGAGCAAGCTTCAGGGCGGCGACCTCATGGAGAAGCTCATGTATGTCTGCGGCATCGTGGGCCTTATGTCCGTGGGCGGCATGATCGCTACGCTGATTGGCGCCACCACCCCGCTGCAGTTCGCTGAGGGCACCGTCGTTATCCAGGACATCCTGGACGGCATGATGCCCCAGATGATCTCCCTTGGCCTCACCGGCCTTATGTACTGGCTCATCAAGAAGAACGTCAACACCGGTTGGCTTCTCGTGATCGCCATCGTGGGCGGCATCGCCCTCTCCGCGGCCGGCATCCTGGCCTAGTCGCGACCAAGCGTCTAACCGCTTTCCCCCGGGGGCCTGCCTGGCATCCCATACCCCAGGCAGGCTTCCATCCCTATACGTGACAATGGGACAGCCCCTTTGTCACATCCTCAACGGGCCGGCGACTCGGTCCAAACCACGGTAACCCTGCGAGCGCCCGGCAATGTGGCGCCGCAAAAATCGAAAGGAATGTGTCAGATGTACGAGATCGACCTTAACCTCCCTAAGCAGATCGTCGCTGACGTCCTGTCCAACCACGAGATCCACAGCGTCGCTTTCGTCGGCTGCGGTGCCTCCATGTCCGACCTCTACCCCGCCAAGTACTTCCTGGCCAACAACACGGACAAGCTGAACGTTCAGATCTTCACCGCTAACGAGTTCAACTACGACACGCCTTCCTGGGTCAACGAGCACACCTTCGTGATCACCTGCTCCCTCGGTGGCTCCACGCCCGAGACCGTCGAGGCCAACAAGACCGCCAAGAAGCACAACTGCCCGGTCGTCTCCCTCACCAACAAGGCTGGCTCCGCTCTGACCGTCGACGCCGACCACGTTATCGTTCACGGCTTCCACGCCAACTACGCTGCCAAGTGCGAGAAGCCCGGCTATGCCATCGCTCTTGCTCTCGAGATCCTTCAGCAGACCGAGGGCTATGACCACTACGAGGACATGATCACCGGCCTCACCAACGTCTTCGAGCTCTGCGAGAACGCCGCTCAGCACTGCAAGAAGCTCGCCAAGAAGTTCGCCGAGGACTTCAAGGACGACAAGATGATCTACTTCATGGCTTCCGGTGCCTCCGAGAAGATGGCTTATTCTCACGCCGCCTTCCTGTTCACCGAGATGCAGTGGATCGACGCCGCCGCCTACAACACCGGCGAGTACTTCCACGGCCCGTTCGAGGTTTCCACCGAGGGTAAGCCCTACGTCTTCTTCATGTCCGATGGCGCTACCCGTCCGATGGACGCCCGCGCCCTCACCTTCCTTGAGCGCATGGGCGCCAAGGTCGCTCTGATCGACTCCAAGGACTACGGCCTGGCTGACGCCGTGCCCGCGAGCGTCGTCACCTACTTCAACCCGCTGCTGCACCTCGCCGTTATGCGCGAGTACGGCAACCAGATCGCCGAGGCCCGTCAGCACCCGCTGACCATGCGTCGCTACATGTGGAAGCTTTCCTACTAATCACAAGTAAGTAGACCTTACGGGTTGATTGAGAGGGGATGGGGTTTGTGCCCCGTCCCCTTTTTGCTTTGGGGAGGGTGCGTCTGTCGCGCCGTAAAACCCCAGATAAAACCTACCAAAATAAACCTGTCCCTTTTTGGCAGGTGGGAGGAGATGCGTATGATCAAGGCGGTGCTGTTTGATATGGACGGCGTGCTGGTCGATACCGAGTGGTTCTACAACCGTCGTCGCGTGGCGTTTATGGAAGAGAAAGGGTTCCACTTTGACGAGATCCCCGATCTTTCGGGGTCTAACGAGCCTGCCATTTGGGAGGCGCTGGTGCCCGACGATGTTGAGCTGCGCGAGCGTCTGCGCGTGGAGTACAAGCAGGTCTACAGCCCGGATCACCCCGTTCCGTATGCCGAGCTGCTCAACGAGCAGACGGAGCCGGTGATGCGCGAGCTGCACGAGCGTGGCGTGAAGTGTGCCATCGCGAGCTCGTCCTATCGCGAGCTCATTGACGAGCTGGTGGAGATCGCTGGCATTGCCGATGTGCTGGATTACACCATCAGCGGCCACGAGTGCAGTGCGTTTAAGCCCGATCCCGAGATCTACCTGCGTGCCATGGAGGCGCTGGGGGTGGAGCCTGCCGAGTGCCTGGTTATCGAGGATTCGCCTTTGGGGATCGAGGCCGGCAAGCGCTCCGGCGCCCGCGTCTTGGCGCTGCGTCCGCACGAGGGCGTTAACCTGGACCAGTCCGCCGCCGACGTTGTCATCGACAACCTGTCCGACATTTTGGCCACTTTGTAGTGTCAATCTGCCGCGAGAAGCACGGGTTCAAACGTTTTTTTGCGGTGGACTCGCTCAATTTGGTTTCGATTTTGATCCGTTTGGCTTCGATTCGGGCTAAGTGAGTAGACTTTTTGGCGCAGGCCGAGCACAATGCATATCTTTCTCTGTAAAACCGCAGGTCACAGAGGTGGCTGTTTTGGGTGTGCTCGGCAGATCGTAAAAAGTCTACTCACTTGTAATTTGGGCCTTTGGTCGTGGGGTTGCTGGTCCCGTTTTGGTTGTCGAGGGAGGGCGAATTGAAGCGCCCTCGCACGCTCCGTGCTACAATCGCCGGCATGCCTCACAACTAGATTTGCCTTCGAAAGGAGCCCGCGTGGCGAACGCCATCGATCAGCTCACGGACCGCGTGCTCGTACTCGGCCGCCTCACCATCGTCCGCCGCGCTATTACCGCCGTGGCGGTCACCATTTCCGCCGTTCTCCAGACATTCCTGATCCAGGCGTTCATCCAGCCCGCCGACCTGCTTCCGAGCGGTCTTACCGGCGTCGCGGTCCTGCTCGATCGCGTTACCTCGCTCGGCGGCGTTCACATCGACATCTCGCTCGGTATGCTCGCGCTCAACATCCCCGTGGCGCTCCTATGTTGGAGCGGCATTAGCAAGCGCTTCGTCATCTTCTCGATGATGCAGGTCGTGCTCTCATCGCTGTTTCTCAACGTCTTTCACTTCGCTCCGTTTTTGGGCGACAAGATCATGCTCATCATTTTTGGCGGCGTGGTCTCGGGTCTGGGCGCTGCCATCGCGCTTAAATCCGGCGCATCCACTGGCGGCACCGACTTTATCGCGCTGTGGGTTTCCAACCACACGGGCAAGACCATCTGGGGCGTCATCTTTGGTTTCAACTGCTTTATCCTGGCGATCTTTGGCTTTATGTTTGGCTGGGACAAGGCGGCGTACTCCATCGTGTTCCAGTTTATTTCGACCAAGACCATCGACAGTTTCTATCGTCGTTACGACCGCGTGACGCTGCAGATCACGACGCGTAAGGCAGACGAGGTCATGACCGCCTATGTTGACCATTTTCAGCACGGCATTAGCTGCGCTGAGGTCATCGGCGGATACAGCCGCGAGAAGATGTACCTGCTGCACGCCGTTGTATCGACCTATGAGAGCCAGGACATTATCAAGCTGGTGTGCGACATTGATCCCGGCGCCGTGATCAATGTGTTCCACACGCTCAACTTTGTGGGCGGCTGGTGGGGCGGTCATGTCGACGAGCCCATGCCCACGGCCGTTCCCGATCCCGACAAGCCCGCACGCATGGCCAGCAGGCAGGCGCGCCTCAGCGAGCAGGATAGCCTGCAGCAGGACGACGGCAAGTAGGGTTTTGGCATTTTGCCGGCCTGGCGCAATCCTTCCGTATGAGCCCCACGAAAGCCCCGTTGCTTTCGAGGGACTTTCGTTTACCCAGATAAAACCTGCCAAAATGAAGCTGTCGCTTTTTGGTAGGGAGGGTGTATCGTTTTATCAATATGAGGTAACATGAAACTAGACGTTATATACGTATTAGTTATTTCAATATTTCGATAAGAGTGATTAGATATGCCTGCGCCCAAAAATGCACCGCTTTACCAGCAGATTTACGACGAAATCAAGGATGCGATCGAGAAAGGTGTTTATGCACCCAAGGAGCGTATTCCGTCCGAGCTTGAGCTAGCCGAGCAGTACGACGTGAGCCGCATTACGGTGCGCCGCGCCGTCGAGGAGCTGTGCTCCGATGGCTACCTGGTTAAGCAGCAGGGCCGTGGCACCTTTGTCTCCACGCCGCACATCAACCGCCAGTTCCACGCTTCGACGCTGCAGACGTTTACCGCGCTGTGTGCCGATAATGGCATGAAGGCGGGCGCGCATGTGGTCGATCGCCAGATTGTGCCGGCACGTCAAAACGAGATGGAGTTCTTTGGCCTGCAAAAGGACGCGCTGCTGCTGCATATTAAGCGCGTGCGTACAGCCGACGGCGAGCCCATCTTTGAGGAGAACATCTTTGTGCCGTTTGACGCCTACCGTGAGCTGTTGACGGCCGATCTTGAGGACAAGTCGATTTTTGCCGAGGTCGAGCGTGTTGGCGGAACGCCGATTGTCTCGGTTGGCTACCGCACGGTCGAGGCCGTTCGTGCCAATACCGAGCAGGCGGCCGAGTTGGGCATTGCTCCGCACGATCCGCTGCTCAACCTGCGTGCCGGCTTTACCGGCCCCAACGGCGAGCCGGTCCTGATGGGTAAGCAGTACTACGTGGGATCGCGCTACGTTATGGTCATGTAAGTTACGCGGTTTTACCAAACCGCGTAACTAGTCGACGCTGCAAACGCCCCTAAGCGGCAATCTGACGTTCAATCGTCGGTCGCGTACCGAAGTACGCTTCCCTCCTCTTTCACGTCACCTTGCTCGCTTAGGGGCGTTTTCGCTGACTTATGCTCAACCAGCGACGTTTCCGCGCTTGTCAAGAGACTAGTCGTTGGGGACGTTCTTAAACGACTGGTCATTCAAGAACGTCCCCAATGACTACCCGCAGAATGAGCGTGGCTGACAGCCGGGCGACGCCGGTCCGCGTGGCGGCGTATAATCGGCGGCAGATGACTTGGACGTTAGGAAACCATGACCGATAGCATGCAGCAGATGGCGCTCGACACGCTCGGCGCCTATTTTGGCTACACCTCGTTTCGCCCGGGGCAGGACCGCATGGTGGATGCGATTCTTGCCGGCCGCGATGCGCTCGGCGTTATGCCCACAGGCGCCGGCAAGTCCATTTGCTACCAGGTGCCCGCGCTCATGCTGCCCGGCATCACCTTTGTGGTGAGCCCGTTGCTGTCGCTTATGGAGGACCAGACCCGCGCGCTGCTCGCGGCGGGTGCGCGCCCCAGCTATCTCAACTCCAGTCTTACTCCGGCCCAGCAAAACACCGTGCTCAAGCGGGCGCGCGAGGGCCGCTATCAGCTTATGTATGTGGCACCCGAGCGTCTGCTCGAGCCGCGCTTTTTAGCCTTTGTGCAGGAAGCCGCGGCGGACGGTGGCATTGGCGTGCCGCTCGTGGCCATTGACGAGGCCCACTGCGTGAGCCAGTGGGGCCAGGATTTTCGTCCCGCTTACCTGCAGATTCGTGAGTTTATCGATTCGCTGCCGCGGCGCCCCATCGTGGCGGCCTTTACCGCCACGGCGACCGAGCGTGTACGCGCCGATATCCAGCAAATGCTCGGCCTGCAAAACCCGGCGACGGTGGTGACGGGCTTCGATCGCAAGAACCTCTACTTTGGTTGCGAGGAGATGGGCGACAAGGCCAAGACCGCCTGGGTGCGCGACTACGTGATCGCGCATTCGAGCGAGAGCGGCATCGTGTATTGCTCGACCCGCAAGACGGTCGACGCGCTGGCCGCGGAGCTTGCCGAGGCACTGGGCCCCAGCGGCATTCGCGTGGGCCGCTACCATGCCGGCATGGGCAACGACGTTCGCCGGCAAAGCCAGCGCGCTTTTATCGACGACGACATTCAGGTGATGGTTGCCACCAACGCCTTTGGCATGGGCATCGACAAGCCCAACGTGCGCTACGTGATCCACAACAACGTGCCCGAGAGCATCGAGGCCTACTACCAGGAGGCTGGTCGCGCCGGCCGCGATGGCGACCCGGCCAGCTGCCACTTGCTGTGGAACGGCAACGATTTTCGCATGCGTCGTTTTCTGATCGATCGCGGCGATGCTGCCGATGAGGCGCTTGACGACGAGCAGCGCGCGTGGGCGCTCCAGAACCGTTATCGCCTACTCAGCCAGATGGAGGGCTACTGCAATACCACCGGCTGCCTGCGCGAATACATGCTGCGCTACTTTGGCGACGAGGCCGCGGCCGAGCATGCGGCGGCCGCCACGGGCGGCACGGCAGACGACGCCGAGGGCTGCGGCAACTGCAGCAACTGTCTCACGCAGTTCGAGGTCGAGGACGTCACCGATATGGCTCGCGCCGCCGTGCACTATGTGGCCACGCGTCCTATGCGCTTTGGCAAGTCGCTGATCGCCGACGTGCTCCACGGCGGCAATACCGAGCGCATTCGCCAGATGCATCTGGACGAGGACCACGGCTACGGTGAGCTGTCGAGCGAATCGGTCGGGCGCATCAAGGACATCATCGGCCAGCTGTGCGGACGCGGTTACTTGGCCACCTCGCAGGGGCAGTACCCGGTCGTGGGGCTGGGTCCGCGTGCCAGCGAGGTCGAGGACGAGGCGTTCGCCTTTACCGTTAAGCGTCGCGCGTCCAAGCGCAAGGCCTCGGCCCGCGCCCGCCGTGCGGTGGATCTGCTGCGCGAGGAGGCCGAGCTGGATCAGCGCCCGCGCGTGGGCGACGATGCCGAGCTGTTCGAGCGCCTGCGTGCCCTGCGCAAGGAGATTTCGACCGAGCTGGAGATGGCGCCGTACATGGTCTTTTCCGACAAGGCTCTGCGCGGTCTGTGCCGCCTGCGCCCGCAGACGCGCGACGAGCTTGTCCAGGTCAACGGCATCGGCGAGAAAAAGGCCGACGCCTTTGGCGAGCAGTTTATGGCGGCGATTGAAGAGTTTGAGTCCGAGCATGCACGGGATGGAGCGTAACGATGGCATCCGACGATAAAACCGAGCGCACTGAGGTGTCCGCCGTGCCGCTGTACCAGCAGGTTATGGACGACCTAAAGGGCGAGATCGCGCGCGGCGTGTACGCATCCGGCTCGCGCATTCCTTCCGAGATGGAGCTCGCGAAGTACTACGGCGTGGGGCGCATCACCGTGCGCCGCGCCGTCGAGGAGCTGTCGCGCGCGGGGTATCTCAACCGCCAGCAGGGGAGGGGCACGTTTGTGTGCGCGCCCAAGCTCAAACGCAAGATTGTCCAGAAGGGTGACGTTCAGAGCTTTTCCGAGGGCTGCGCTGCCAACGACATGGTGGCCGGAGCGCGCCTGGTGTCGCGCACGGTGGTTGCGGCGACGCGCGAGGATGCGGCGTTCTTTGGCGTGGAGCCCGGCTGCGAGCTCATCGTGGTCGAGCGCGTGCGCACGGCCGACGGCATCCCCGTTATGCTCGAGAACAACGCCTTTGTGCTGGCCGACCATCCCTACCTGCAGACGCTGGCCGATGAGGACCTCACCGATAACTCGATCTTTGCGCTCGTTGCCGAGCATTCGGGTCGCGCGCCGCTCAAGTCCGACCCCTGCACCGTGGAGAT
The DNA here is from genome assembly GCA_902493895.1 of uncultured Collinsella sp. Classification (GTDB taxonomy): domain Bacteria; phylum Actinomycetota; class Coriobacteriia; order Coriobacteriales; family Coriobacteriaceae; genus Collinsella. The sequence continues at coordinate 55,900 of CABUQW010000005.1, read as the reverse complement.
CGCGCTTGCCGATGCTCAAGCGGCCCCGCTGCTGGAGGTGCCGGTCGGCGAGCCGCTCTTCTATATGGAGGCTTACTTTACCGATGAGGACGAGCGGCCCTTGCTGCTCGGACGCCAAAAGATCGTGGGCTCGCGCTACGTGTTCGACATCTAACGTCCATAGATAGAACAACATAGAACAAGTTTGGTGAAATGACTTCACGTGCATCGTCGTGCGTGCTATAAATAGGACAACATAGAATGACCGCAGGTACGAGCTGCCGTCGTTCAAAGCCGCCACACAAGGAGGAGCATCACCGTGAACGCACGCGATCTGGTTCAGGAAATTATCGAGCGCAAGGGCAAGATTGAGAACGTCTTTTGGATCGCCTGCGGCGGTTCGATGATCGACCTGATGCCGGCCAACGAGCTGCTCAAGCGCGAGGCCACCACGTTTGCCTCGACGGTCTACACGGCGCGCGAGTTTTGCCTGATGGCCCCCAAGAGCCTAGGGCCGAAGTCGCTCGTTATTGCCTGCAGCCACAGTGGCAACACGCAGGAGGTCATCGACGGCTGCGAGATGGCGCTGGCCGCCGGCGCCGAGGTCGTCGCCCTCACCGACTGCGAGGGCTCCAAGATCGATAGCGGCAAGTGGACCACCTGGGTCTACCCCTGGGGCGAAGGCGTGTCGCAGGCCGAGGTGCCTCAGGGCATCGGCGCTCTGATCGCCGCCGAGCTGCTCGACCAGCAGGAAGGCTACGAGGCACTCGCCGACATGTACGAGGGCCTCAAGCAGATGGATGCGCTGCTGCCCGCCGCCCGCGAGAAGGTCAACGCCGAGCTGGGCGCCCGCTTTGCCGAGCTCTGCCAGCAGCACAAGTTCTTCTATATCCTGGGCTCCGGCCCCAACTTTAGCCAGACCTACGCTATGGCCATCTGCTCGCTCATGGAGATGCAATGGCAGCACTGCTGCTACATCCACTCCGGCGAGTATTTCCACGGTCCTTTCGAGGCTACCGAGCCCGGCGTGTTCTACTTTGTGCAGCTCGGATCGGGCGAGTGCCGCCCCATGGAGGAGCGCGCGCTGGCGTTCCTCAACACGCACACCGATACGGTCATGGTGCTCGACGCGCTCGAGTACGGCGTAGGCGAGGTGTCCGCCAGCGTGCGTTCGTACCTGGAGCCGATCTTCTTCTACAACATGAGCTGCGAACTGCGTGCCGCTCGCGGCAAGGTGTTCGACCACAGCCCCGAGGTTCGTCGCTACATGGGCATCGAGCAGTACTAGGTACCGGGAAAAGTATTCGCCTTCGATTCGCAAGCGTGTCGTTTGAGTCAAAAAGCGGGCCGCGCCGGGAATTTCCGGCGCGGCCCGCTTAGTATCGCGCTTAGATTCGCAAGGTCGCGGCGGCCGGCGGCCTACTTCGCGTCGTATGCCTCGGCGTCCCACCAGTCGAGCTGTGCGATGTTGTCGCGGATGTGCTGGCAGCTCTTGTGGAAGCCCTCGAGCTCGTGCTCGGACAGGTCGAGCGTGTAGACCTCTTCGACGCCCTCGGCACCGATCACGCACGGCAGGGAGGTAAAGATGCCCTCCTCGCCATACTGGCCGGTCATAAGCGTGGAGGCCGAAAGCACGGCATGCTCGTTGTGTAACACAGCGGCGCAGACGCGCGCGGCGGAGTTGGCAACGGCGTACTCGGTGCACTGCTTGCCCTGGTAGGTTACGTAGCCGCCCTTGCGCGCGAGCTCCTCGATCTCCATGTGGTCAAAGGCGTACTTGTCGGGGTTCTCGGCCTGAAGCTCGTTAAGGCTCTTGCCGGCGATGGTTGCGGCCTTAAAGGCTGCCAGCTGGCTAAAGCCATGCTCGCCGATCATGTAGGCGTCGATAGACTTGGGGCTCACACCGACCTTCTTGGAGATCTCGGTGCGCAGGCGGGCGGAATCCAGGCCGCAGCCCGAGCCGATGATCTTCTTGGGGTCGTAGCCGGTCAGGTGCCACAACTCGGTGCACACGACGTCGCAGGGGTTGGAGATGCTTACGAAGATGCCGTCAAAGCCGGCGTCGACGATGCGCTTGGCAAAGGTGCGGGCGGCGTCGGTGGTAAAGAACAGCTCGCCGTCACGGTTGCCGGCGGCCAGCGCGACCTTGCCGGCGGCGTTGACGATGACGTCGCAGCAGGCCAGCTCCTCGTAGTGGTCGTAGCAATTGACGATCTTGGTGTTGTACGGGACAAACGAAAGGGAGTCGCGCAGGTCCTGGACCTCGGACGTCACCTTGGCCTCGTTGATATCGCACAGGTACAGCTCATCGGCAATGCCCTGCATGAGTAGGCTGTTGGCGACATGTGCTCCTACGTGGCCCTGGCCGACCACACCGATCTTACGCGTCTGGTACATATATGTATCCTTTCGGCCGAGTTTTTCGCGTCGAACCATTGTAGCGTCCTGCTGCCACTTTGCTAGGCTAAAGCGCCGTAGATTTTTGGACATGCCTTAATCTCTACTTTTGGAGTGATCTGGGCCGCTGACGGCATCGCTGGGCGATGTGCTCGCGCGGATGGGGCCGGTCGTTGTACCATAACTGCAACTGACTCGTAAGGAGCATCCATGCCCATTCGCATTCCCGACGCCCTCCCTGCCGCCGCGCAGCTCGAGAGCGAGAACATCTTTGTCATGACCGAGTACCGCGCGCTGCACCAGGACATCCGTCCGCTGCGCGTGCTCATCCTCAACCTCATGCCCACCAAGATCGCCACCGAGACGCAGATTATGCGCAAGCTCTCCAACACGCCGTTGCAGGTGGAGGTAGACCTGCTGCGCACCAAAACGCACGAGGCCACGCACGTGAGTGCCGGCCACCTGGAGACGTTCTACCGCACGTTCGACGACATCCGCGACATCCACTACGACGGCCTGATCATCACGGGCGCGCCGGTGGAACAGATGCCGTTCGAGGAGGTCGACTACTGGCCCGAGCTCTGCCAGATCATGGATTGGTCCACCACGCACGTACACTCTACGCTGCACATTTGCTGGGGCGCGCAGGCCGGCCTGTACCATCATTACGGTATTCAGAAGCACGACCTGCCGGCAAAGGCGAGTGGCGTGTTCGAGCATTATCTGGTGAAGCCGCAAAGCCCGCTGGTCCGCGGCTTCGACGACCGTTTCTATGCCGTGCATTCGCGCAACACCGATGTGCGCCGCGAGGACGTGGAGGCCGAGCCGCAGCTTGAGGTCGTGGCCGTGTCTGACGAGGTGGGCCTGTACATCGTCAAGTCGACCGACAGCCGCCGCTTCTTTGTCTTTGGCCATCCCGAGTACGATACCGACACGTTGCGCCTGGAGTACGAGCGCGACGTGAAGCGCGGGCTCAACCCCCAGGTGCCGGCGCATTATTTTCCAGGTGACGACCCCACCGCCGAGCCGCGCAACGTCTGGCGCAGCCAGGCTCAGCTGTTCTACACCAACTGGCTCAACTACTACGTCTACCAGACCACGCCTTACGACCTAGCCCGCGCCGGCGAGGAGCATTAGGCTGCGATGGTACTGCCGTAGCCGTGTCTGATGTGGCAGCGGTTAGGCGCTGATGATGTGGGGTAGCGGCAGGTCGTGGGCGTCGGTGGGAACGTGGTCGACACGCTGCTCGTCAAAGGCGATGCCGATGATTTGGCATGCGGGCGAGAGCATAGGCAGGTAGCGGTCGTAACAACCGCCGCCGTAGCCTAGGCGCGCGCCGGTTTGGTCGAAGGCCACGAGCGGCACGACGATCATGTCGAGAGCTTCGGCAGGCACGATGGGGAAGCGGTCGCTGTCGATGTCCGTGGCCGCGAAGGCCCACGTGGGGTGGGCGATAAACGGAGCCGCGGACGCATCGTCGGCGGCAACTGCCCGCATGCACATGCGCTGGCCACAAGCTGCGGCATCAATTGCCGAGAGCATGCACGGATAGGCTACGCGCCAGCCACGTTTGGCGGCCGCAGCGGCAAACGCGGCTGGGTCGACCTCGGAACCCATCGCGGCATAGACAGCAACGGTGTGCGGCGCCGCGGCACCCAAGCGATCCAACAGCTCAACAAGCCGCGCACAGATAGTGGCGGACTTCGCCGCCTGCACATCCAAATCAAGAGCATCGCGCTGGGCAATCACCGCCCGCCGCAACTCAGCCTTGTCCATCCCGGCTCCCTCTCCCAAACCTACCAAAAAGGGACAGGTTTATTTTGGCAGGTTTTATCTGGGCAAACGTCGAAGCCGCCACAAAGGCGCCCTTTGTGGCGGCTTCGACTCGACGTTGCCTTCACAGCGCCGCAGCGATCGCTTCAGTCACAAACTTATTGAGTGACTCACCCTTCTTTGCCGCTGCCAGCGCTGCTTGCTTGTGGAGCTCAGAGCCCGTTCTTACGTTGAACGAGCCCTTAAAAGCCCGCTCGGGTTCCTTGCCCTTCTCGGCGCAAAACTCAAGGTAATCGTCGACGGCGTTGTGGAAGCATTGTTCCACTTCTTCAGCCGTGGAGCCTTCAAATACGATTGCGTCCCTAATGCCGGCGACCATACCTGTTAGCACATGCTGTTCGGCATTGAACTCGACCGGGGCGAAATAACCCTTGTATGCCAAAACGTTACTCATGACTACCTCCGACATCTTGCAGAAAGCGAACGATGTTTCGAATGGTTCCCGCCGTCAATTCGTCAGATGGATGAGGTGCGTGCATTACGAACATCCTGCCATCTGATGGCCTGTAGAAGCGAACGCGCGATCCGGATGTCTTGCCTTTGCTGTCCATTTCAAAGCCATATGAAGCCATGACTTTTAAAAAATCCGCATACCGATAAGTTGAAGGGCAGCTAAACAGTTGGGCGATGAGTTTATCGGATCGAGTCATCCCGCCTCACATTCTGCAACTATATTCTAGTTGCAATTTCAGGTCGTTGCAAGCACCTCTACTATAGAACATGTGTGCGTATAGAACAAGTGTTCGAATCACCACTGAGAATGGGGACAGGCATCTTTGTGGTGGTCTGTGCTGTGGAGTGGGCGTCTGCGGCAGTTCGTCTCGATCTGTCACAGTAACTCGGCAAAATTGGACCTAGTTGTTACAGATTGAGACAAAGAGCTGGTGCCGTTCGGGAACGTCTCGACCTGTAACATCTGGAGCCGATATTGCCGTCTAGATGTTACAGATTAAGACAAACCGCCGCGGTGGGCTGCGGCACCCCGCCCAAGCCGCAGAAAAAAGGTAGATTTCCGGGCATGTCCCAAAAATCTACCTTTGTGCGTTAGCCCAGCAGGTCGATGACGTTAAAGCCGGCGTTGCTCTTGGCGATGACGTCTCGGCCGCCAAAGACACAGGTGGGTGAGACGGCTGCGATGCGCGTCACGTCGGCGCCGAGCGAGCGCAGCTCACCGGGCGTGGCGGCGAGCATCTGGGCGCGACGCTCCTCGCGCGCATGCGGATCGAGCCCGGCCAGGTAGGTCGTGTTGCGGCGCTTGGTGAGTGCGTACGGCTTCACCGGCGCGTCCATGCCGCTCACGCAGCTCACGATAAAGCCCTCAAAGGCGGCCTCGTCGGGCTCAAAGCTGCTAAGCCATGCACCCGCGCGCTCCACGCGCTCAATCGAGGGGTCGATTGCCGGGTCGCGGTAGGTGTAGAACGCCGTCTGGCGCTCGCCGGCTGCGCGGAATCCGCAGCCGTACGCACCGCCCTTCACGCGAATTTCGTTCCACAGGTAATCGTAGGAGAGTGCGTTGGCGGCAACCGCCCAGGCGCCCGTCACGTCGATGCCCAGGCGACGCGGATCGCACGCACGCGCGGCAAAGCAGATGTCGCTGGGAATGACAAAAGCCTCGTGGCGGTCGCACGGCGTCGACACCACGAGCGCGTCGCGGCCGGCATCGGCGCCGTCGCCAGCGTCCAGCCCCAGGTCGCCCGCGGCATCCCAGTACGCGTCAAAGTCCTCGTCGCTGCCGGTAAAGCTCGCCATGCAGCCATCGACCACAAAGATGCGCTCCGCCAGCTCGGCAAGCTTGGTACGCAGCCCGTCCACGCGCTCGTCAAAGTGCTCGAGCAAATCGCGCAGGAACAGGTAGAAGTCTACGCCCGAGAGCTGCTCACGCACCACGGCCGAAGGCGAGCTGTAGCTCATCGCGCGACCGAGCGCTGCCGAGTGGCCGTTGTTGATAAAGCCCTGCTCAAGCCCAATGCGAATCTGCGTGAGCACGTCGCGCATGCGGTCGGCGTCGGCGTCTGCCAAAAGCGTGCTCGACCACACCTCGCGCGGCAGGCTTGCCAGCGCATCGATTTTCTCGGACAGGGCGCCGGCACTCACCAGCAGGTAGGGGCGCACGCCGTCCACTTCGGGCTGTGTCATGACTTCGGTCGTAAAGCTCAAAAAGCCGAGCTTGCCAGCGAGCAAGTTGTCGAGTTCCTCGGCCGAGTGCTCGCGCGTGGGCAGCTGCTTAAGCAGGCGGCAGAGCAGTGTCACATAGGGCAGGTCCTCAAACGCGACGCAGTTCAGGTCGAAATACTGCATGGCGTAGGCCAGGCGGTTGGTGGGGATGCCATGGCGCAGGCAGGGGATGGGCGCGGTCGTGTCCACGATTAGCGGCGGCTCGGGGCGCGCCTCGCCAATGTCGGACACGCGCAGGCGCGGCAGCGTGGCCTTGGCCTCGGGCGTGTCTTCCGCCTCCTGCGCGGCACGCAGCGAGGCCGTGCGCTCGACCACGTCGGCCAGCTCGGCCTCGGTCATGGCATCGCGCTTGGCTGCCAGTTCGGCGGCCTCGGCACCCTCTGCGCCCTCGGCGGCGTCCACCGGCACCAGCTCGACCAACGCCATGTGGTCGTTTTCCAGCACCAGCTCGCGCAGCAGGTCCTCAAAATAGCTGCCGTCCAGCTCGCCACGCAGCTCCTCGTACACCGGGCCGTACTTGAGTGCCAGCGTCGCGGCGTCGTCATCGTAGAGCCAGGTGCTCAGCGCGTCGCACGCAATGGCCACGCCGTCGGCGATGCCATAGTCGCGCTGACGCAGGTCGTACTCGTTGCTGCTGATGATGGCCTCCAGGCGCTCGCGCGGAACGCCGTGCTCGCACAGGTCGCGGCAGGCGTCCTGGAACACGCGGCGCAGCTCGCGCGCCACGCCGGGCTGCGCGTTTTGCAGCATGATGAGCTCGTAGGGCTGCAGGCTCTCGGCCGCGGTGTAGCTCACCACGTTGCCGCCCAGGCCGGCAGCCAGAATGGCCTTCTTAACCGGCGCCTCGTTGGAGCCCAGCAGCGCCTCAAACAGGATATCCGCCGCGATCGTGCGCTTGCGGTCGAGCGCACTGCCCAGCACCAGGCCCAGGCCCACCAGGGCGTTCTCGGGCGTGGTAGCCATCTCGACGCGCTTGTACTCGCAGGTCACGGGTGCCTGCACGCCCAGCGGATTGGGCGCCAGCGTGGACGGGTCCTCGCCGGCGGCGACGGTAGCGTCCATGCGGCGGCTCGCGGCACTCGGCTGCGACAGGTAGCGCTCGTCCAAAAAGGCCAGTGCGCGGTCCACGTTCAGGTCGCCATAGAGCGTGATGTAGGAGTTGGAAGGATTGTAGTGGCGCGCGTGCGTGTCCAGGAACTGCTCGTAGGTGAGCGCGGGAATCGCGCGCGGGTCGCCGCCGCTCTCGTGCGCATAGGCTGTGTCGGGATAGAGCGCGGCGTTGACGGCGTCGTCCAGCACACTCATGGGGTCGGACAGCGCGCCCTTCATCTCGTTGAACACCACGCCGTTATAACGCAGCGTGCCATCGCGCAGGCTGGCGGAGCTGCCGTCGCCCTCGCCCTCGGCGCCCTCCGGCAGGTCCAGCTCGTAGTGCCAGCCCTCCTGCTCAAAAATGGTGGGCTTGGTATAGATGGCCGGGTTGAACACCGCGTCCAGGTACACGTCCATCAGGTTGTACAGATCCTGCTCGTTGGTGGTGGCAACGGGGTAGATGGTCTTGTCTGGGTAGGTCATGGCGTTGAGGAACGTCTGCATGGAGCTCTTGATCAGGTCGACAAACGGCTCCTTGACGGGAAACTTGGCCGATCCGCACAGTACCGAGTGCTCAAGAATATGGAACACGCCGGTGGAATCGGCCGGCGGCGTCTTAAAGCCAATGGCAAAGGCCTTGTTTTCGTCGTCGCATGACAGATACAGCAGGCGAACGCCCGAGGCAGTGTGGCGCAGTACGTAGGCGTCCGAGTCGAGCTCGGGCACGGTCTCGCAGCGCTCGACGGCAAAACCGTGGCAGGTGGAACCGGGCACCAGCAGCGCGGCGGCAGCGGCACGCGGGTCGGTTGAGGTGGTGGGCATATGCAGTCTCCTTTGACGCCCCAGCGGGGGCGAATCGAGTCGAATCCTCGAGAGTATACCCATATGGGGCCGCGGCTCTGCGGCGAACTGAAGACGATGCCGGCGGATTGGGCATAGGTCCCGCGTGCCCGCCGCACGAGCGTGGAAAATTGGACACTCGCCAAACGAGAGTGGATATTCGGACGGACGAGCGAGGATTTCCGGATACCTATCGAACGAGAGTGGATATTTGGACGGAATTTGCCGCAAAAGCCCCAAAAACCGTCCAAATATCCACTCTCGATATCCGACCGTCCGAAAATCCTCGCTCGTCCATCACTCGCGTATCTCTCGTCTCTCATTCGTCTCTAATATGAGAGATGACAGGAAGATGAGAGAAAAATATGAGAGATAACTGAGCAGCAAAGAGACAGGCAATCATGGTATTGTCTCAATACCGATTGTTCTACCAGCAAAAATATGTATAAATGAAGCAAATGGTAGACATTCCATCTCTATCTATCTCTTAGCTCTAAGCCGAGAGATAGAGAGATAAATGAGAGATAATTACGAGAGATAACTGAGAGACGAGGGAAATCTATCCGCGGCATTCTCCGCAGGACCGAGCGAAAGGACGTGCAGATGAACGAAAGCGAGCTGACCGGTCTGCTTGAGTCTTTAAGACGTATGGGCTCGGATGATCTTAACGTCGAAGTGAAGGAGAGCGCCACGACGCTTTCCCGCGACGTGTGGGAAACGGTGAGCGCATTCGCGAACACTGCCGGCGGAACCATCGTGCTCGGAGTGAGTGAGCGCGCAGGTTTTGTCCCGGTTGAGAACTTCGAGACCGAGAAAGTGCTCAACCAATTTGTGTCAGGCATGGGTGATGCGGGCGGTCGAGGAAAGCTGGCCAATCCGCCCAAATACACGATCGAGCGAGTGGAGCTTCAGGGCGTCATCGTTCTCGTCATTACGATTGAGGAGCTCGATCCGTCGAGCAAGCCCTGCTATGTCATAGAGCGGGGCGCCCAGGGCGGCAGCTACAAGCGCATCGATGACAAAGATGTGCCGCTTTCATCGACCGAGGTGCTCGCATTGGCGTCATACGGTCGAGCGACTCCGAGCGATCGCGACGCGGTGGCGGGTGCGGGCGCGGACGATCTCGACGAGACGCTGGTCGACCGTACGATAGATCGGGCTTTCTCGTTGACGCCCCGGGCAATGCGCGGCGCGCCGGACAAACAAACGAAGCTGGAGCGCCTAAATATCCTTGATTCCCAGGGCAATGTCACCAAGGCTGGACTCCTAGTTGTGGGCACCTACCCTCAGCAGTTCTATCCCAAGCTCTTCATTGACGTGGCTGTCCATGCGGGAACTCAGAAGGGCATGGCGGGGTCGCTGAGATTCATGGACCGCACAATCAGTGAGGGAACGTTGGGCGAGATGATCTCGGATGCCGTCGCAGCCGTCGCCAAGAATTTGCGGCGAACCTCGACCGTCCAAGGCGTCTCGCGTGTCGACTCGCTTGAGATTCCCGAGGAGGTTCTGCGCGAGGCAATCGCCAACGCCGTAATCCATCGAGAATACGGGGATCGGTTCTGTGGACAATCGATTGCCGTCGACGTCTTTGACGATCGTGTCGAGGTGACGAATCCTGGCGGCCTTTACGGGGGAAAGACTCGCGAGAACTTGTTTGACGGCAGCTCCCGATGCCGTAACGCGACGCTTGTGAAGCTCATGTCGATTGTTCCGCTGCCGGATGGCGCAGGTTCGCCGGCTGAGGGCAATGGCTCGGGCATCCCGATGATGATCGATGCCATGCGCGCGCATGGTCTGGCCGAGCCCCTGTTCTGCCCGGGGTTCGATCGGTTCAAGGTCGTACTTTACCGTTCAAAGATCGAGCCGGTCGATCATGGCGGGGGCTTAATTGTGACGGCACTCAAACACTACGGCGAGCTGGGGACGCGTGAGCTGGCAGAACGCACGGGGCTTACAATTTCCCAGGTTAGGTCGCGCGTCAACGCGCTCATTGCTCAAGGCGAGCTTGAGCCCACGGCGCCGTCGACAAGCCGCAACCGCAAATATCGACTGTCAGAGCGCGTGGAATAAATGCGTTAGTGGACGAGGCGACTCAATAATCGACCCTCGATTGGCGCCCACTAAGGTAAAGCGGTTGTTGCCCAGTCGACGGTGATGCTAAAGACTCGGCTTACGCCGGCATGGCCCCGAACCCGTCCATCAAGAACAGCCTAAGAACCAGCTTGATGACATATCCCGGTTTGACTTCAGCCGTGCCAAAGACGCTGCGTTCGGCGAGCTCGCTGCAGTATGCGTAGATATCGCGGATAAGGTCCGCGCCCGAAAGCGTAAACATGTAGCCTGCGTCCGAAAGCGCATTGGGCGCGGCGGGCAACTTGGCCATGTGGCAGAACGTTTGCAGGTCGGGCGCCATAACATTCTGGTAGTCGAGGTGGCCGCTGGCATCCTGTTCGGCAAGCTCCAATTGGCGCACAAAATCCAGCGCCGCCGCTAACACAAAGCTCGGCGTAGGCGCATTGACGTCCTGGGTGGTCGCCACAAGCCTACCCGCCGCCTGCGTGACAAGCCAGGCGACCTCGCGCTGGCAGCGCACGGCCTTGCGTGTAACCGGCTTGATGGACGAAGAAGAAACGCTCCCCTTAGGCGTGTTCAAAGCAGCCATAAGACCCTCCCATGAACAATCCGGCCCAACAAGCCCGGATGAAACACGTGCTACATCAGTATACAGGGGAGTGGGGTAGCGGGGTGCAAGCGCGCCAGCGGCAAACCGAGAGCATCAACGATGTGCCTCCGCTCTATTTGGACGATGGCATGTGGGTCATTAAGTATTCGGTTCAAGCGCCAGGCGCCGTTGGTTCTCGAGACCAAGACTATAACCGTAAAATGCTCAACTGCATGGAATGTGGCGTTCCGGTCGGAGTCATATTTGCAACCGAGGTGGGCTATAAGGTGCTCGGCCTTGCGTTTGTTGAGCGGTTCGAGCCCGAAAACGGATGGTTTGTTCTGCATGGTCCTGTTCATAAAGGCGGACCGGACCCTCGTTTTGCACCCGACATGAGTTATCTGAAGCACATGCCCGTCGATATTGAGTTTGCCGGACAGGGTGCGACCGACGACGAAAAGGTCCGCTATGCGTTAAGGCGCGAGCGATTGGGGCAGCAATGGTTCCGCAAGCAGCTCGTTGCCGCCTATGACGGCCGTTGCGCGGTGTCGGACTGCGGCGTCAGCGAAGCTCTGGAGGCTGCACATATCGAGAATTACTCGGGACCCAAATCGCAGGTTGCCAGCAATGGCATTCTGCTTCGGCGCGATCTTCATTCCCTATTTGATGCTCACCTGATTTCGTTTGAGCCTGTTTGCGGCGAATATCGGCTGTGCGGATCGTACCTGCTGGATAAGACCGGCTACGCTTCCTTTGCGGGTGCGACGCTAAGGCAGCCGAATGAGCGTCAGTGGCGACCCAATACGGTGTTTCTTGAGGCCCATCGCATTGAGTTCGATCGCTCGGAAAAGAAGCGTGAAAAGGCGGGGCTTCTGCTGTATTAGCGTATTTGGCTTTGGCATTCTTTGACGATCGAGTTGTTTGATCGGATCGCGTGGCGATGCAATCTCGCGCACGCCCGCCGGTGCATGCTCTTCCTGTTTTGTATAGCGAGAGGGGAGCGTGTATGAGCTGGCGAGGCGATATTGCGATGGGGAAGTACGGAAAACTGCCGTGTGCCCTTATAGACAACAATATGTTTCCGAGCGTAGAGGTTGATTGCGGGTCGTTTGTCGTCACCTGCCCTTGCTGCGGCTCGCAAATACCGTGTCTCGACATTCGGTTCATCGATGCGCGCGACAGACTCAGCGACGAAGTGAGAAAACAGACAGGCGTTCATATGCCGGTGTATCCGGAGAAATGCCCTGTTTGTGGCCTCGATATCGTGTATGACGCCGGCGACGAGGGATAGGTGATGCGGAGGAGCTGGCTGTGAAGGCTTCTCCGTCTCTACAAATAAATCCCCTCACCGAGTTGCTTGTGGAACTCGGCGTGATGGTCGCGTGCCCAGGTAAAGAGCGCCTGGTCAAAGTCGGTGCGCGCGGCCGGGACGCCAAAAACGCCGGCAACTTCGACGCGCACAAACTCTAGTGCCGGCAGCTTGTTGATGGCAGTGAGGGCAAACGGGGACGAGGGCTCCTCGAACAGATAGCGGCTGCCTTGCAGCGCGTCGCAACTGGTGCACGTGTTGCCGAGCGACGGGGCTTTGGAGGCTCGCGCGCCTACGGGTTTGTAGCCGCAGCGCTTATGAAGGTAGTCGCGGATCTCGCCCGGCACGCAGCCAAGAGCGGGCGCGATGGCGAGTGCGTTGGCGTTGGCCGTGTCGATGGCAATGTGCCCGGCTTCGTTGGGCGCGTGCGCGATGGCGATGCTCTCGTCGTTATCGGCTCGATAGGGAATGCCGAAGGCCGCGACCGAGGTCTCTTTGTGACACTTCCAGCACTCGCGCTTGCCCAGTACTAGATATATATACGGCGCTGAGGGGTCGGATCGGTCAACACCGGGCAGCCACTCGGCAAAGGGTTCGGGGTTGACGCCGCTGGGTACATACCAGATCTTCTTGGTCCGGTCCCATTTGGCGCCCAGCGCCTTGGCTTCTTCTTTGTGCGAAAAGGGGACATCGAGCTCGGTGCGCATGGCGGCTCCTTGGTGCTGCAGGTGCAAGTGGCTCAAGGATACCGCAGGGCGCAGACATCGCGGCGTTTTGCTGAGGAGTTGCGGCTCGGATGGGTTCGAGACGCGTTGGCCTCGGCCTCGGTGGCTATTGACGCGGTTTTGTGCATGGGCAGGGTGGTTGCTTGGGCGGTTGGAGTTGCCAGCTGATTTGGTGACATAAAACAAAACAGCCCAGAGGACATAGCCTCTGAGCTGCGAACATTTGGTGGGCGTTAGAAGATTTGAACTTCTGACCTCTTCCGTGTCAGGGAAGCGCTCTCCCCCTGAGCTAAACGCCCGATCAAGGGTGCGCAAGCGCGCAAGGGATAATATAACGGAGCCTGAACTCGGTGGCAAGAACATTTTTAAAAATCGCTTACATTGTGGAATTCGGGGGCTTTGTCGTATCCATTTCAAAAGAGCCTGCTGCCGCGATTTGGCTGTCGCATAATGCAAGGCCATTGCGGTATCGAGCTATGGAAAGACGCCTGCGGAATTGTCCCACCGATAAGCGGACAAGCCTCCAGCTGGTGACTTCGCCGTGGTAAGGTAAGCCGAATTGTTTCCAGGCTGTTTCGGGGGAGTGGAATGAGCAAAGAGTGTGTCGAGCAGGTCGAAGGCGCAGGGGCTTCGGTGCCGATGACCGATATATCGAACATTGATGTGCCCGAGGGCACCGACGAGCTCAGCCGTGACACCCGTCGCGCATGGCGCGACCGCTTGAACAGCGCTTCGACGCGCAAGATGATCACGGGCGTCTTGGCTACGCTGGTGGGCGGTTCGTTTTGGGGCTTCTCGGGCACCAGTGCGAGCTTTCTGTTCGATACCTACCACGTCGACACCTTGTGGCTTATGAGCGTGCGTCAGATTCTCGCCGGTCTACTCTTTATGGCCGTGGTTGTTACGCGCGACCGCGAGCGCCTGATTAAGCTCTGGACCACACCCGCCGATCGCAAGCAGCTGCTGCTCTTTACTGCCTTTGGCCTGCTGTTCAACCAGTTTTGCTATCTTTCGGCCGTGCGCCTGACGAACGCCGGAACCGCGACGGTGCTCCAGTGCCTGCAGCTCGTTATCATCATGGGCTACGCCTGCGCGATCGATCGCCGCATGCCGCGTACTCGCGAAGTCATCGGCATTGGCCTGGCTCTGGGTGGAACCTTTTTAATCGCCACCGGCGGCGACCCCACCAGCCTGAATATCTCGCCGCTTGGCCTGGCAGCGGGTCTTATGTGTGCGGTCAGCGCCGCGTGTATGGCGGTAATTCCCGCCAAGATCCTGCTCGAATACGGCAGCCCCATCGTCACGGGCTCGGCAATGCTCACGGCGGGCGTGATCTCATGTGTCTTCGTGCAGCCCTGGGCGCATATGCCGGCGCTCGACGCTGCCGGCATCGAGGCGCTCGCGGTGTTCGTGGTTATCGGCTCGTTTTTTGCTTACATGCTCTATATGCAGGGTGTTAAGGACATCGGCTCGGTGCGTGCGAGCCTCATCGGAACTGTGGAGCCGGTTTCGGCGACCATCACCAGCGCCGTTATGCTGGGCACGGTGTTTTTGCCGACCGACCTTATCGGCTTTGCCATGATCATCGTGATGATGTTCCTCACGGTGTAGCTGGCGCCGCCGCCAAGACGGAAAAGGTGTTGTGCCGCATTTTCGCCAATTGATGTCCGTGTCTGGAGTTTAGCTGTCGATGCTCAAAATGCCATAAACTAGTAACGTTATGGACTTTTTCATTGCGACTCAATTGCGAGGATTTCTTTATGGCTGGTAATCACTTTAAGGGCAGCGATAGCGGCCGTCCTGCAGTTCCGCCGCGTCCGAACGGGGCTGGTAAGGCCGGCACGCCGGGCGGCGCTGGACAGGGCGGTTCCGGTAAGCGCGTGTCCCCGGGCGAGACGGCGATGTTTACCGCTCTGTACGAGCAGTCTCAAAAGGCAAAAAAGACCGGCCGTGCAAGAGGGAATGTCTTTGCGGGCGGTGCAACCTCCGCGTCGCAGCCGAGCGGGGCTCCTTCGGCACCTGCGAACAACGCAGGTGCTGCCAACGCCGCGAATGCCGCCGGCAACGTTAATGCCGGCAAGGCCGACAACAATACTCCCTCTGCCGGTGGCGCGGGGCTTACGGGTAACCTTGGCACGATTTACACCGGCGCCTCCGAGACTGGCACGTTCGCCCGCCTGGATGATAGCGGTACCGAGTTTGCGGGCTCGGGTTCCAAGGAAGATTATTACGATTTTGGCTTGAACTACGGTAGCGACGCTTCGTCGAGTTCGACCTCTGACGGTCTGGTCCGTCATCGCCATCGCAAGGGCGAGGGCAAGAAGCGTCACACTGGCGCCATTATTGCCGCTGTAGTCGCGGTGCTTCTCGTTGCGCTTGGCGCGAGCGGCTTTATGCTGCTTAACTCGGCAAAGACCGTAAAGAGCGAAGCGAAGGAGGCTGTCGAGATCGTCGGTGGCCTTAAGGACAAGGTCACGTCGGGCGATTTTTCGACGCTGCCTGACGACGCGAAGAAGATCGATGAGCTCTGCGACAGCATGAAGGCGGAGACTTCGAGCCCGCTGTGGACGGCGGCTTCGTTTATCCCGGTGTATGGCAGTGACATCAACGCAGCCCGCACCATGATTGATGCCCTGTCCGATGTCTCGAGCAACGCGCTGGTTCCCATGGCCGACAACCTTTCTCAGGCCACGCCCGGCAAGCTGTTCCAGGATGGCATGATTAACGTGTCCGCGCTGCAGGCGGTCGCCGATTCGCTTTCCAGCAGCTCGAAGGTGTTCAAGAGCGCCAACGAGAAGATCCAGGGCATTGGCGATACTCATATTTCCCAGGTGACCGAGCTGGTCGATAAGGCCAAGGACGGCTTTGCCACCCTCAACGGCGCGGTTGACGCGGCGGAGAAGGTCGCCCCCGTCCTTCCCCAGATGCTCGGCGCCAACGGCCAGACGCGCAACTACCTTATGTACGCCATGAACAACGTCGAGATTCGTGCTTGCGGCGGCTTTGGCGGTTCGCAGGGCCTGATTTCGGTCACTGACGGCCAGATGTCGATTGGTGACTTTGTTCCATGTATTGCGCTTAGCAAAGACGAGGCGGTTGAGAGCGTCGACGAAGAGGACGAGGCACTGTTTGGTGACCACAGTAACCTGTACAACTCGGGCAATACCTATTCGCCTGATTGGCCCCGCAACTCGCAGCGTGTCGCCGCGCTGTGGAAGTCCCAGTATGGACAGGACGTTGATGGCGTCATCGGTATCGACCCGGTGTTCCTGCAGTATCTGCTGGGCCTGGTCGGTAATGTCTCGCTGCCCGACGGAACGGTTGTCGACGGCACCAACGCCGCAAAGGTCCTCATGCACGATGTGTACTGGAACTATCCGGTCGAGGAGTCGGACGGCATCTTTGCGGCTGTTGCCAGCGCCGCCTTCGACAAGATTCTCGGTGGCATCGGTGACGTCGACGTTACAAAGCTTGTCGGTGCATTCGAGCGCGGTGCCGAAGAGGGCCGTCTGATTGCTTGGATGAGAAACGATGATGAGCAGAATGCCATCAAAGAGACGGGCATTGACGCTTCGCTGCCCGATCCGGATGATCCGAGTGCCGATCCCGTTGCCGGCGTTTACTTTAACAACCTGAGCTTCTCCAAGCTCGACTGGTATCTGAACGCCGACACGCAGATCGGCCAGGGCATCAAGAACGGCGACGGCACGTGCTCGTATCGCATCACCGTTACTCTGACGAACATCATGACGCAGGAGGAGGCTGGCAAGCTGCCCGATTACGTTGCGGCGAGCGCACCCGATGCCGCGCGTGACGACGAGCGTCTGAATGTCTCGTTGTTTGCCCCGACGGGCGGCAACATTACTGATTTGACCGTCGAGGGCACCCAGTTTGGTCTTGGCGCCGCTACGTGGCATGGAATCCCCTTCTATTCGGGCACCGTTGACCTGCATGCTGGCGGGACGACGACGATCACGTATACGCTGACCACGTCGGCCGAGGCGGGGGACAAGCCGCTTACGCTGCGTCAGACTCCTACATGCCAGGCGGCTCGCGACAGCGCGTCGGCGTAGGGTTTTTCTGGTAGCGCAGATAATCGAGTACCATTTTGGGGCGGACAGGCAATCTGTTCGCCCCTATTTTGTAAGGAGAGCGCATGAAGTACTTTGGCACCGACGGCTTTCGCGGTGAGGCCAACGTTGGGCTGACGGTAGAGCACGCTTATAAGATTGGCCGTTTTGTGGGCTGGTATTACGGTGCCAACCGCGAGCGCAAGGCACGCGTGATCGTGGGCAAGGACACGCGTCGTTCGAGCTACATGTTCGAGGCGGCGCTGGTGAGCGGCCTGGTCGCGAGCGGTGCGGACGCCTATATGCTGCACGTGATCCCCACGCCGGGCGTAGCGCATCAGACCGTGGAAGGCTGCTTCGATTGCGGCATCATGATCAGCGCGAGTCACAATCCGTTTTGCGATAACGGCATTAAGCTTGTCAACAGCGACGGCTTTAAGATGGACGAGGACGTACTGGAGCTCATCGAGGACTATATCGATGGCAAGAGTGAGGTGCCGCTGGCCACGGGCAACCACATCGGCGCCACGGTGGACTACATGCAGGGCCGCAACCGCTACATTGCTTCGATCATCGCCAGCGCGAACTTTTCGTTGCAGGGCGTCAAGATCGGTATCGACTGCGCCAACGGCTCGGCTTCCTCGGTTGCCAAGCCGGTGTTCGACGCGCTCGGTGCCGACGTGCGCGTGATCAACGCCGCGCCCGATGGCTTTAACATCAACGTCGACTGCGGCTCCACGCATATGGAGCGCCTGCAGCGCCATGTGGTGGAGCAGGGCCTGGATGTGGGCTTTGCCTATGACGGCGATGCCGATCGCTGCTTGGCCGTGGACGAGCGCGGTCGCGTGGTAGACGGCGACCAGATCCTGTACGTGTGCGGCGTGTACCTGAACAAGCACGGTCGCCTTTCGGGCGGTACCGTGGTGCCGACGATCGCCAGCAACTTTGGCCTGGTCAAGTCGCTGGAGCTTGCCGGTCTGAGCGCCGTGACCAGCGGCGTGGGCGACCGTCACGTGTATGCCAAGATGCGCGAGGGCGGCTACAGCCTGGGCGGCGAGCAGACGGGCCATACGATCTTTGGCGATATCGAGCGCACGGGCGACGGCATTATGACTTCGCTGCGCGTGATGGAAGTGATTCGTGCCGAGCGCGAGACGCTCTCGCAGCTCACGGCTCCGTGCAAGCTGCTGCCGCAGGCGCAGGTGGCCGTGCACGTGGCGGACAAGGACGCCGCGCTCGAGAACATGGGCGTGCAGAACGCCATCGCCGAGGCCGAGGCTGCGCTGGCAGGCGAGGGCCGCGTGCTCGTGCGCAAGAGCGGAACCGAGTCGGTTATCCGCGTGCTGGCCGAGGCGCCCGACCAAGCATCCGCCGATGCCGCCATGAAGCGCATCGCAAGTGCTCTGGAGGCTCTTTAGTTACGCGGTTTTATCAAACCGCGTAACTGCTCGACGCTGTAGTCATTGGGGACGTTCTTAAACGACTAGGTGAAAAAAGGGGGTGCTGCGGATTGGTTCCGCGGCGCCCCCTTTGCGTTGGCGTGCTGCCTAAGCTTTACAGCTCGTAGAGCGTGGTGAACTTGTCCTGCAGGTAGCTGCAGTAGTAGCGGGCATCGAACGCCATGCCGCAGGCACCCTTGATGAGCTCCGGCGCGTCCTTGGCGCGGCCCCACTGCCAAATGTGCTCGCCCAGCCAGGCACGGACGGGTGTCAGGTCGCCGCTCGCGCAGGCGCCGGTAAGGTCGACGCCGTCGCGGCACATGGCCGGCACAAACATGGCGTCGTAGGCGCTGCCCAGCGCATAGGTGGGGAAGTAGCCAAACGAGCCGCCGCTCCAGTGCGTATCCTGCAGGCAACCACGCGTGTCGTCGGGAACCGGAATGCCCAGGTACTCGTCCATAAAGCGATTCCAAAGCGCGGGGATATCCTTGGCCGTGGCCTCGCCGGCAAACAGCATGCGCTCGATCTCGTAGCGCACCATAACGTGCAGCGGATAGGTGAGCTCGTCGGCCTCGGTGCGGATCAGCGAAGGCTGCGCGATGTTCACGGCGTGGTAGAGCGTGTCCTCGTCGACGTCGCCGTAGACCTCGGGTGCGTGGCGGCGCAGCACCTCGAGCAGCGGTCCCATAAAGGCGCGGCTGCGACCCACGGTGTTCTCGAAAAAGCGGCTCTGGCTCTCGTGGATGCCCATGGAGGTGCCACCCTCCAGGCACGTGCGCGCATAGGCGGGGTTCACGCCCAGCTCATACATGGCGTGACCTGCCTCGTGGATGATGCTGAAGACGTTGGAGATACAGTCGTTCTCGTAGATGTGCGTCGCGATGCGTGCATCGCCCACGGCAAAGCCCTCGCTAAACGGATGCTCGGTAAAGGCAAGCGTGGTGTCGTCCAGGTCTAGGCCGACGAGCTTCATAAGGTCAAAGCTCATGGCGCGCTGGGCGGCCTCGGGCACGCGGGCGTGCAAAAAGTCGGCATCGGGCTGCTGGCCGCGCTCGCCGATGGCGTGCACGAGCGGCACGACCGTCGCCTTGACCTCATCGCAAAACGCATCGAAGCTCTTGGCGGAAAGGCCGCGCTCGTACTGGTCGAGCCAAACGTCGTATGGGTCGCGCTTGGGGTCCATGAGCTCGGCCTGATGCTTAAGCTGGGCGACGATTCTATCCACATAGGGCTCAAAGCTCGCCCAGTCATTGGCCGTCTTGGCCTTGTGCCACACGGCGTCGGCCTCGCAGGTGAGCCTGGTCCAGGCTTCGGCCTCCTCGGTAGGAATAACGCTTGCCTCGCGCTGGTCGCGGCCGAGCACGCGGATCTCGTCGAGCAGCTGCGGGTCGTCTACATGTCCGCCTGCAACCGTCTCGCGCGCTAACGAGCGTACGAGCTCAACGGACTTCTCGCTGGTCAGTAGCTTGTGATGCTCGCCGGCAAGCGTGCCCATGGCGTCGGCACGGGCGGCAGCACCGTTGGCAGGAGCAATCGTCGCTCCATCGAACTCGGCAATTTTGAGCAGGTACTCGCGAGTCCACAGCTTGCCCTCGAGTTTGCGGAACTTTTTGACGGCCTTGTCGACTTTAGCAGCCTTGACGCCCTTGGCAGCCTTTGCCACGGCGGCCTGGGCCTTCTTATCGAGTTTCTTTCCCATACCGTATCCTTAATCTCGCAGGCCGAGCGCCGCAGGCGGGTGCGCGGCCAGTTTGCACAGCTACCTGCCTTGTACCCAGCGCGAACAAAACGGAACGCGGCGATGCGCTCGCGAAATGTGTTATCCTATAGCCCAATGCGTTGACGGAGAGGGTTTTGCCCGCCGCGTCGCCGGCAAGAGAGGGAAGGTCATGGGCTGCAAGCCTTCCTGCGGCGGCAAGGGCCAAGCGTTCACTCCCGAGCAGCAACCTCAACGGGCGCGCGGCCAGCGGCGGCGAAGCCCCAGTAGGGAAGCCGTGAGCCTCGCGATAAGGGGCGCAGAGTGGGCGCGGCGGGCCAGACATCCGCCGGGTCAAACAAGGTGGTACCGCGGAATTCAACCGTCCTTGGGCAATGCACATGCCCGAGGACGGTTTTTTGTTACCGAACCGGGCCGCGCATCCGCAGCATCGGGCGGCGTCAGCCGCCCCGGAGCGCGGATACGCGAGAGACGAAAGGGAAGACATGAGTCTGATTGATGATCTGGTCAAACTCGAGGAAGAGGCCAAGGAGCTCGTTGCAGGCGCCGACGACGCCGCCAAGCTCGAGGCTGCACGCGTTGAGCTGCTCGGTCGCAAGGGCCGCATCACCGGCCTGATGCGCATGATGGGCAAGCTCGCCCCCGAGGATCGTCCCGTGATGGGCAAGCGCGCCAACGAGATGCGCCAGCTGATCGA
Organism: uncultured Collinsella sp.; assembly: GCA_902493895.1. Classification (GTDB taxonomy): domain Bacteria; phylum Actinomycetota; class Coriobacteriia; order Coriobacteriales; family Coriobacteriaceae; genus Collinsella. The sequence continues at coordinate 34,965 of CABUQW010000005.1, read as the reverse complement.
GGGCATGCTCGACGAGCGCACCACCGAGATGAAGGCCGCCGCCCTCAAACACGCACTCGAGCACGATGCCGTCGACATCACGCTGCCGGGCATCCGTCCGCAGATCGGCCACCAGCACCTGATCAAGCAGATCATCGAGGAGGCCGAGGACATCTTCTGCGGCATCGGCTACACCGTCGAGTCCGGCCCCATGGTCGACACCTCCTACTACAACTTCACCGCGCTCAACGCCCCCATGGATCACCCGAGCCGTTCGGCCCGCGATACCTTCTACGTGGTCGACAACAACCCCGGCAGCGTCGCGCACCCCGAGGCTCATGCCCACGGCGAGTCCGACGTGCTGCTGCGCACCCAGACCTCGGGCGTGCAAATCCACACCATGGAGTCGCAAAAGCCGCCCATCTACATGATCTGCCCGGGCACCGTCTATCGTCCCGACACGGCCGACGCCTGCCACCTGCCGCAGTTCAACCAGATCGAAGGCCTGGTCGTCGACGAGGGCATCACCTTTGGCGATCTTAAGGGCACGCTCGACTACTTTGTTAAGTGCATGTTTGGCGAGGACCGCAAGACGCGTTATCGCCCGCATTTCTTCCCCTTCACCGAGCCTTCCTGCGAGGTGGACGTGAGCTGCCACGTGTGCGGCGGCAAGGGCTGCAACTTCTGCAAGCACAGCGGCTGGATCGAGATCCTGGGCTGCGGCATGGTCGACCCCAACGTCCTGATCAACTGCGGCATCGACCCCGAGAAGTACACCGGCTTTGCCTTTGGTATTGGCGCCGAGCGCGTCGCGGCACTGCGCTACGACCTGCCCGACCTCAGAACTCTCATGACTGGCGATATGCGCTTCTTGAATCAGTTCTAGGCTGCGGCTTGCCCAAGCACGGCACCTCGGCGCTCATTCGTCGCTTGCGTACCAAAGTACGCGGCGCTCCTCTTTCGGGCCGATCTGCCGCACTTGGACAACCCTCGCTTTGTAAGGAATGTTCACAAAGTTGAAGTTTCCACCTGCATCTCTTCGCAGGCTTTCAGTATGAAAGGAGAGCTAGATGCGTGTTTCTTACGACTGGCTCAAGACCATGATCGATATTCCGGAGGATCCCAAGACCCTTTCGGACGAATATATCCGTACCGGCACCGAGGTCGAGGCGATCGACACCGTGGGCGAGTCCTTCGACCATGTGGTGACCGCCAAGGTGCTCACCAAGACCCCGCACCCCGATAGCGACCACATGTATGTGTGCTCGGTCGACGTGGGCGACAAGAACCTCGACGCCGACGGCAACCCCGCCCCGCTGCAGATCGTCTGCGGCGCGCAGAACTTCGAGGCCGGTGACCACATCGTCACGGCCATGATCGGCGCTGTCCTGCCCGGCGACGTCAAGATCAAGAAGAGCAAGCTTCGCGGTGTCGTGTCCATGGGCATGAACTGCTCTGCGCGCGAGCTCGGCCTGGGCGGCGACCACTCCGGCATCATGATCCTGCCCGAGGATACGCCCTGCGGCATGCCGTTTGCCGAGTACGTGGGCTCGAGCGACACCGTGCTCGACTGCGAGATCACGCCCAACCGCCCCGACTGCCTGTCCATGATCGGCATGGCCCGCGAAACCGGTGCCATCTTCGACCGCGATTTCCACGTTGAGCTGCCCGCCATCAAGGTCGAGACCGGCCGCGCGACCGACGACGAGCTTTCGGTCGAGATTGCCGACGAGGGCCTGTGCGACCGCTACGTCGCCCGCATCGTGCGCAACGTGAAGGTCGGCCCCTCGCCCGACTGGATGGTCAAGCGCCTCAACGCCCTGGGCGTGCGCCCGCACAACAACATCGTCGATATCACCAACTACGTGATGATGCTCACCGGCCAGCCGCTGCACGCCTTTGACCTCGACACCTTTGCCGAGCGCGATGGCAGGCGCCGCGTGGTGGTTCGCGCCGCCCAGCAGGACGAGAAGTTCACGACGCTCGATGGCGAGGAGCGTGTGCTCGACGCCGGCATGGGCCTCATCACCGACGGCGAGCGCCCTGTGGCGTTGGCCGGCGTCATGGGCGGCATGGATTCCGAGATCGAGGACGATACCGTTGACGTGATGGTCGAGAGCGCCTGCTTCAACGCCGGCCGCACCTCGCACACCAGCCGTGACCTGTCGCTGATCTCCGACGCCTCCATCCGCTTTGAGCGCCAGGTTGACGAGACCGGCTGCGTGGATGTTGCCAACGTTACCTGCGCGCTGATTGAGGAGATCGCCGGCGGCGAGGTTGCTCCCGGCTATGTCGACGTTTTCCCCGCGCCCAAGACCATCGACAGCATCAAGCTGCGCCTGGCCCGCGTGCACGCCATCTGCGGTGCCGACATCGAGTCCGACTTTATCGAGCGCTCGCTCACCCGCCTGGGCTGCACCGTCGAGCGCGACGGCGAGGACTTTATGGTCACGCCGCCGAGCTTCCGTCCCGACCTGCCGCGTGAGATCGACCTGATCGAGGAGGTCCTGCGCCTGTGGGGCATGGGTCGCGTCACGGCGACCATTCCGGCTGCCAAGAACCACATCGGCGGTCTGACGCGCGAGCAGAAGCTTACCCGCAAGGTCGGCGAGATCCTGCGCGCCTGTGGCCTCAACGAGACCACGACCTTTGGCTTTGCCGCCCCGGGCGACCTGGAGAAGATTGGCATGTCCACCGAGGGTCGCGGCTGCCCCGTGGTGCTCATGAACCCGCTGGTGGCCGAGCAGACCGAGATGCGCCGCTCGCTGCTGCCGGGCCTGCTGCAGTCCGTTGCCTATAACGAGGCCCACGGCACGCCCAACGTGCATCTGTACGAGGTCGGCAGCTTGTTCCACGGTCGCGAGAATGCCAGCCTGCCCAAGGAGACCAAGTCCGTGGCGGGCGTGCTCTCGGGCCAGTGGAGCGAGCAGTCTTGGAACATGAAGTACCGCAAGCTGCGTTTCTTCTTTGGCAAGGGCATCGTTGAGGAGCTGCTTGCCCAGCTGCGCATCGAGAAGGTTCGCTTCCGTCCCGTCGAGGGCGAGAGCTATGCCTTCCTGCAGCCGGGTCGTGCTGCCGAGGTGCTCTCGGGCGGTACCGTGCTGGGCTGGGTTGGCGAGATCCACCCCGAGGCACGCGAGGCTATGGGCATTGACGAGGTCGTCGTTGCCTTTGAGCTTGACCTGGACAAGCTGATCAAGGGCGCCCGCAACCAGGAGAACTACCGTGAGTTCTCGCAGTACCCGGCCGTTGAGCACGACCTTGCTATCGTGGTCGACAACACTGTGACCTGCGAGGATCTTGAGCGTCGTATTACGAGCGCCGGCGGCAAACTGCTCGAGGGCGTGCGCCTGTTCGATGTCTACCGCGATCCGGTCCGTATCGGCAAGGGCAAGAAGTCCATGGCCTTTGCGCTTACGTATCGCTCCGACGACCACACGCTTACCAGCGAAGAGGTCGAAAAGGCGCACCAGAAGATTGTTACCAAGGTGTGCAAGGGCGTAAACGGCGAGGTCCGCGGCTAGGTCCTGCGCCGGATATAGGCCAGCGTCGGCTGCCGCCGAGTCTTACGTGACTGCTGTTTTCGGTATAAGGCACCGTTGAGCCTGCATATATGACACGCGCATTACATAACGGCGTGCTGCTTTGTCGGCAGTGCGCCGTTTTGCTATGATAGCCCGCGTCGTGTTACGAATCTGACATTACGTAACACTGGAAAGGTGATTCAAACGGCGTTGCAATTCCGTGCGCCGATAACCGGGAGGCGTGCATGCACATTCCAGATAATTATCTGTCCCCGCAGACCGATGCCGTCATGGCAGTGGCGATGGTGCCCGTTTGGGTTCACTGCATCAAGAAAGTGCGCGCCACGCTCGATCGCGAGCACATGGCTTTCCTGGGCATCTGCGCCGCGTTCTCCTTCTTGCTCATGATGTTCAACGTGCCGTTGCCCGGCGGCACCACGGGTCACGCCGTCGGCGGCGCGCTCATCGCGCTGCTGCTGGGTCCCGAGGCCGCGGCCATTGCGGTTTCGGTCGCGCTGGCACTGCAGGCGCTGCTGTTTGGCGACGGCGGCATCCTGTCCTTTGGCGCCAACTGCTTTAACATGGCCTTCGTGTTGCCGTTTGCCGCTGCTATCGTGTTCCGTGCGCTCAACAGCCGTTTGCACGACAAGAGCTGGGGCACCTCGGTTTCGGCCATCGTAAGCGGCTGGGTCGGCCTGTGCCTGGCGGCCCTTTGCGCGGCAATCGAGTTCGGTATTCAGCCGATGCTCTTCACCAACGCTTCGGGCGCTCCGCTGTACTGCCCCTTCCCGCTGTCCGTGGCTATTCCGGCCATGTTGATCCCGCATATGCTGGTTGCCGGCGTGGTCGAGGGCGTGGCGACTGCCGCGATCTACGGCTTTATCAAGAAGACGGCGCCGAGCGTTATCGTCGGGCCCGAGGCCGTCGATGGCCAGCTTACTGCCGAGGGCGCTGCTGCCAAGAAGACCTCGCTGGTCCCCACGCTCATCTTGGTTGCCGTGCTTGTCGTGGCTACGCCGCTCGGCTTGCTTGCCACAGGTGACGCATGGGGCGAGTGGGACGCCGAGGGCGCCGCGACCGCCGTTCAGGAGGTTGGTGACGACAGCCTGCAAGCTTCGGTCGGCCTTGATACCCCGACCTTTGCCGACGCTCTGCCTACGGGTGATTACCTGCAGGCCTATTCCGAGGAGCAGGGTCTTGGCTTTGCCGGTCAGGCTGCCATGTATATCCTGTCCGGCGTGATTGGCGTGGCGGTGCTCACCATCGCATTCCGTCTGATCTCGCTGACGGTTAAGGAAAGCGGTGCTCATGGCAATAGCCGAGCTGCCTAGCTGGCTTGCGGTCGAGCAGCGTTACGAGCCCGTGGGGGCTCGGCATCGTGTGATGCAAAAGAACGTCCTGCATCTGGCGAGCCTGCTTGAGCGGGTTCGCCTGGGTGGGGGCGCGCACGAGGGCGGGTCGATGGTCGACCGCGCCCTTTCTTGCGTTTCGGCTCCGGTGCGCCTGGTGGGGATGTTCGTCTGCGTTCTATGCGTGTGTCTGACGCAGAGCCCGCTGTACCTCATGTTGATGGCGGCTATCGCGCTGGTGCTGGTCGCGGTGCGCCCCGCACGCGGGCTGCGTGCGACCATTGTACCGGCGCTCGGCGCCACGGGGCTCGCAGTGGTTCTGGCGCTGCCTGCCCTGCTGCTGGGCGCTTCCGCTACGGGCGCCATGCTCAAAATTGCGCTCAAGACGTTCATTAACGTGTCGCTCGTGCTGGGCGTTTCGTGGACACTCACCTGGAGCCGCATGTCGGCGGCGCTCAAGACGCTACATCTGCCCGACGAGGTCATCTTTACGTTTGATATGGCGCTCAAGCACATCGAGGTGCTGGGTCGCACGGCGCACAATCTGTGCGAATCGGTCATGCTGCGCAGCGTTGGCCGTGCGCCTGAGGGATTTTCGCGTACCGATTCGATCGCGGGTATCATGGGCATGACCTTTATCAAGGCGATGGAATGCAGCCGCGCGATGGACGAGGCTATGCTTTGCCGCGGCTTTGCCGGTGCGTATCCGGCGCCCGCGCGCGCCGGGTTTGGCTGGCGCGATGCCGTTTACGCAGCCGTTGTGGTTCTGCTCGCCGTGTTGTGCGCAGTGCTGTAGCGCGGGCGGTCGAGCCGTCGATGTGGATAGGGAAGGGCGACGTTTTGGCAAACGATACAAATGGTGCGATGGGCGCGAGCGGTGTTACCGGCGCCGAGGCCACGCCGCTCATCGAGTTTCGCGACGTAGTGTTCTCCTATGCGGGTCATACGGTGGTCGATGGCGTTTCGCTGCAGGTCGATCGTGGTGAACTCGTTGCCCTGCTCGGTCCCAACGGTTGTGGCAAGACGACGATCATGCGCCTTATTAACGGCCTTGAGCTCGCGGACGCAGGGGCATACCTGTTTGACGGGCACGTGATCGATGCGGCGTTTCTAAAGGATTCCGCGGCCGCTCAGCGTTTTCATCAGCGCGTAGGTTTTGTGTTCCAGAATGCCGATGCTCAGCTGTTCTGCGCTACGGTGGGCGAGGAAGTTGCTTTTGGTCCCGCGCAGATGGGGCTGCCGGCAGACGAGCTCGAGCGCCGCGTGCGCGATGCCATGGGGCTGTTTCAGGTTGTCGACCTTGCCGATGCCTCTCCCTATCAGCTCTCGGGCGGGCAAAAGAAACGCGTTGCGCTGGCTGCGGTGGTGTCGATGAACCCGGATATCTTGGTCCTCGACGAGCCTACCAATGGACTCGACGAGGATTCATGCGACATCGTGGTCAACTTCTTGCTGGCCTACGTCGCGGCGGGTAAGACGGTCTTGATGAGCACGCATCACCAGGATTTGGTGCGACGCCTGGGTGCCCGTGCAATCTATATCGATCGATATCACCATGTGGTCGAGGCACCTTCGCCGTCGTATGGAACCGAAAGCGGTGCTACGGACTAGTTGCTGCGTAGAGCGTGCGTAGCCGCCCGCGCGGCTTTGCCGTGATGGTATAGTTATCCAGGTTTTTATGGGGGTGGCTATGCCAAGCTGGAACATTCATATCGCTCAGACGGAGCGTTTGCTGGAGCGCACCGGTGCGCTTGCCAATAGCGTGCGCGACCGCAATGCCTTTTTGTTTGGCTGCGTGGTTCCGGATATCTTCGTGGGCTATATGGTCCCTGGCATCGCCGATCCCATTCCGTACCGCATTACGCACTTTGCCAAGCCTGAGCCCATCCCTAAGCCTCGTGAGCATGAGTTCTGGGATACCTATGTGGCACCGTTGCTTAAAAGTTCGCCCATCGGTGCGCCGGCCGCGGCGACCTCGATTATCGAGGAACGCGAGCGGCTGAACCGCGTGCACTATCCCCAGCGCTACAAGGATGCCGAGCCGGTTGCCGGTCCCGGCGCCTGTGAGTTCTCGCTTGCGTCCGAAGATGTGGCACAGTCGTTGCTCGATTTGACACTTGGTGTCTGGTCGCATCTGGTGGCCGATACCGTATGGAATACGCGCGTGAATCAGTACCTGGAGGCGCACGGCGGCAAGCCGTGCGAGGAGTTCCGCATTAAAAAGCAAGGCGACTTTGACTGGTTTGGCAAGACGCTGGGCATTGTTTCCATCCCGCGTGCGACCGATCGCCTGTATACCGCTGCGACGCGTTTTGGGCAGTATCCCATCCATAAAGAATATGTGCTCAAGACCATCGGCGTCATGCACGAGATTGTACGCGAAAACCCCGGTGAGCCCGACCATCCGCCATACCGCCTGCTAACCGAGGAGTTTTTCGACGCAACGTTTACCGAGGTCATCGAGCTGACCGAGGCGGGATTTGCGACTCGCGTTGCTGCTTCTGGCGTTCCCGCAGTCCCCCTGATTGCTAGCTGCTAGCCGGCCGGCTTAACGGTGAACAGTTCATCCCAATTGACCAACAGCTCCCGTCGCAGGCGTCTTCGGTGGTGCGCTCGGCATCGGAGAGGCTTGCGACTGAACGCAAATCGATGAGGCGGCATATGAAGAAGGTCTTAAAAAAGCCCGGAAGGCAATGCCTTCCGGGCCCTTTGCAATGCAAATCTGCTTGCAAGTGCGATTTAGCGCACCTGAGCGACGTAAGCGACGTTGGTCGAGGAGACCTTGTCCTCGAGCTGGACGCTCATGCGGGGATCGCCGGCGGTAGCGACGGTCAGGTCGCCGGCCTCGACGTAGCCGAGCTCCTTGGCGGTCTCGATCGCCTTGACGATCGTGCCGTTGACGGTGCCCTGGGTAATCTCGGCCTGGTGCGGGATAACGCCCCAGTACATGATCATCTGCTGGACGGCCCACTCGTGGCGGGAGAATGCGCAGATCGGCATGTTGGGACGGAAGTGCGAGATCAGGCGAGCGGTACGACCGGTGGTCGTCGGCACGGTGATGCACTTGGCGCCAACGGTGGTAGCCATGTTCACAGCGGACATACCCACAACGTTGTTGACGACGCGGGTGCCGTGAGCATCGGCCGGAACCTCGAGCGGAGCGTGAGCCGGGAGGTACTTCTCGGTCTCGAGAGCAATGCTGGCCTGCATCTTGACGGCTTCAACCGGGTACTTACCGGCAGCGGACTCGCCGGACAGCATGACGGCGTCGGTGCCGTCGTAAATGGCGTTAGCAACGTCGGCAACCTCGGCGCGCGTCGGGCGCGGGTTCTGCTGCATGGAGTCGAGCATCTGCGTAGCGGTGATAACGGGCTTGTAGGCCGCGTTGCACTTGGCGATGATCTCCTTCTGGATGTGCGGAACGAGCTCGGGCTTGATCTCGATGCCCAGGTCGCCACGGGCGACCATGATGCCGTCGGAAGCCTCGAGGATCTCGTCGAAGTTCTCAACGCCCAGGGCGCACTCGATCTTCGGGAAGATCGTCACGTGCTCGCCACCGTTCTCGCGGCAAAGCTCGCGGATGCCGCGGACGGACTCGCCGTCACGGATGAAGGAAGCGGCAATGTAGTCGATGTTCTCGGTCAGGCCAAAGAGGATGTCCTGACGATCGCGCTCGGTGATGGCGGGCAGCGAGATATTGACGTTGGGCATGTTGACGCCCTTGCGCTCGCCGATCAGGCCGTCGTTCTTGACGACGCAGGTCATGTCCTGGCCGTCGACGGACTCGACCTCGAGGGCGACCAGGCCGTCATCGATCAGGATGAGGGAGCCCTTCTCGACCTCGGAGGGCAGAGCCAGGTAGTCGAGGGAGATGTGCTCAGAGGTGCCGTGGAAATCCTCGGACGTGGGCTGAGCGGTGACGACGATCTTATCGCCGGTCTTGACGGCAACCTTCTTGCCGTCGACCAGAAGGCCGGTGCGGACCTCGGGGCCCTTGGTGTCGAGCAGGATGCCGACGGGCAGACCGAGCTCCTTGGAAATACGACGGACGCGCTCGATGCGACCGTGGTGCTCGTCGTAGGATCCGTGCGAGAAGTTAAAACGGGCGACGTTCATGCCCGCCTTGATCATCTCGCGGATGGTCTCGTCGCTATCGCAGGCGGGACCCATGGTGCATACAATCTTGGTGCGCTTGTACATTCAGACCTCCATCTGACATCGTCTTGCGCTGATAGATAAACCATAAGAAATAAAACTGAGATGATTATAACGAAATGGCGACCGAATACCCCAAAAAATCGACCGTATGCCGAATTAGAAGTTCATTTTTTGCGAAAAAACGGTATATGCAAAAACTTTACCAACCGTTCTAACCGCTGCTATCTGGGCGATATTTCAGTTTGATGATGCGCCGAAGAAAAAACGTTTTATCAATATTGAACATCATACGGTCTGCATCGTTGCACCCGAGCCGTGTTTCCAATTGGAATGTTTTGGCTAGACGCGCTGCTTTGGGGTACCATAGCTCCACTATCAACTGCCGCTCAGCACGGCAGCCTTGATGAGCCCTTGCCCTTCTCCTGGGAATTATGATCGGGCATCAATCTGCTGAGTGGCCCGAATCCCAGGAGGGGACTCTATATGCAAAAGGAATACCTGTCCGCCGCGGCGGAGGTGCTCAGCGACCAGGGCGTCGATGAGAACCTCGGCCTGAGCAACGACGAGGCGTCGTCGCGCCTCGCCAAGACAGGCCCTAACAAGCTCGAGGAAGCCGAGAAGACACCGCTGTGGAAGCGTTTCTTTGAGCAGATGGCCGACCCCATGGTCATCATGTTGATCGTTGCCGCCGTCATCAGCGCGCTCACGGGTATGGTCAAGGGCGAGGCGGACTTTGCCGATGTCGCCATCATCATGTTCGTCGTTATCGTCAACTCGGTGCTGGGCGTGGTCCAGGAGGCTAAAAGCGAGGAGGCTCTCGAGGCCCTGCAGGAGATGAGCGCGGCGCAGTCCAAGGTGCTGCGCGACGGCAAGCTCGTGCACCTGCCGAGCGCCGAGCTCGTGCCCGGTGACGTGATCATGCTCGAGGCGGGCGACTCCGTCCCGGCCGACTGCCGCGTGCTCGAGAGCGCCACGATGAAGATCGAGGAGGCCGCCCTTACCGGCGAGTCCGTGCCCGTCGAGAAGCATGCCAACGTGATCGAGCTCGCCGCCGGCACCGACGACGTGCCGCTCGGCGACCGCAAGAACATGTGCTACATGGGTTCCACCGTGGTATACGGCCGCGGCCGCGCCGTCGTGGTCGGCACCGGCATGAACACCGAGATGGGTAAGATCGCCGGCGCCCTGGCCGAGGCCAAGGAAGAGCTCACGCCGCTGCAGGTGAAGCTTGCCGAGCTCAGCCGCATCCTCACCATCATGGTTATCGTCATCTGCGTCGTCATCTTTGGCGTCGACATCATCCGCCACGGCGTGGGCAACGTTCTCACCGATCCGACCGCGCTGCTCGACACCTTTATGGTCGCTGTCTCGCTTGCCGTCGCCGCCATCCCCGAGGGCCTGGTTGCCGTCGTGACTATCGTGCTTTCGCTCGGCGTGACCAAAATGGCCAAGCGCCAAGCGATTATCCGTAAGCTTTCCGCCGTCGAGACCCTTGGCTGCACACAGACCATCTGCTCCGACAAGACCGGTACCCTCACCCAGAACAAGATGACCGTCGTCAAGCACGAGCTCGCCGCGCCTAAGGAGAAGTTCCTGGCCGGCATGGCTCTGTGCTCCGACGCCCAGTGGGACGAGGAGCTGGGCGAGGCCGTGGGTGAGCCGACCGAGTGTGCGCTCGTCAACGATGCCGGCAAGGCGGGCCTCACTGGCCTGACTGCCGAGCATCCGCGCGTGGGCGAGGCCCCGTTTGACTCGGGCCGCAAGATGATGTCCGTGGTCGTCGAGACCCTGGACGGCGAGTACGAGCAGTACACCAAGGGCGCGCCCGACGTGGTGATCGGCCTGTGCACCCATATCTACGACGGCGACAAGGTCGTCCCCCTGACCGAGGAACGTCGTGCCGAGCTCGTGACCGCCAACAAGGCCATGGCCGACGAGGCCCTGCGCGTGCTGGCGCTGGCAAGCCGCACCTACACCGAGGTCCCGAGCGACTGCAGCCCCGCCGCGCTCGAGCATGACCTGGTCTTCTGTGGCCTGTCCGGCATGATTGACCCGGTCCGCCCCGAGGTCGCCGACGCCATCCGCGAGGCGCACGACGCCGGTATCCGCACCGTCATGATTACGGGCGACCATATCGACACCGCCGTGGCCATTGCCAAGCAGCTGGGCATCGTCACCGATCGCAGCCAGGCCATCACCGGTGCCGACCTCGATCGCATGAGCGAAGAGGAGCTCGACGCGCACATCGAGGACTACGGCGTGTACGCCCGCGTCCAGCCCGAGCACAAGACCCGCATCGTCGAGGCTTGGAAGTCGCGCGACCAGATCGTGGCCATGACGGGCGACGGCGTCAACGACGCCCCGTCCATCAAGCGCGCCGACATCGGCGTGGGCATGGGCATCACCGGTACCGATGTCACCAAGAACGTCGCCGACATGGTGCTTGCCGACGACAACTTCGCCACCATCATCGGTGCCTGCGAAGAGGGCCGTCGCATCTACGACAACATCCGCAAGGTCATCCAGTTCCTGCTTTCGGCCAACCTTGCCGAGGTCTTCTCGGTGTTTATCGCCACGCTCATCGGCTTTACCATCTTCCAGCCGGTGCAGCTGCTGTGGGTGAACCTGGTCACCGACTGTTTCCCCGCGCTCGCGCTGGGCATGGAGGATGCCGAGGGCGACATCATGAAGCGCAAGCCGCGCAACGCCAAGGACGGCGTCTTTGCCGGACATATGGGTCTGGACTGCGTGGTCCAGGGCCTAATCATCACCGTGCTGGTGCTGGCGAGTTTCTTTGTGGGCGTGTACTTTGACATGGGCTACATCCACATCGCCGATATGATCGCCGGCAATGCCGACGAGGAAGGCGTGATGATGGCGTTCATCACGCTCAACATGGTCGAGATTTTCCACTGCTTCAATATGCGCAGCCGTCGTGCGTCGCTGTTCACCATGAAGAAGCAGAACAAGTGGCTGTGGGCTTCCGCCGCGCTGGCACTGGTGCTGACGGTGATCGTGACCGTGCAGCCGACGCTTGCCGAGATGTTCTTTGGTCCTGTGACGCTTGAGCTCAAGGGCGTTCTTGCCGCGCTGGGCCTGGCCTTCCTGATCATCCCGCTGATGGAGATCTACAAGGCGATCATGCGCGCGGTCGAGAAGGAGTAAGTTAACCTGTCCGGGCCCGCCCCTGCGTGTTTTCTTCTTCGCTGGTCCTCGCGCTTCGCGCTGCGGGATCGCTCAGAAGAAAACACTCCCGGGGTGGGCCCTACGGTATCCTTGCTGGCTTTACTCCCGCGCGGATGAAAAAGGGCTGAGGGAAAGAAGGTGAGCGGCCGAGCAATTGCTCGGCCGCTCGTTTTGAATAAAGGATGTGTCCTTAGGAAACCCCTCCCGGCGGGCGGGCCTTCGGATAGCCTCTCGGGACCATGAGCTGAGGGAAAGTATGTGAGCTGGTCGGGCTTTGCCCGGCCAGCTCTTTTTGATTTAAAATACCTGCTCAGTTGTGATTTTGGCTGCTGGGAGGCGTTTGTGGCTAAGGCTAAGGCTAAAGCGAAGAAAAAGACGACGGGGGCGCGGGCTAAGCGTGACCGTCGTCGGAAACTCGCGACCGAAGCGCCCGTGTCTGCCGAGGAGTTGTTGGCGAGCGTACCGGGGCTCGATGCGCTGCAGGATGTTCCGGCGTTTGATGACCTGCCGGTCGATGAAGCCCAGCAGACTGCCTTTGATGATTTCTGCGCACATGCCGAGGAGCCCGAGCAGATGCAGCTGGGTGCCGTTATTCGCCTGGATCGCGGGTTTCCGCTGGTGGCCACTGCCGACGACACCTTTCGCGCCGAGCATGCCGTGGGGTTTGCCAAGTCGCGCGGCGAGGACGAGGTCCTGCTGCCTGCCGTGGGCGACCGTGTGGCGGTGCGCCGCGCTCCCGGGCACGATATGGGCGTGATTGAGTGCGTGCTGCCGCGCCGTACGAGCTTTGAGCGTTGGCGCGGCCGTGCCCGTGGAGAGCGCCAGGTGCTCTGCTCCAACGTGGATAGCGTGCTAATCGTGCAGGCGCTCGGTGCCGGTGAGGTGCTGCTCGACCGCGTGGCGCGCTCGCTGGTGTTGGCGCTCGACTGCGATGCCGAGCCGGTGGTGGTGCTTACCAAAGCTGACCGCTGCGATGCCGAGGAGCTCGAGCGCGATCTGGACCGCGTGCGCCGCCTGGTGGGTCCGGACGTGCGCGTGATCGTGACGTCCTCTGCCGAGGGCCGCGGCCTGGACGAGGTCCGTGCCTGCGTGCCCGCCGGGAGCTGTGCCATGATTCTGGGCGAGTCGGGTGCCGGTAAGTCGACGCTGCTCAATGCACTGCTGGGCCACGATACGTTGGCGACCGGCGGTGTGCGCGAACGCGACGACCAGGGCCGTCACACTACCGTTGCGCGCGTGATGGTGGCGCTGCCGGGCGACGCCGGCGTGATCGCCGATGCCCCGGGCCTGCGCAGCCTACCGCTCGTGGGTCACGAGCGGGGTCTGGCGCGCGCCTTCCCCGAGATTGTCGAGACATCGCGCGCGTGCCGGTTTGGCGATTGCACACATACCCATGAGCCGGGTTGCGCCGTTCGCGAGGCCGAGGACGCCGGGCAGATTGACAGCCTGCGTCTGGAAACGTTCCAAAACCTGGCGTCATCCATGCGCGTGAGCGCTCAAATGCTCGATCCCGATGTCCATCTGTAATTGATTTTTCCTATGACAGCCGTCTCCCAACTGTTCGGGAGACGGCTTTTTTTGCTGCGGAAAAGCCTCGAAACATGCAGCTTGCTGACGTGCTGACCAAAACCTTGCCATGAGCTTGACGGGCTGGTCAGCTTTTGGTCAGCGATTGGTTTGACATCGAAAACCAAGATCGCGATTGCGCCGCTTTGCACTCTGACCGCCCAGACAATGGTGGTACGGGCATTCGCCCGGCACTGCCATGAGAGGAGCGGCCGTGAACAAGAGCAAGCGCATCGCCATCAGTCTGGTCGCGGGCGTGCTCGCTGCTCTGCTCTGCATGGTTTACGGCTCGTCGATCCGCTCGCAAGCCGAACGGGTCCAGGCTGAGACCTTGGCCAAGTACGGTGGCGATCGCGTCGAGGTATGCGTCGCGGCGCGCGATATCGATGTGGGCGAGACCCTCGATGAGACCAATGTCATAACCCAGGAATGGCTGACGAGCCTGTTGCCGCGTGACGCGGCGACCGAGCTGCGCCAGGTGCGCGGCGACGTGACGACTTCGCGTATTCCCAAAAACGCCGTGATCTGCAATGTCTACACCAAGGCCGAGAGCCACAAGCTCGAGGTGCCTAAGGGCAAGGTTGCCGTTTCGGTGGCGGTCGATGCCGAGCACTCGGTCGGCGGTGCTACAGGCGTGGGCAGCTACGTGGATGTGTATGTGCAAAAAGACGGCGTAACCGATCGACTGTGCGGCGCGCACGTGATCGATACCAGTGAGGATTCCGGTGCCACGCGCGAGGGCAAGATCGAATGGGTGACGCTGGCGGCTGACCCCGAAGACGTCAAGGAACTGCTGGGAGCCTCGGGCAAGGGAACGGTCAGCTTGACGATTCCCGCCACGGCGCGCGGCAAAAAGAGCGGAGGCGACGAGTGATGAAGGCGATCTGGCTTGCGTGCTGCGCGTGCGGCGATTACGGGCTGTTGCAGCGGGAAGTCGAGGGCCGTGATGCGGGTGCACAGGTGCTTCGCGTGGGTGACCTGGACGGGCTGATTTCCATGGCGCGGGCGTTTCCGTCGCGCCGCGGGGCTGCCATCATCGCGGCGTCTCTGTTTGATATCGAAGATGTGCGCAAGACTGTTGCGCGCCTGACGGCCGAAGGCCGCGTGAGTCGCGTGGTCGTGTTGATAGAAGCGCTCGATCCGTCGGATATCGAGGGACTGTTTCGCGCGGGGGCGACCGAGGTCATCGCTGCGCACAGTATATGCGGCAACGGGCGCGCGGGCGAGGGAGCGGTTGATTCCGATCGGCACATGACGATTGAGCCCGATGCTTTTGTTGATAGGGAACCCGGGGCGCCTCGCGCTACAAGAGGCCCGCGTGTTGATGATTATGGAAAAGCGGAAGCCGAGCATGGTCGGCGCCCCCGGAACCCCCTTGTATACGATGACGCTGGAGGGCCGGCGCAGCATGCTGGCGACTCCCCGGCTGTAGATATGGGATACGTGCACGGCGTGAATCTGGCGGATGAACTCGACGAAGTTGAGGGCTTTGCCGGGTGCGGCGAGTTATCGCTGATGCAGCATGAGCAGATTGCGCAGAACGAACCTGCCTCGCAGACCGAGCAACCTGCCATGCCGGCTTGGACGCAGCGTGTGGTTGCGGCGGGGGAGACGGGGGCGCTGTCACCGACGCCCGCCCCGCCGCCTCCGATGCCGCCGGCAGACGCTGCCGCTCTGCAGCATCGAGCTCCGGTCATCTGCGCCATTTCGGGTTCGGGCGGTTGCGGCAAGTCGACGATCGTCGCCACCATGGCACACGCATCGTCGCTGTTGGGCTTGCGTGCCGCCGTGCTCGACCTGGACCTGATGTTTGGAAACCTTTACGACTTGTTAGGCGTCGATGCTCCGCGCGATATGGCGGCACTTATCGAGCCGTCGGCGGCGGGCGCGCTCACCGAGCTGGATATCGTAGCCACATCGATGCGCGTGGCGCCGGGCGTTACGCTCTGGGGTCCCGTCGCGGCGCCCGAGCAAGCCGAGCTCATGGCACGTCCGGTGGAGCTACTGCTTGATGTCCTGCGTCGCGAATCCGACGTGGTCTTTATCGATACCTCGGTCTTTTGGGGCGACGCCGTGGCGGCTGCGGTGGCGGCGAGCGACCGTTGCCTGGTCGTTGGCGATGCGGCGGTATCGTCCGCGACATCGGCATCGCGCGTCATTGAACTGGCAAGTCGAGTAGGTGTGCCGCGCACGCGCATGAGCGCCGTGTTCAACCGGTTCGGTGCGCGCGGGGCAGACGAGGACGTCGCCATGCGCTTTGAGATTGCCTGTGCGTTGAGCTCAAAGATTCGTATCGCCGATGGCGGGCAGGATCTCGCCGCGCTCATGGCGTTTGGGCGCGCTGACGAGGCAGTGGGTCAGACGAGCGCTTTCGCGACCAGCGTGCGCGAGGCCACGCGCGAGATGCTCGTGGAACTGGGGTGCGCCGTCGGCCCTTGGAGCGATATGGTCGCCGACCGTGCAACGCGCACCGAACGCCCGCGTATCCGCCTTCCCTGGTCGCGCGAGGGTGATCAGCGATGAGCCTGCAAACGAGGATTAAGGCTGCCGGCGCTGCAGCGGCTGCAGCGCCTGTAGATGCGGGGCGTCGTCGCGCGGTGAAACGACGCACCAAGCGCGCTGTGATGGACCGCATGGGTTACGACGAAGTGGCGCGTATCAGCGCCTATGTCGACCCGGTACTTGCCCGCTCGGAATTGCGTCCCGCGGTGGAGGCGGCGCTCAATGTTGAGGAGCCGACCGATCTCGCGACGCCCGAGCGCGAGACCATCATCGACGAGATTTTGGATGACGTGGTGGGCTTGGGGCCGTTGCAGCCGCTCATCGAGGACGACACCGTTACCGAGATCATGATTAACGGCTGCCGCTCGGCTTTCTTTGAACGCGGCGGCGTCTTGTACCCCATCGAGCATGCGTTTGAGGATGATGAGCAGATCCGTGTGCTTATCGACCGCATCATCTCGCCACTTGGCCGCCGTATCGACGAGCGCAGCCCCATCGTCAACGCCCGCCTCAAAACGGGCTATCGCGTCAACGCGGTGATTCCGCCTGTGGCGATTGACGGACCGATTCTCACCATCCGAAAGTTCTCGGACCGCATCTGCTCGCTGGACGAGCTTGTGGGGCTGGGGTCGCTGCCGCTTTGGTATGCGCAGCTGCTGTCGTGCGCGGTGTCGCTGCGACAGGACCTGGCGGTTGCGGGAGGCACGGGATCTGGTAAGACCACCCTGCTCAACGCGTTGTCATGCGAGATTTCCACCGGCGAGCGCATCGTGACGATCGAGGACTCTGCCGAGCTCAAGTTTGCGCATCATCCGCACGTGGTGCGCCTAGAGGCGCGCGAGGCTTCAATTGAGGGTGAGGGTGCGGTGACGATTCGCGACCTAGTAACTAATGCCCTGCGCATGCGCCCCGACCGCATCGTGGTGGGCGAGGTGCGTGGTGCCGAGTGCTGCGACATGTTGCAGGCCATGAACACGGGCCACGACGGGTCGCTCACCACACTTCATGCGGGTTCAGAACAGGAGACCGTGGTGCGTCTGACGTTGCTTGCACGTTATGGCATCGATCTGCCGAGCGAGCTCATCGAGGAACAGATTGCCATGGCGCTCGACGGCATCGTGATGTCCGAGCGCCATGCCGATGGCAGGCGCTTCGTCTCCTCGTATTCGGGGGTGCGTCGCGCCGCGTCGGGCGGCGTAGAACTCGAGCGCTATGTGACTTTCGATGCCGCCGAGCGCACCTGGACGCTTGACCGCGAGCCGCCGTTTATCGCAGAAGGCCTGCGGTCGGGGACGCTCACACAAGAGGAGGTGGACGAATGGAGGTCGCTGTGCCCCTCGTCGTAGGGGGTTTGGCAGGGTTTTCTGTTGCGACGGCGTGCGGGGCGGAACCTCGTGTGCCGCAGGTGCCGCCGACGGAGCTAGCGCGTCAGGCGCTCGAGACGGTGGCAGAGAAGCTGCCGCGTGAGCTGGTGGAAAACGATCTACTGAAAAAGATCGCCCGTTCGTGGGCATCGCTGGCTCCGGCGCATCGCCTTGGCCTCGTGATCGAAGATGCTTCGGGGCGTTTGGCGTTTCTGCTGCTATCGAGCGGTGTCTGCTGCGTTTTACTGACGATGGTGTCGTTATCGCCCCTCGGATTTGCCTTGGGACTTGTTGCTCCGATTGCCGTTGGCGCCGCTCGGGATGGCTTTGAGAGCCGGCGCGAGCAACACGATGCAGAAGAGGCCATGCCCGAGGCGTTTACCGCACTTTCCATGTCGCTTGCCTCGGGACATTCGCTGGCCCAGGGCATGCGCTTTGTGGGCGCTCATGCGCAAGAGCCGGTACATACCGAGTTTTTGCGGGTAGCGGCGGCGATCGATTGCGGCATCTCGGCGACCGACGCGCTCGATGACTTGCTCGTGCGCATCGACGCCCCCGGCCTTTCGCTTGTGACCTTGGCGCTCAAGGTGTCTCAGCGCACCGGTGCTCCGCTTGCCGACTTACTGTCCGAGGCGTCGAGCATGGTGGGGGAGCGCATTGAGCTCAAGCGCCGCCTGGATGTTAAGACGTCGCAGGCTCGCATGTCGGCGCATATGGTCGCGGCGATGCCGGCGGGCATGTGCGCGGTGTTGGCGCTGCTTTCGGCAGATTTTCGTCGCGGTCTTGCGATGCCTGCCGGCGCGGGCGCTGTGGTGCTGGGTCTTGCCCTCAACGCCGTTGCCCTGGTGGTTATCCGGCGCATTATGCGGGTGGAGCTATGAGCGCCCCGGTTGCAGTTGCGGCTTGCCTATGCGCCCTGAGTGTATTTGTCGCGACGGGTTTGGATCGGGCGGATGCACGCAAGATCGCAGGGGCCTGCAAGCGCGAGGCGGTGCTGGTCGCTGCCGCGGGTCGCTCGGTGGTCGATGCTCTGACCGCGCGAGTGAAGGGTGCGGTTGGAGCGGGCAGCCCGGCGCGAGTGTCGCTCGGCGAAGTGTCCGAGATGATCGATGTTGTGCGCTTGGGTCTTTCGGCCGGTCTTTCGTTTGATGCGGCGCTTGGGATTTTCTGTGCCAACCGCCGGTCAGTGCTGGCTCTTCGACTTGAGCGGGCCTGCATGGCGTGGCAGGTGGGCGTGGGCACGCGTGAGGACGAGTTGTTGGCCGCCGCGCGCGACCTGGACGTGCGAGCGCTCGAGACCTTTGCCATCACGGTGGGGCAGGCGCTCGCCCTGGGTGCCCCACTTGCCGAGACGCTGGCCGCTCAAAGTCGCGAGATCCGTGCGGCTCATCGCGCCGCGGTCGAGCGTGAGATCGAGCGTGCGCCCGTCAAGCTGCTGATTCCCACCGGCACGCTCATCTTGCCGGCGTTGCTTCTGTCCATATTGGGCCCGCTGCTGGGAGCAGGCGGGATGATGTAGGGAGGAATACATGAACACGATGGTCGAAGTTGCTGACAAGGCTTGGAACTGGGCTTTTTGCCGGGCGATCCGCGCTCGCCAGCATGCCAAGGAGCTGTTGCGGGAGGAGAGCGCGCAGGGTACCACCGAGTACGCCATTTTGGTGGGCGTGCTTGTGGTGATCGCGATTATTGCCATCGTTGCATTTAAAGGCAAGGTCCAAGATCTATGGAACGCTATCAGCGAGGGCATCAACAGCCTGTAGAGGGCGAGCGCCCCATCGGGGTGCTGCTGGTGTTTGCTTGCCTGACCGTGGCGATAGCGGCGGTGCTTTGGGGGCTTAACGCCGCGCGGCAGCAGCGTCCTGGGGCCGCCTTCGATTCGGGCTCAGATTCGGCGGTGGCGTCTCAAAAAGATGAGATGCGAGATGCGGACGATTCGGATGTCGCTGTCACGGCGCAAACCTTTCTGCGGACGCTCGACAAGCGGTCTGGCACTGCGACGGATTCGCCTGGGGACAACGCGATTACGGTCCGGCTTGCATGGTCTGAGGACCGACCGATGACCGAGGCAGCGGCGGATATGTTACGCGCCTACCGCGAGGTGCCAACGGCCCAGCTCGCCCTGAGCGGCTATCTTGATATTAAGGGCAACGTATGGGGCGCCATCGTGCGCGATGGGCGCGGCTGGGTCGATATGGTGACGGTTGCCGCGGATGCCGGTGATGCCTCGTGCCGCCTGCGCGTGATCCGCCTGAGCCCGCAAACAATAAGCTCAAAGGAGGGATCGTGAAATGCATGGCGTTCTGCGTGAAGAGGTTGCCCAAGCGACTGTGGAATACGCCATCGTCACGGTGGCGCTGCTATCGATCGTGCTGGCGATTGCGGGACTTTGGCGTGCTGGCACCGATGGACGCTTGGCGGCGCTGGTTGAGCGGGCGGCATCCCATGGCGTTGCCTCGACGTCGGTTATCGACGCCGCTGCGGGCGCTAAGGACATCGCGTTGTATTGATATCGCGCGCGAGGACCGGGCGCAGTCTACGGTCGAGGCCGCTTTTTTGCTGCCGACGTTTTTGACGCTCATCCTTCTCGCCCTGCAACCGGTGTGCCTGCTTTATACGCGCGCGGTCATGGAGTCTGCCGCCGCCGAGACCGCGCGGCTCATGACCACGACGACGGCGGAGGACGACGATCTTAAGGAGTTCACCCGCCGCCGGCTTGCCGCGGTGCCCAGCGTTTCGATCTTTCATGCCGGCGGGCCGTTGTCGTGGGATATCGAGCTTGGCCGGGCCGGTGCGGGTGGCGTCTCGTCCGTGTCCGTTTCCGGCGAGGTCAAGCCGTTGCCTGTGATCGGTGCGTTTGCGCAGGCTATGGGTGGTACCGCCGAGGGTGGCTACGTTGAGCTCAAGGTCGATGTCTCGTATCAATCACGTCCCGAATGGCTGGAGGGAGATTATGATTCGTGGATTGCTACATGGGATTAAGCGTTTCTGGTCTAGATGCGTTTTGACGCGCCGTCCGAGCTGCCATCGCAAGCGAGGCGGCTTTATGGGCCGCGCCGGTATCGACCTGTTTATCGAAGACGGTGCCTACACCACGCTTTCTTCTGCCGTGGTCATCCTAGTGGTGCTCACGTTGTTGTTTTCGTCGACCGCGGCGATATGGAGCATGTCGCGTGCCGGGGATACCCAGGTGGCGGCCGATAGTGGCGCGCTGGCGGGTGCCAACGTAGTGTCGTCCTATCACACGGCTGCCACGGTGGTTGATGCGAGCATCTTGAGTCTGGGGCTGGCGGGGTTTGCCACAATCGGGACGGGCCTGGTCACCATCCTCATCCCAGGTGCCGAACCAGTTGCCGGCAATATGGTCGACACCGGGATTGAGATCATTAAAACGCGCAACAAGTTTGCCAAAAGCGCATCGGAAGGCTTGCAGAAAATCGAGACGGCTCTGCCGTATCTGATTGCCGCGCGTGCCACGCGGGCGGTGTCGGCGCAGGATACCGATAGTGTGGCCTATACCGGTACGGCGCTTGCCGTGCCCAGGACATCCGAATCGGACTTCGCCGCGCTCAAAGGGTCAGAGATCTCGACCGATGCCATCGAGAGCACCTCAAAAGACCTTGACTATGCTGCCAAGGAACTGAAGAAAGCGTCCGAGAAAACGTCAAAGGCCAAGGAACGCGCCTGGCTTGCCGATTGCGGTGGATCGGACAGAGGCGCAGTCGGAAGCTGTTCGTGCATGTGGGAACGCGCGAAGAACTTGGCGAAGCTTTCGGATATTGAGAATCCGCACTATGCCTCGAGTGTCACATGGGAGCCGCAAGTGGCGCTCGATCGCGCGAAGGCCTATTACCGCTTGCGCCTTGCAAACGAGGCACCTCAGGGCTCAAGCGTCGAGACGAAGGCGGAGTCGGCGGCGCGCAAGGCGTTTTACACCTATGCGAGTACAGAGGTCAATCGTGCATATGTAACCGAGGACGGAGATGCAGTCACTTTCCATATCCCGCTGTTGCCGCGCAACGCTGACGAGGTGCGAGCGACGGAACTCTATACCGATGCGGCGTGGCCAACCAGCGCCATCGATGGCAAGACGTATCTGCATTACGGAACGAGTTGCCCCAACTATAAGAAGGGGTCGCCAGGCGGGCTAGCCTCGGTTGCTGATTATGACGGGCAGGACAGATGCAACAGATGCCATTTTGGCGTTTCGTCGCTCGGTGCCGTTGCAGCGCCTTCGACTTCTATCGAAAACGGCTTCGAATACCACTTTGACAAGTTCAAAGACGCCCTGGAAGACTACGTTAAATGCCGCAACATAGAACTCGAACTTGAGCGTCAGACCGAGGATGAGGCCGACCGTGCGGGCAATGCGTTTGACCAGGCCATTAAAGCGCTTTCCGGCGAGCGCCCGCGTATCGCCCCACCTGGACGCAACGGCGTGGTCGCATTTGCAGTTTCGGGTGACATTACCAGCCCCGATCAACTTAACTCCTCGTTTAACACGGCAGTCAGGCTTGGCGATCGCGGTGCTATCTCTGCCGCGGTGCTGGCGCCCGATGAGGCGACGGCGCAAAACAACGTGCTTTCGCGATTTTTCTCGACATTGAAGGAACGCTCGGGCGGCGTTGCCGGCGTGCTCGACGGCGTCATGGATGTTTGGGGACGGCTGCTCGTGGGATACGGTGATATCCAAGGTTCGGCCGACGAACTTATGGACGAGATGATTAAAGACCTAGGAGGGGGCAGCGGTGCGTTGGGCTCCATCGCATCGTGGCTCGGCGATACCGTTTCGGCGTCCGTGGCGGCGCTGGGTTTGGAACCGTGCGACTTGCGCCTGCGAAAGCCGGTGCTGACCGATTCCGCCAATGTCATTAAGAGTCCGGGGTCTGACATTGCGGGTCTCTCTCAAGCGCAAGACAAACTGCGAAGTATTCCGTTGGGCGTGACCGATCCCAAGGCGCTTTGCGAGGCGTTGGAATATCAAGTCGAACGCACCATTAGCGGTACGGTGTTCACGCTTGCGGAGATTCCTCTGCCCGGCGGCGGCTCCATCCCACTCACCGTCGATGTCGCCACGCTGGTTGGCGCTCTGGGCGGTGGGTCGTAATGAGTATCCGCATGCGTCTGCGCGAGGAGCGCGCCCAAGCGACGGTGGAGATGGCGGTGGTTACGCCCGTTTTGCTGGTGCTGGCACTCATCGTGTACAACGTCATGATCTTTGCCAGCGCTGTCGCGCGCTTCGACCGCGTGGTACCCGACATCGTGTTGGCGCACGCCGTGGCGTCGGAGGGGGAGGGCGACGAAAGCTCTGCCGATGCCTCGGCGACGGTTCAGACTCAAATTCTGAATGCCATGGAAGGCTATGACTTGCGGATCGAAGTGTCGAGCGAGCAAGGCGCGGAGGCATTGGATGGTGGCCTGCTTTCCCTATCCGGTACGTTTAGGACCTACACCTGCACCATGCACTATGAGCCGTGGCCGACTTCTCTCAGCATCGCTGGCGTTTCGCTGGGGGCGCCGACAACGTTGTCGCACGAGCGCGCGGTGACGGTCGATCCATGGCGTCCGGGGGTGGTCATGTGACCGCGGTCTCGTCTTACATCGCCTACGCGCGGGCACTCAACAGGCTGGGTTGGACGCCGGCCGAGTTTGTGGTGGCGGAGTCGTTTGCCGTGCGCCTGCGCGGCATGCTGGGACGGCGTCCGGTTGCCGCCAACGGCCTGCCGCTTGTCATGGCGTTTCCGCACTGTTCCTCGGTCCACACGTGTTTTATGGCTTATCCCATCGATATCGCCTTTATCGATGCGCGCGGCTATGTCCTCGTATGCTACGAAAACGTACGTCCCTGGCGTATGTGCTCCTGTCCCGGCGCCTGGGCCGTACTAGAGCGCCCTTCAATCATTGTTTCGACCCCTGCTCTCCAACGCGTGCCGGCTTAAGGGACTGAGCGAAAAACTTCTTGCTGCCGGCTGATGCCTCTGACGTGCCGATTTATAGAACCGAGGCTGTGCTCAAAAACTTTTTTAAAATTCTCGGTTGACCGGAACGCGTCCTTGGTTATACTAATCAAGCCTTGAAACAAGGCACACCTCAAATGGCTGGGTAGCTCAGTTGGTAGAGCAGAGGACTGAAAATCCTCGTGTCAGGGGTTCGATTCCCTTCCCCGCCACCTTGAATTGACTAGGACCTCTGCAAAGGGGTCCTTTTCTTTTACCGAGGGCTCTGCGGAAACTGCGTCCCGGAATTTGGATTCAGAGCGGGATGCGTTTTCCGCTTTAAGGCCGCTTGGGAAAGCACGGCCCGGAATCCGGCGCCAGAATGGGACGCGCTTTCCTTTTGCGGCCTTTGGCGGAAACTGCGTCCCAGATCCCGCGCTCAGAACGGGATGCATTTTCCGGTGCCTGCCTCCGGCACACGTGCACATCTCGCGCGCCATCTCGGACCCGCCCGCCTAGACATTCCTCCCACTTTTGCGCCACTTTGTAGACCGTTCGGTCGCCTGTCTGCATGCGCGGGTATACTCAAATCGATAGATATGTCATGCAAGAGCGATGCGGGCTTAGCCCGTATGATTCAAAAGGGGGCAGTGATGGAGAGGATACTCGGCGTTAATCTCTCTGGCTGGTTTATTCCCGAGCCTTGGGTGACCCCGTCGCTATACGCGGCGACCGGTGCATCCAACGCGGCCGAGCTGCAGGAGGCCATGGGCACCGCCGCCTATAACGAGCGCATGCGCCGTCATTACGAGACGTTTGTGAGCGAGGACGATTTCCGTCGCATGGCGCAGATCGGCCTCAACGCCGTGCGTCTGCCGGTGCCCTGGTATGCCTTTGGCTCGCAGGAGTCCGATGCGTCCTACATCTCGGTTGTCGACTACATCGACCGTGCAATTGAGTGGGCTGCCAAGTACAACATTCGCGTGCTGCTTGACCTGGCGACTGTGCCCGGTGGCCAGGGCGATTCCAACGATTCGCCCGCCACGCCGGAGGCTGTTGCCGAGTGGCATTCGTCCACTAACGGCCGCCATGTCGCACTCGACGTGCTCGAGCGCTTGGCCGAGCGTTACGGCGAGGCCGAGAGCCTGCTGGGCATTGAGCTGCTGGATACGCCGCAGATGAGTGTCCGCAAGAGTCTCTTTGCCATGACGGATGGCATTCCGGCTCACTACCTGCGCAATTTCTATCGCGATGCCTACGAGCTCGTCCGTTCGTATATGCCCGAGGATAAGATCGTCGTCTTTTCGTCTTCGGGGCATCCCAGCGAGTGGAAGCATTTTATGCGCGGCGCCAAGTACAAGAACGTCTACATGGACCTTCACCTGTACCATTACCGCGACGAGTATGCGCTCGATATCACGAGCCCCCGCGGGCTGACGACGGCGATTTCCCGTAACAAGCGCGAGCTTAAAGAAGCGATTTCGACTGGGTTCCCCGTGCTGGTGGGCGAATGGTCGGGTGCGGCGATCTTTGCCAACTCGTCGGTTACGCCCGAAGGCCGCAATGCCTACGAGCGCGTGTTTATCGCCAACCAGCTGGCTTCGTTTGCGCCGGCTGCCGGTTGGTTCTTCCAAACGTGGAAGACCGAGAAGCGCATTGCAGCATGGGACGCCCGCGCGGCGCTCGGTACGCTCGAGCGCGGCATGATTGAATAGGTTGATATGACGCAAAACAGCGCCCATACGGGCAAACTCTATGTGGTCGGCACGCCCATCGGCAACCTGGGCGACCTGTCCCCGCGCATCGGCGAGGCCTTTGCCGCTGCCGATGTCATCTGCTGCGAAGACACGCGTGTGACGTCAAAGCTGCTGATGCACCTGGGCATTTCCAAGCCGCTTGTCCGTTGCGACGAGAATGTGATCGCCAGCCGCGCCGCCGGCCTGGTCGACCGCCTGCTGGCGGGGGAGACCCTCGCCTTTGCCTCGGACGCCGGCATGCCGAGCGTGTCCGATCCCGGCCAGGCGCTGGTCGAGGCGGCGCGTGAGGCCGATGTGCCCGTCGAAGTTATTCCCGGGCCTTCTGCTTGCGTCACGGCGCTCGTTTCGTCCGGCATTCCCTGCGAGCATTTTTTCTTCGAGGGCTTTTTGGGCCGAAAGCACGGCGACCGCGTGCGCCGTTTACAGCGCCTTGCCGTGGTGCCCGGCGCACTCATCTTCTACGAGTCTCCACATCGCATCGTGGCGACGCTCGAGGCCGTGGCGGAGGTCTTTCCCCAGCGTGAGGTTGCCGTCTGCCGCGAACTCACCAAGCTGCACGAGGAGGTCTTGCGCGGGCCCGCCGCCCAGCTTGCCGAGGAGCTGTGTGCTCGCGGCGAGGTAAAGGGCGAGATTGCGCTGGTCATCGCGCCGCCGAGCGAGGACGAAGAGGCCGGTATCGCGCCGGTTGACGCCGCGGCAGCGGATCCCGACGAGGCCCTGCGCGAGGATATCCGCGCCGCGCTCGAGGAGGGGGAGCCCGCGTCTGCGGTGGCCAAGCGCCTGTCTCAGAAGTATTCGCGCCGCAAGCGCGATGTCTATGCCATGGTGCTCGATATGCAATAGATGGAGGATATCCAGCCCTTGCGCTAGAATCATCCTCTGTATGCAACGTTTTTCTGGAGGACAAACCCCATGGATCAAAGCAAGCCTTCGTTCTTTATCACGACGCCCATCTACTACGTCAACGCCGATCCGCACCTGGGCACGGCTTATTCCACCATCATCGCCGACGTTCAGGCTCGCTATCGCCGCTCCGCCGGCTATAACGTCAAGTTCCTGACCGGCATGGACGAGCACGGCGAGAAGGTCGCCGAGGCCGCAGCCAAGCACAACATGACGCCGCAGGAGTGGACCGATAGCCAGGCCCCGCACTTCAAGGAGCTTTGGAGCAAGCTCGAGATTTCCAACGACGACTTCATCCGCACCACCGAGCCGCGCCAACATCATGCCGTGCAGTACCTGTGGGAGCGCATGAAGGAGTCCGGCTACCTGTATAAGGGCAGCTACGACGGCTGGTATTGCGTGCCTGACGAGACCTACTTTACCGATACGCAGGTCCAGAAGGGCGACGAGGAGTACGGCAGCGTCGGCCAGCACCTGTGCCCCGACTGCCACCGTCCGCTTGAGCGCGTGCAGGAGGAGTCCTACTTCTTCAAGCTTTCCGCCTTCCAGGACAAGCTGCTTAAGCTCTATGACGAGCATCCCGACTTTGTCGAGCCTGCGTTCCGCATGAACGAGGTTCGCAGCTTTGTCGAGGGCGGCCTTAACGACCTTTCCGTGAGCCGTACGAGCTTTGACTGGGGCATTCAGGTCCCGTTTGACGAGGGTCACGTGACCTACGTGTGGTTCGATGCGCTGCTCAACTATATGACGGCCGTCGGCTACGGTGTCGACACCGACGAGGCGCGTGCCGAGCTGGCCTATCGCTGGCCCGCGCAGTTCCACATCGTGGGCAAGGACATCATCCGCTTCCACTGCGTCATTTGGCCTGCCATGCTCATGGCCATCGGCGAGGCCCTGCCCGAGCACGTCTTTGCCCACGGCTTCCTGACCGTGCGCAATGCCGAGACCGGCAAGGCCGAGAAGATGTCCAAGAGCCGCGGCAACGCCATCGCTCCGCAGGACGTTATCGACATGCTGGGCGTCGAGGGCTATCGCTACTACTTTATGACCGACGTCGTCCCCGGCACCGACGGTGCCATCAGCTTCGACCGCATGGAGCAGGTCTACAACGCCGACCTGGCTAACAGCTGGGGCAACCTCATCTCGCGTTCGCTCAACATGAGCGGCAAGTATTTTGACGGTTGCGCGCCCGCCAAGCCCGCATCGTTCGATGCGTTCGACAACCCGCTGGCAAAGATTGCCGACGGTTTGGTCGAGCGCTACATGGCCAAGATGGACGTGCTCGATTACGGTGGAGCCAAGGACGAGGTCATGGAGCTCATCCACGCCGCCAACCACTACATCGAGGACTCCGAGCCTTGGGCACTTGCCAAGGACGAGGCCAAGGCTGACGAGCTGGCGTTTGTGATCTACAACCTGCTCGAGGCCATCCGCATTGCCGCTCACCTGCTGATGCCGCTCATGCCCCAGACTTCTGCCGAGGCTCTGCGCCGCCTGTCCTGCGAGGACGAGGCCGCGAGCGACGACCTCAAGGGCATTTGCGCTTGGGGCCTGCTTGCTGGTGGTCAGCCCGTCGAGAAGGGCGATCCGCTGTTCCCGCGTCTGGCGTAGAGACCGCGCGAGCGCCATATCGGCAATTTGCTGTTTAGCTGTAAGGGCATGGCCGCCACGGTCCATGCCCTTTTGTTTCAAGACGCCGCCATCATGCTAAGGAGGCAAACATGACAACTTCGCCTTTGGCAAACCCCACGGCCACCAGGGAGCTGCTAGAGGAGTTTGGCCTTGCGACTAAGCATCGCCTGGGCCAGAACTTTCTAATCGACAATCATGTGATCGAGCGTATCTGCGAGCTTGCCGAGCTTGCAGGTGACGAGCGCGTACTCGAGGTGGGTCCGGGTTGCGGCACGTTGACACTTGCGTTGTTGCAGGAGGCGGCGTGCGTTACGTCGATCGAGGCCGATCCCGAGCTTGAGCCGGTGCTTGACGCCCACGCCGCCGACTATGCCAACTTCCGCTTTATCATGGGCGATGCGCTCAAGGTGGGCCCGGAGCAGATTGAGCAGGTTGCGGGCGGTAAGCCGACGGTGTTTGTCGCGAATCTGCCCTACAACGTGGCGGCGACGATCATCCTTCAGTTCTTCCAGACGATGCCCGCGCTCAAGCGCGCCGTCGTCATGGTTCAAAAGGAGGTTGCCGATCGCATTGCCGCAGCGCCGGGTAACAAGACCTATGGCGGCTATACGGCAAAGCTCGGCCTATATGCGCAGGTTACGGGTCGTTTTGAGGTGCCGCCGCGCTGCTTTATGCCGGCGCCGCATGTGGACTCGGCCGTCGTGCGTATCGACCGTGTTGACGGCGTGGTGCCCGAGGGGCTCGATCGCGAATTTGTGGCCCGCGTGATTGATGCTGCATTTGCTCAGCGTCGCAAGACCATCCGCAATTCCATGAGCGCCAACGGCTTTGCCAAGGACGTGCTCGATGCCGCCTTTGAGGCTTGCGGTATCGCATCCACCACGCGCGCCGAAACGCTTGATGTTGCCGACTTTGTCCGCCTGGCCCAGGAGCTAATCCATGACGCTTAATGCCGAACGCGTGACGTTTACCAAGAAAAAGAAGACGGTTGCTTGTCCCGTGCCCTTGGCGCCGCTTGCCGACACGCATGCACATCTGCTTTCGTTCTGGGGCAAGGATGTGCCCGAGACGCTCCTGCGTGCCAAAGCCGCGGGCGTCGACCTGTTGGTGACGATGCTCGACCCCATCGCCGACAAGCGCAGCGTGACGGACTATAGTGACTGGCTCGTGCGCGAAATTCTGCCGATGCAGGATATCCCGCAGATCAAGTATCTTGCCGGTGTGCATCCGTATGGCGCACCGGACTATACCGACGACGTTCACGCACAGGTCGTTGCCGCACTCGATGATCCCTTATGCGCCGGTATTGGCGAAATCGGCCTGGACTACCACATGGACTATGACGACGATATCGCGCCGGCACCCCATAACGTGCAGATTGACTGCATGGCGCGCCAGCTCGAGCTTGCCGTGTGCCGTAACGTGCCGGTGGAGCTACATCTGCGTCACGAGGACACGGACCAGGAGCGTACCTCGCACGTGGACGCCTACAACGTGCTTCGTGAGGTGGGCGTGCCCCAGGCCGGTTGTGTGCTGCACTGCTTTGGCGAGGACCGCGCCACGATGGAGCGCTTTGTGGAGCTGGGCTGCTATATCGCCTATGGTGGTGCGGCCACCTTTAAGCGCAACGACGACGTGCGCGAGGCATTTGCGGCAACCCCACTCGATCGAATTTTGTTCGAGACGGATTGCCCGTATATGGCTCCGGAGCCCATTCGCGGTCTTGAATGCGAGCCCGCAATGATCTCCATTACGGCAAACGCGCTGGTCAACGACCGTGTCGATCGTACCGGCGAGGATGCTGAGGCAATCGCGCGAGCAGCTTGGGAAAATGCCTGCAAACTTTTTCAAAAATAGTTCTTGCGTTCGCGATGGCGCTCCGTTATTCTAATTCCTGCACGCGGGCGTGGCGGAATTGGCAGACGCGTACGGTTCAGGTCCGTATGGGGGCAACCCCATGAAGGTTCAAGTCCTTTCGCCCGCACCATTGAATGAAAGAGCTCCCAGCAATGGGAGCTTTTTTGTTATGGGCCGTTTTTGGCAGATTTGACATATCGATTTCGCGCGGGTAGATGCCCCTGTGGTCAAAAAGTGGCAAATATGAGTACTGACATGAAAATAGAGACATTTCATGAAGCCATTTTTGCTCATTTTACGCAACAGATGTACGCTAATTTGGCTCAACCTTGAGACAAAATGAAGTAATTTCGATAGACCTCGGGTTCAACGAGGCGATTTTGACCCAAATACGCTGTTACTAAACTGGTAACAGTACTCATATTTGGCCTTTTTTGACCACGGGTCCTCTTGTTGGTGTCACACAGCTGCTTCGTGCGGGTATCCTAATGCCAACGTGTGCCTATCAGAGGAGAGACCATGCTGTTGTCCGGTATCATCGCCGCCCTTACCAGCCTTTTGATTCCCATCATCATCCTGTTGCTGCTGCTTCCCAACGCCTGCTATGTCGTTGAACAACAGCATGCCGTGATCATCGAGCGCCTGGGCAAGTTTAACCGCATCGTCAACGCGGGCTTCCACATGAAGGTGCCCGTGATCGACCGCAAGGCCGCCACGGTGAGTCTGCGCACCATGAAAAACGGTTTTGGCATCGACGTTAAGACCCAGGACAACGTGACCATCGGCCTTGAGGTCTCTGCTCAGTACCACGTGAGCTATGACATGGGCGCCGGCCCGGCAGATTCGGGTATCTACAAGAGCTACTACATGCTTCAGGAGCCCGTCGACCAGATGCGTGACTTCATCACCGACGCCCTGCGCTCTTCGATTCCCGTCTACACACTCGATGAGGTCTTTGCCAAGAAGGACGACATCGCCAAGGATGTCAACGCTACCGTTTCCGAGCAGATGGCCGCCTACGGCTTCACCCTCGTGTCGACGCTCATCACCAAAATCGCACTGCCGACCGAGGTTGAGAACTCCATGAACGACATCAACGCCGCCCAGCGCAAGCGCGCTGCGGCACAGGAGCTCGCTGAGGCAGACCGCATCAAGCGCGTCACCGAGGCGACCGCCGAGGCTGAGGCTATGGAAAAGGCGGGCGAGGGCATCGCCAACCAGCGCAAGGCCATCGCGCTGGGTATCAAAGATTCGCTCGAGATCATCCAGGAGACGGGTGTCGGCAATGACGAGGCCAACCAACTGTTCATGTTTACGCAGTGGTCCGAGATGATGACGGAGTTCGCTCGCACGGGTAAAACCTCGACGGTCGTGCTGCCGAGCGACTTTTCGCAGTCGGCCTCGATGTTCGAGCAGATGCTGGCTGCCGGTAAGGTTCAGAACGAGTCAAAGGAGTAGACACGCGTGAAATACACCGTCGTTTGTGTTGGCAAGCTCAAAGAGCGCTTTTGGAAGGACGCGTGCGCTGAGTACGCCAAGCGCCTAGGTGCCTATGCCAAGGTTGATATCCGCGAGGTGGCCGATATCGACCCGGCTAAGGCGGGCGGCGTGGATGCCGCGCGCGACAAGGAGGGGGCGGCGATTCTTGCTGCCTTGCCGTCTCGAGCGCATGTGATCCTGCTGGCCATTGAGGGCAAAGAGCGCTCGAGCGAGGAGTTTTCGGCGCGGCTCGATGATCTTATGCTGCGTGGTAACAGCGACATCGCCTTTGTGATTGGCGGATCGGACGGCGTGAGCGATGACGTGCGCGCCCGCGCCGACGAGATGCTCAGCTTTGGACGCATTACCTTGCCGCATAACCTGGCGCGCGTGGTGCTGCTGGAGCAAATCTACCGCGCCTGCAAGATCAGTCGTGGCGAGCCGTATCACAAATAGGTCGGCAATACGAAACAATGGCGTGGGACAATACCTTTCGTTTTGAGGAATGTGTCTGGAAGGACTATGAGATATGAAGATTGGATTTGTCGGTTTTGGCAATATGGCGAGCGCTATGGCCGATGGCTGGATCGCTGCCGGTGTAGCTGTGAGCGACATGTGCGCCTGCGCGGGTCGCTACGACGCACTGGTTGAGCGCTGCGAGGCGCGCGGCATGGTCGCCTGTCACGATGCCGCCGAGGTTGTCGCCGCATCCGATATCGTGGTCGCTGCGGTCAAACCGTACATGATCGAGAAGGTATTCGCCCCGCTCAAGGACATTCTTGCCGACAAGGTCGTTCTGTCGGTTGCCTGGACTTGGGACAGTGCCAAGTGGGAGCAGGTCCTGCCGGGCGTCGCGCACATCTCGACGGTGCCCAACACACCGGTTTCGGTGGGCGAGGGCGTCATCGCCTGCGAGAAGGCTTCCACGCTTAGTGATGAGCAGAGCGCAGTGGTGCTTGATCTGCTTGGCAAGCTCGGTGCGGTGGTCGAGCTCGATACGAGCCTGCTGTTTGTGGGCGGCACGGTGGGTGGTTGCGCTCCGGCATTTGTCGCCATGGCAATCGAGGCCCTGGGCGATGCAGCGGTCAAGCACGGTATCCCGCGTGCCGATGCCTATCGCATTGTGAGCCAGATGGTGCTGGGTACGGCAAAGCTGCAGCTTGCAACTGGCCAGCATCCTGCGGCGATGAAGGATGCCGTATGCTCGCCCGGTGGTGCCACCATCAAGGGCGTCGTTGCGCTCGAGGACGCCGGCATGCGCAGTGCCCTGGTCAAGGCAATCGACGCAACTCTCCAGTAAAACCTGCCATTTAGGGACAGGTTTATTTTGGCAGGTTTTTCCTGCGGTTTTGTCGTATGTGCGAAAAGCGCCCCGCAACTGGCTCAATTCCAGTTGCGGGGCGCTTGCGTTTGCCCAGATAAAACCGACCAAAATAAACCTGTCCCTTTTTGGCAGGTTAGTCCCAGAAGCTGTCTTCCTCATCCTCGGACTTGGGTCCGCGGTCGACGTACATCTTATGGGTACGCTTCTCCATTACAAAGGCAAGAATCGCAAATAACAGGATGCCGCCGGCGAAAAGGATGGCAAAACCGGTGCGGGTGCCAAACAAAAAGGAAAAAACTGCGTCCATTGGGTGCCTTCTTGCGTAGTTGAGTTGGGTCGTAAACGCTCATAAGTATATACTTGCCCATACATGTACAAGGTTGCAACCTAAATGGAATGTATATCGCCGGAGGATCTAATGCTTGATATCAAGTTTGTTCGCGAGAACCCCGATGCCATCGATGTCGCCATGGCTAACCGCCAGACGTCTTGGGATCGCGAGAAGTTCTTTGAGCTCGACGACGAGCGCCGTGCCGTCATCACCGAGGTCGAGGAGCTCCAGGCTACGCGCAATGCCGAGTCCAAGAAGATCGGCGCCCTGATGAAGGAGGGCAAGAAGGACGAGGCCGAGGCCGCCAAGGAGGCCGTGCGCGCCGTCAACGAGAAGATTGACGGTCTGGCCGAGCGCCGCACCGCTCTCGAGCAGGAGCAGTACGGCTTCATGGCTCACCTGCCCAACATTCCGTGCGATGCCACCCCGTACGGTAAGGACGAGGACGAGAACATCGAGCGTCGCCGCTGGGGCACCCCGCGCGAGTTCGACTTCGACTTTAAGCCGCACTGGGATCTGGGCACCGATCTGGACATCCTCGACTTCGAGCGTGGCAACAAGCTCTCTGGCAGCCGCTTTACCGTTCTCGGTGGCGCCGGCGCCCGCCTGGAGCGCGCCCTCATCAACTTCTTCCTCGATACGCACACCAGCCGTGGTTTTAAGGAGTGGTGGCCGCCCATCGTCGTCAAGCGTCAGACCATGTTTGGCACGGGTCAGCTGCCCAAGTTCGAGGACGACGCCTATCACGTCTCGGGTGACAACTTCCTGATCCCCACCGCCGAGGTCGTGCTCACCAACCTGCACGCCGGCGAGGTCCTCGATGCCGACACCCTGCCGCGCCGCTACACCGCCTTCACCCCCTGCTTCCGTGAGGAGGCCGGTTCCGCCGGCCGCGACACCCGCGGCATCATCCGTCAGCACGAGTTCGACAAGGTCGAGATGGTCAAGTTCGCTAAACCGGAGGAGTCCGACGAGGAGCTCGAGAGCATGACCGCCGAGGCCGAGTACCTGCTGCAGCAGCTGGGCCTTCCGTATCGCGTGATTAGCCTGTGCACCGGCGACTTGGGCTTCTCTGCCCGTCAGACCTACGACGTCGAGGTCTGGCTGCCGAGCTACAACGCCTACAAGGAGATCAGCTCCTGCTCCAACTGCGGTGACTTCCAGGCTCGCCGCGCCAACATCAAGTATCGCGACCCCGAGAACTTCAAGGGTTCGCGCTACCTGCACACTCTCAACGGTTCCGGCCTGCCGGCCGGCCGCACCATGGCCGCCATTCTGGAGAACTACCAGAACGCCGACGGCACCATCACGATTCCTGAGGTTCTGCGTCCTTACATGGGCGGTCTCGAGAAGATCGAGCCGGACGCGTAACTTGGCTGCATAGGGGATATGCAAGGGCGCTCCTTCGGGGGCGCCCTATTTCGTGCGCAGGTCCATACCATGCTGTGCGGACAGCTCAATAGAAAACACACGAACAACTGTTCTGTATACAGCCATCTACCTGCTATGCTTTTGCTAAATAAGAGCGAGAGAAAGGGGACGCGATGGAGCTGTTTGATGATCGGGTGGTTTTGTTTGAGAGCGACGAGGGCGGGGAGTACCTGCTTGTAACGTGTGAGCCGTCTGGCATGGGCGGCCTGGTGGTTCGACAGACGAGCGAGGGACCGTTGACGCAATGGTGCTACGAGGAGTCGCCGCATGTGGTCGAGACGTTTGTGGCGCACGAGGGGCTTGTGGCGCTGGAGCACTTCTATGGAGTTGGGACTTCCAACCAGGTCGCGCGCATGCTGAGCATCTCGTTTGCCGATTATGATTGTGCCCAGCGGGTGAGATCGCTCCTGAGGGAACTTGATGCTAAGTTTGACGTGATCGAAAAGCCAATCGATCGTACGGGGAACGGCGGTATATGCGGAGCAGCATGACAAAACTGCGTTCCACAAAAAAGTTTGAGATTGTGCTTGACTCCAATAAGCTAAAGTGGTTTTATATGTCTTGCGCTGCGGCGTTACCTCAGCTGGATAGAGGGTCTGACTACGAATCAGAACGTCATAGGTTCGAATCCTATACGCCGCACCAATTGAAATTGAAAGCCTCCGGCGACGGGGGCTTTTCTTTTAT
>CABUQW010000004.1 GCA_902493895.1 uncultured Collinsella sp. | reverse complement strand
GAGGCGCGGGCGTCAAGAAAACGCGGAGCGTTTTTAGCCCGCGGGCGAGCGCGCCGGCAGGCGGGCGAAGCCGGTGCGGATCCGCGCAGCGGATGCGCGGAATCCTATACGCCGCACCATTTGAGATTAAAGCTCCCGGCAACGGGGGCTTTTCTTTTACGTAAACACTGCATGGATTCGAACCTCGGTCGAGGCGCGGGCGTAAAGCGGACTATTTCCTGTCGACTCGTGTAAGATTTCGAGTAGGTGTCGCGGCCCATCCGTGACCACTCCTTCTTCAAGCGACCGATCAGGGTGATACTTCGTGGCAGAGCGTCCGACATACAAGCTCAGGTTTCTCGATCCCAAGAAGCGCTTTCCGGCGATGCCCGAGCAGCCTGCGGGGCGCTCATATGGCGTGGTCTGGAAACTCTTTGGCGAGGACCAGCATGAATCTTGTTATGTCGTCGAATTCGTTGGCAAAAGCCATGTGTCGCTTTTGGGCTACGTAAGCGTTTCGGGTGAGGTGTACAAGGTGGACCGCCCCGTTAGCGAGGCTCCGCTGCCCAACGATCCCGACATGGAGCTGGTCCTTGACGAGTCGGATTCCAGTATTGGTGAGATTATGGTAAGGGAAGCCAACGGTGCAATGCGTACGTGTGCGCAAACTGCCGGCTCTCCCGAAGGCCCCATGCGCGAGCAGTCCGACCACGAGACGTGGAATTCGACCCGCGCCCTTCCTTACGGCGAGTTCATGGCCTCGATGTTCTTGCGCTACGTGATATTTGCCAACTCCGAAAGCGCTATTGCGAACACGGCGGGCGTCGACGGTCTCGATGCGGACATGCAAAACGTTGTCGACAAAATAAAGCTCGTAAAGTTGCCCGAGCCGGTCGAGGTGTTTTTGGGCTTTAACACGGCACCGCTACCTGACGCTATCGAGACGCTGCTTTACCGCGTTGACCATGCCGAGAATCCGAGCGGTATTGAGCGTTATGCCGCCGCCCTTATGAGCGAGGTCGACTTGCCCCGACTGCGCACCATCGCCGCCAAGTCCGAGATGAGCCTGGCTCGCATCGATCGCTCAAAGCTTTTCTATCTCAATTTTGATCGCAGCCTGCTGGACCAGGACGAGATTGACATGCTGCTTGCCATCGAGTGCCGTCTCAACCGCCTCTCTGGCATCCTCGAGCGCATCGGGGCCGGATTGGCCCCTGCGGCATCCTCGCCGAGCCTTGAGGGCTGCGCGCTCTTTGATGCGTGGCATATCGCCAAGACGACCAACGATGTTCCCCGACTGCTCGATACGGCCTCGAGCGATAACCCGTGGGGCAAACCGGGTACGGTGGCTTGCCAGCCGGGCGGTGAGTGGGATGTGCGTACCCGCTTCGCGCGTATTGTCGAGGCGCTTAACGTGGTCACACGGCTCGACTATACCTATCGGGCAAACGTTGCCGAGGGGATTATGCTCGTTCGGTTTGGGCGGTCTGTCGTGGATGCCATGCCGCAACGTGAATACGACGCCCAAGATGACGCCTGGCGCGAGCTGGACGAGGACACGCGTGCGATCTGGGCCGCGGAGCACGATGCGCGCGTGGCACTCACACTTGCGGCAGCGTGTTTTGCCGCGGGCGCCTGCATCACGCGCTGCTATGTGCAGATTGCTGCTCCCGACAGCGAGCAGGGCGAGCGCGTTGTCGCAACGTATTTCTTTGGGCGCGCGGCCTATCTGGCCGATTGTGTGCCTGTCGCCAAGGATCTTGAGAGCATGGACATGGACGATATGCCGTGCAAGCGTGTGCTTGAGGCGTATGAGTCAACCGCTCCGGAGACGATTGAGCCTGCGGAGGTTCATGCTCGTCCGCGTGATGACCATCGCACGCTGCCGCCGGCGCTGCGCGATCTGCTGCTTGCCGATACGGCTGACGAGTTGGAGGTCATGGAAGAGGACGACGACCCATACGTGGCCCGTGTTGTTGAATTGCGTGAGCAGGCAAAAGTTGACCGTACAGGTGCTTTTGAAGGCTTTTCCCGTCTTGTCGAGGAGTTGGAGGCTAAGTGCACTGTCGCCGAGCTTTTGGCGACAGGTCCGGTTCAAACGCAGTTTTGCGATAACCAGCTGGTGCGCATGGTGCTACCGGTGTTGGAAGAAGACCGCTCTGTGCGAATCCTTCGTGCGCCCGATGCACTGTACTTTGCCCAGCACGAGATCTGCAGCTTTTACGCCGAGCAAGAGGACTTTGAACGAGCACTGCCCGAGGTGCGCCATCTTTACGATCTGGCACGCTCGTCCATGCAATCGCACTTTGCGCTCATCAACGTGCTTGCGCGTCTGGAGCGCTTTGACGAGATTATCGAGGTAGCGCGCCACGGCCTACGTATTGCCAGCGATCGTTCTACAATCGGCTACCTGTTCTATCGCTTGGCGTTTGCCTATTGGAATTGCGATCAGCTCGACCTAGCGCTGGCTTGTTACCGTCTGGTGCCGCGCGGTGAGGAATCGGGCAGTAGTGCGCTGGAAGAAATGCAGGGCCTTATGAATGAGATGGGCGTCAGCGAGCCTCCGACGTTCGAGGAGGCGGTCGAGACCATCCGCAAGGCTGGACTCGAGCTGCCGCCAGTGTCCGCCGTGACGAATCAGCTGGCAGATGCCGCTGTGCAACTGGTCGACAACGGCTTCTTTTTCCTGGCACGCGGTTGCATCTTCCAAATGTGGCGCACCATGGGCAACGACGAGCTCGGCTCCCTCAACCGCTCGCTGGGGTAGGGGCGATATAGAGGGGCCGCACCGCGCTATTTGTATCGGCGCGGGCGGGAGGACCCGGCAGGATCAGTAAGGCATAAAGCCGCCGAGCCTGCTAAAACTGTTAAACTCTGCTAAAGTTGCTAAACTTTGTTAAAGTTGTTAAAACTAGTAGAGGAGGGCAGAATGACGAAAGCTGTTAACCCCTTTAAGCCAACGGCGGGCATGAATCCGCCTGAGCTTATCGGACGGGACACTGTTTTGGATGACTTTGCCGAGGCTCTTGAGAATGGTCCTGGTGCCCCCGATCGACTCATGCGCATCTCGGGCGTCCGAGGCACAGGTAAAACGGTGCTCCTTAATGCATTGGGTGACCTTGCACGCAAAAAAGGATTCGAGGTCGTTGACGTTGTCTCCAATGCTGGTTTTTGCAATAGAATCCTCGAGGCTCTGCAGCGAAACGTTCGTCTTGAATCAATCTCGATTTCCCCATCGATTTTAGGGGTCAGCCTTGGCTCCATGGAGATGTCGAAGTCGGCCTCTCATCTGGGCGAGGCGATGTACGATGCTGCGAAGCGCGGTGGTCTGCTCATTACGCTCGACGAGATCCAGGATGCCTCAACTGAGGAAATGCGCGAGCTAGGCAATGAGATGCAGCTCTTGATCCGCCAAGGAGCGAATGTCGCTTTCGCTTTCGCCGGGCTGCCGACATCGGTAGATGGCGTGGTGGTGGATGATACGTTGACGTTCCTTCAGCGAGCCAAACATGTTGAACTTACTCGGCTTTCCGATTTTGAAGTTGGCGGATCGTTTGAGGATACGATGAGACGAGCGGGCAAGGAGCTCGACAAAGGTGCCGCTGAGCTATTAACAAAAGCTTCGGCAGGCTATCCCTTTATGGTCCAGCTGGTCGGATATTACGCTTGGCAGGTTGCTGCGCGCAGTGGGGCGGAGAGCGTGAGCGAAGAGGCGGCTCGTAAGGGTATCCAGGCGGCTCTTGATAGCTTTAATGCTATGGTGATTGCCCCAGCGCTGCGCAGGGTGTCGGAACGGCAGTTTCAGTATCTCGCGGCGATGGCTCAATGCGAGGGCGTCGATATCGCCAACGGCGATATCGCCAAGAAGATGGGTTTGTCGGCGAACAAAGTTGGGTCATATCGCAAGCGTCTGATCGATGCGGGGTTGATTGAGCCCGCGGGCTATGGCTGTGTTTCGTTTGCAATTCCGTATATGCGCGACTATTTGTTGGAGGCGGTGCGGGAAAGGTAAAAATGGAATCGCTCCAAATTCCCTCTTGCCCATCCTCGACTGTTTGGTTACTATAGAACGGCTGTTACGGAGAGCTGACCGAGAGGCCGAAGGTGCTCGCCTGCTAAGCGAGTATGCCCCAAAAGGGCATCTGGGGTTCGAATCCCCAGCTCTCCGCCAGTTTAACTTTAAAGAAGGGTCCCATCGGGGGCCCTTTTTTATTATCGAGAAAGGGCGCTGGGGATTCGAACCCGAGAGGGCACGGGCGTTAAGCAAACGCGAAAGCGTTTGTAGCCCGTGGGCGAAAAGCCGCCAGGCTTTGAAGCCGGAGGGCATGCGTAGCATGCCCGGACATCCCCAGCTCTCCGCCAGTATGAATTGAAAGAAGGGTCCCATTCAGGGCCCTTTTTTGATTAGGAGAATGTTAACTGGGGATTCGAACCCTCAAAAAATGAGGCGCCCCGTTGGACGCCTCCTTTCAGCGAGTGTATTGTTCTTCGACCTTACACCTCGGGTGCCTTGGCTACGGTCTCGCTCTCGGCTGTGAGCGGGCGGTTGTCGATGCGGCGGCCCAGGCGGTCGAGCTTCACAAGGAGCCACTCAATGGGATTCGGCCCCGAGCCTTCCTCGTCGGCAACCAAATCCACGACGGCAATCTTGGTGCCGTCCTGCTTGAGTGTAACGCTGCCCACCTTGTCGCCCACATGCACCGTGCCCGAAAGATCGTCGTAGCTAACCTTTTCGGTCACCTCGCCGGCAAGAGAAAACACGGTCGCTTGCGCCGTGGGATCGGCGAGCGTGGCGTCGATTGTCTTATCCGTCCAGTCGGTTTGACTAATGCGCGCCATAAGCGGGTTGCCGTTGACGGTCTTTTCTTGCGTGTTGGCGATTGCGACCGTCACCTTGTGGTCGTAGTACCAGTTGGCAAGGGTGGCGGTATCGGTAAAGCGCTGATCGGTGGTGGTGGAGTTCAAAATAACGGTGTAGATCTCGTCGCCGTCGCGGTTGTAGGCGCTCGTAAAGCAATAGCCCGCGTCGTCGGTGGTGCCGGTCTTGCCGCCGATGTTGCCATCTTGGCCCAGCAAATAGTTATGCGTGTCCATGGAATGCGAATGGTCGGTGCCGTCGGCGCCCGTGACTTCGATCCAGGAATCCTCGCTCGCTACGACCTCGCGGATCGTGTCGTTTTTCATGGCCTCCTGCATCATCAGCGCTACGTCGTGTGCGGTTGAGTGCATATCGCCAGCCCACTCATCAAAGTCCAGACCATGCGGGTTTTCAAAAAGCGTACCGGTGCAGCCGAGCTTCTTAGCGCGCTCGTTCATGGCCTTCACAAATGTGGCCTCGGCGTCTTTGGTCTTAGGGTCGATCTTCTTGCCCACATATTCGGCGAGCACGATGGCGGCGTCGTTGCCCGAGGGAATCATCAGGCCGCGCAGTGCCTGCTCCACGGTAAGCTCGTCGCCTTCGAGCAAGCCGGCGGTCGAATTACCCACGGTGGCTGCGGCGTTGCTCACCGTGACCTTCTCGTCCATCTTGCAATTCTCGACGGTTAGGATTGCGGTCATGACCTTGGTGATCGAGGCAATCTTGACCTGCTCATCGGCGCCGCGGGCATAGTAGACGGTGCCGTCTTTGCCCATGACGAGGGCATTGGTCGCATCGATATCGGGCAGGTTTTCGGCCGTGATACCGCGCACATCGGCGGTTTTGCCGCAAACATTGTCGGTCGTGAGCACTTGGGCGCCGGCGACGGTGGGCACGCCGGCGGCAAGGGCGATAGCGCAGACAAAGCCGGCGGCAAGCTGGGCTGAGCGCTTTGCAAAAGAGGTGAGGGACTTCACAGATTTCGCTTTCGACGGGATGGTCTCTTCTGAAACTAGAGTATATCGTTTGCCGGCGTCGGCGATCATCGCGTGCGCGCTTGGCCCACATCCGCACCCGAACGGGCACAAGGGTGCTTAAGGCCGACTTAATCACCCACGCTTGTTGTGTGTGGCGTGCGTCGCCTCAGGCATAATGGAGCGCGAGAGGAGCACGCATGAACGAGCGCATACTGGTAGTTGATGACGAGAAGGCCATCGCCGACTTGGTTGGTATCTACCTTACAAAAGAGGGCTTTGATGTCCAGATTGCCTATAGCGGGGCCGATGCTGCCAAGGCAATCTTGGAGCAGGAGTTCGATCTGGCGCTGCTGGATGTCATGCTGCCCGATATCGATGGATTTGAGCTGCTGCGTACGATCCGTTCCAGCCATACCTATCCTGTGATTATGCTGACGGCGCGCGATGCCCAGCAAGACAAGATCGAGGGCCTTTCGCTTGGCGCGGACGATTACGTGGTCAAGCCGTTCCGCCCGCTGGAGCTCATCGCGCGTGTGCACGCTCAGCTTCGCCGCTACACCAGCTACGGTAGCCGTGCGCAGGCGGCCGAGTCGCCGACCATTCAGCTCGACGGCTTGGAGATCAACCGCGATGCTCGTTCCGTGACAGTGGACGGTTCACCGGTACGCCTCACACCCACCGAGTATTCAATCTTGCTGTATCTGGTCGAGCATCGCGGCAGCGTGGTGGCCGTGGAGGACCTGTTCCGCGCGGTGTGGAGCGAGGATTTTATGCCCGGCTCCAACAATACGGTGATGGTGCATATTCGCCACTTGCGCGAAAAGATCGGCGACGACGCACAAAAGCCACGCTTTATCAAAAACGTCTGGGGCGTCGGCTACATCATCGAATAACGCTTTTCGCTTGTGAGGATCTTGATATGACAAAAGACGATAGGGAAGCGTTCGAGGTGCCCGATCGGCTCTTTGAATACGTGAGGTCGGTCGTCGACAACCGCGCGCTTGCAACGGTGCTGCTCTTTTTGCTGAGCCTGCTGCTGATTGGCATCGACAACATCGTCGGAATCTTGGCGGTGCTGCTTGT
This sequence comes from uncultured Collinsella sp., assembly GCA_902493895.1. Lineage (GTDB taxonomy): Bacteria > Actinomycetota > Coriobacteriia > Coriobacteriales > Coriobacteriaceae > Collinsella. The sequence continues at coordinate 84,635 of CABUQW010000004.1, read as the reverse complement.
CGGCTTTTTGCTGATCGATCGATTTGAGATCGTGTGTCGCTGCGTGGTGATTGGCGGCGCCGCGTGGGCCATGACGTTGGCGATTGGCGCCATGGCGCTCGGCGGCATCGAAGGGCCGGTGCTGTTCGATGCCGGCTTTGTATTCAACATGCTTGGCTTTGTGCTGGCGCTTGCCGCGTGCGTGCTGTTCTTGTGTGGCCGCGCCCTGTACTACCAGGGCTACGAGCAGGGCGAGCAGCATGCCGATTGTGTGCTGGCCGCTCGTATTCAAGATCGCCTGATCGATCACCCCGACACCTGGGATAACATCGACGGCGACTTCTTGGAGGTCGAGGGCGCCCTTAACCGCGTGCGTGACCGTGAGCGCAAGGTGCAGCAAGCTCTGCGTGACGAGTCGCATCGCAAGGACGATTTGGTCACGTACTTGGCACATGACCTACGCACCCCGCTTGCCAGTGTGGTGGGCTATCTTTCGCTGCTGCAAGAGGCTCCCGAGCTGCCGGTTGAGCAACGTGCGCACTTTACGGGCGTGGCGCTCGACAAGGCGCACCGGCTCGATGCACTCATCGAAGAGTTCTTCGATATCACGCGCTTTGACTTCCACGATATTGTGCTCACGCGCGGCTATGTTGATCTGGGGTTGCTGCTGGCTCAGGTGACTGACGAGTTCTATCCCATCCTCAACGAGCAGCATAAGGAAGTCCAAGTTGATATTCGCGAGGACCTGACGGTGCTCGTGGATGGCGACAAAATGGCTCGCGTGTTCAACAACATCATGAAAAACGCTATTGCCTATAGCTATGAGGGCTCGACCATCACGATCGAGGCCAGACGCCGGGACGGCGGTGGCGTGCGCGTGCGCTTTATCAATCAGGGCGATCCCATCCCTGCGGCTAAGCTCAAGGTGATCTTTGAGAAGTTCTATCGCCTGGATGCGGCGCGTGCGACCAATCGCGGCGGCGCTGGACTGGGGCTTGCCATCGCCAAGGAGATCGTATGCGCGCACGGCGGTACCGTTGCATGTGAATCGACGCCCGAACACACGATATTCACCATCGAGCTGCCCGCCGCATAGCCAGCGTGCCCTTACAAACACTTGACAATGCGCTCACGTGCATATGAGCCGCGATTCCTACTATCGATACTGCTGAATTGATATCGATGTGGAGGTATGCGGTATGACGGCTGCTGCGGCTGTGGAGCCCACGGAGCTTGAAGAACTCATGAAAGCGCAGGCCGAGGCCGCGCACGAGCGCGAGGTTGGGGATGCGACTCGCCCCACGGCAGAGGATCTTGCCGCCTCGCCGACGCGAATCGATGTTGAGGGCCTCGACCTGTTCTATGGCGACCACCATGCGCTCAAGGACGTGAATATCAAGATCCGCGACAAGCAGATTACCTCGTTCATCGGGCCTTCGGGCTGCGGAAAGTCCACGTTGCTGCGCTGCTTTAACCGCATGAACGACGGCATCAAGGACTGCCGAATCGAGGGCAAGATTGCGCTCGATGGTCAAGATATCCTGGGCGACTACGACATCTGCCGCCTTCGCCAGCGCGTGGGCATGGTGTTCCAGCGCCCCAACCCGTTTCCCATGAGCATCTACGACAACGTCGCCTATGGGCCGCGCGGTATGGGTGTGCGCGATCGCGTCGTGCTCGACGAGCTGGTCGAAGACTCCCTGCGACGCGCCGCACTGTGGGACGAGGTCAAGGACAAGCTCAAGGAATCGGGCCTGGGTCTTTCGGGCGGCCAGCAGCAGCGTCTGTGCATCGCCCGTGCGCTGGCCGTGCAGCCCGACATTCTGCTGATGGACGAGCCGACCTCGGCGCTCGACCCCGTATCGACGCTGGTGGTGGAGCAGCTGGCCTGCGAGCTCAAGGAGACCTGCACGCTGGTGGTCGTTACGCACAACATGCAGCAGGCTGCGCGCATCTCCGACTCGGTCGCGTTCTTTTTGCTGGGCGAGCTGGTGGAACATGCGCCCACGGCCCAGCTCTTCAAAAACCCGACTGATCCGCGCACGGCGGATTATTTGACGGGCCGTTTTGGCTGATACCATCTAGTACAGGCGCCTTTAGGGTTAAGATGCGGTCATGCCGGCCGCAAAAGGGGTTCAACATGATCTATTACGTCGAAGACGATGACAACATCAGGGATTTGACGGTCTATGCACTGCGCAAGCAGGGAATCGAGGCCGAGGGCTTTTCGTGCGATGGCGAGTTTAAGGCCGCCGTGGCGCGACGGGTGCCCGATGCTGTGCTGCTCGACATCATGCTGCCCGATACCGATGGCTTGGCGATTATGCGTCGACTGCGTGCCGATCGCCTGACGGCGACGGTGCCCATCATGATGCTTACCGCCAAGGATACCGAGCTCGACAAGGTGATGGCGCTCGATGGCGGTGCCGACGATTACCTGACTAAGCCGTTTTCGCTCATGGAGCTTGCGAGCCGCTGCCGCGCACTGCTGCGTCGCGGCGGCATGGTCAAGCAGGCGAGCGATGTGCTCAGCGTGGGCGACATCGTGCTCTCGCCCAGCCATCGCGAGGTGACCGTTGCCGGCGAGCCGCTTAAGCTCACCCTGCGCGAGTTCGACCTGCTCGAGTACCTCATGCGCAAGCCCGGCGTGGTTTTTACCCGCGAGTCGTTGCTGCAGAGCGTGTGGGGCTGGGACTTCGACGGCGGTTCGCGCACCGTTGACGTGCACGTGCAGACGCTTCGCCAAAAACTGGGCGAGCATGCCAGCGCCATCGAGACCGTGCGCGGCGTGGGCTACCGCTTGGCCGAGCCTTCTGCCGGTGATGGTGCCGAAGGTGACGACACCGCGGCCACCGCATCGGAGGAGTAACCCGTGGTCTTCGCCCCCCAGGGAAAACATACGCTGTCGCACCGCGTTTTTGTGACGATCTTTGTCTGCGCCATGGCGGTTATCGTGGCGTTTACGGTGCTGGGTGCGTTCTTTGTGCAAAACACCTTGGCGGATGCCACGAGTACCAATCTGGCGCAGGAAACCGAGCTCATTGCTGCCGCTCTCGACGAACAGCAGGAGCCCATCCCGTTCTTGCGTAGCCTTGATCGCGAGGACTTGCGAATCACGCTGATTAACAAGGATGGATCGGTTGCCTACGACAACGAGGCGTCGCCTTCCACACTGCCCAACCATGGCGATCGCCCCGAGGTCATCGAGGCCTTTGAGAGTGGTTCGGGTTCCGCGGAGCGCGCAAGCTCTACGCTCGACGAGATTATGCTGTATCGCGCCGTCGCCCTTGATAACGGCCAGGTTGTCCGCTTGGCGCAGGCCCAGCCTGGCGTTGCGGCGATTTTGCTGTCGATGGTGGCGCCGATGCTGCTTATCGCAGCAGCGGGTGCGGTACTCTCGTTTTTTATGGCGCGCCGCGAGTCCCGTGCCATCATCGCGCCTTTGCAAGAGGTGGATTTGGACCACCCACGCCGTAGCTATGAGCACGCCTATGCCGAGATGGTCCCCATGCTTGAGCGTATTGAGTCGCAGCGCCAGGAGCTCAAGCGCCAAATGGCGGTGCTGGCGGACAACGACCGTATGCGCCGCGAGTTCACGGCGAATATCACCCATGAGCTCAAGACGCCGCTTACGGCGATTTCGGGCTATGCCGAGCTCATCGCAAACGGCATGGTCGAGGGCGAGGGCGACCTGCGCAACTTTGGCGGTCGCATCTATCGTGAGGCGGGCCGCTTGGCAGCGCTTGTCAACGATATCCTTACGCTGTCTAACTTGGACGAGGCCGAGCGTGCAACTGAGGGCGAGGCGGTGCCCATTGGTTCCACGGAGCCTATTGAGCTCTCGCGTGCCATCTACGCGGTCGAGCAGCGTCTTGAACAGGTCGCCCGTCAGGCGAATGTGACGATAAGTCATGAGACCAAGCCTGTGGTCATCGAGGGCGTGTCGCGCTTGATTGACGAGCTCATCTATAATCTGGCAAGCAACGCCATCCGCTACAATCGACCCGGCGGTACGGTTACGCTGCAGTGCGGCACCAACGACGAAGGCCATCCGTTCCTTGCGGTCGCCGACACGGGAATCGGTATCGCGCCTGAAGAACAGGGCAAGGTATTTGAGCGGTTCTATCGCGTGGACAAGAGTAGGTCCAAGGCGCGCGGCGGAACCGGTCTGGGGCTTGCAATTGTCAAGCATGCGGCCCTGTATCATCACGCCACGCTCGATTTGTCGAGCGAGTTGGGCGTGGGAACCACCATTACGGTGACGTTTCCCATACGGCAGGACGAGCCATTCGCATAGCGATACAACATAGATATTGATGCAGACGCCGCATTTGACTTTCGGGTGCGGCGTTGTTGTACAATTTTACGATTGCTTCCGACATTTTTACAGGAGAGCCTGTTTCTTATGTATAGAGTTTGGTCTCGGTAAAAAGATGCGATAACATACGGACAGTTTTGTCAATCCGAACTGGGGAAATGAAAGGCAAGCTGCATGACCCTTCTCGAACTGTTCCAGCTGCTGAAGAAGCACCTTCAGCTGGTCATCACCCTTCCGGTGGTCTGCGCGATCGCCATGGGCATCGTGTCCTTCGTTGCGATGGACAACACCTATACCGCGACGACGAGCATGTACATTCTCGCCAAGACCGACGATAGCGGTCAGATGAGCTACAACGATCTCTCGGCGAGTCAGATGCTTTCCAACGATATCGCCACGCTGCTGGATAGTGATAGCGTTAAGAGCGGCGCAGCCAATGAACTGGGCCTCACCGATCTGGATGACTACAAGGTGTCTGTTTCCTCCGAGACCACCACGCGTGTCATTACGCTTTCGGTTACCGGCACCGATGCCAAGGAGACGGCTAAGGTCGCAAAGGCCATGGCCAGCTCGGTGAGTACGGTCGCTCAGAACGTCGGCGCTGCCCAGAGCATCAACGTTATCGACGAGGCTAAGACCCCCGAAGCCCCCAGCGGCCCCAAGCGCACGCTGTATATTGCCGTCGCGTTCCTCGCCGGTATCTTTATCGCAGTCGCCTATGTCGTTTTGGCAGACATGCTCAATACCCGCATCCGCGGTGCCGAAGAGGCGGAAGAGCTCCTGGGCATTCCCGTTGTTGGCCGAATTCCGGCTATGAAAGGTGGTAAATAGGCATGGCTAAGGCAAAGAACACCGATAAGCTCGTTGTACAGAATGCCGCCAAGACCCTTCTGGCCAACATCCGCTTTGCGAGCGTGGACGACCCCATTCGCACCATTACCGTCACGTCCTCGATTCCCAACGAGGGCAAGTCTACGGTTTCCATCAACCTTGCCCAGGCTATCGCCACGAGCGGCAAGTCCGTGCTCCTGGTCGAGGCCGATATGCGCCGCAGGTCCCTTTCCGATATGCTCGGCGTTCGTTCGCGCGGCGGACTCTATGCGGTCCTTTCCGAGCAGATCTCCATTGACCAGGCAATTGTCGAGACGGGTCAGAAGAACTTCTACTTCCTCGATGCCGAGCCACATATTCCCAATCCTGCCGATATCATCGTCTCTCACCGCTTTGCCAAGTTGGTAAAGGCACTGTCCGCCAAGTTCCAGTACGTCATCTTTGATGCTCCCCCGGTCGGCACCTTCATCGATGCTGCCGAGATTGCCAGCCTGACCGACGGTACGCTGTTCGTGGTGCGCGAGGACTTCACCAAGCGCGAGGAGGCACTCAACGCTATCGGCCAGCTTAAGAAGTCCGAGAAGGTCAAGCTCATCGGTACCGTCATGAACTACTGCGAGACCGAGACCAGCGAGTACTACTACTCCTACTACACCAAGGACGGTAAGAAGGTTAAGAAGGGCTCCGACGATCAGGGGACTTCCAAAAAGGGCATCTTCACCAACCGAGCAAACGTTTAGTTGATTAAGGCTGACCTATGCGTGACATTCATTGCCATATCTTGCCGGGTGTAGACGACGGCGCCGCCGATCTCGATGAGAGCTTGGCGATGCTCGAGGCTGCCAAGCGGGCCGGTGTAACCAGAATCGTTTGCACTCCTCACTGCCGTGATCCCTATTTTGATTACGACAAGATGTGGGATGCCTTTGAGCTGCTGCGTGATAACGCTGACGGTTTTCCGCTCCAGATGGGCTTCGAGGTCAACCATCGAAAGCTCGTTGAACTTGGTATCGATGCCGCGGAGCACTTGCATTTCGATGGAACCAACGAGTTTCTGCTCGAGCTTTCGACACATGCCGATGCGTATGCGTTTAGAGAGTACGAGAACACGATTTACGATTTGCAGTGCCGTGGCTACCAGGTGATCATCGCTCATCCTGAGCGCTATCGTGCGGTTCAAAAGGATGTAAGCGTGGCGGAGCGCCTGGTCGATATGGGCTGCAAACTGCAGGCTTCGGCGGACTTTATTGCCGGCGGTCGCTTTGGTCGCGAGAAAAAGCCGGCACAGCGCCTGTTCGATCATAACCTGTACAGCTTCATCGCGAGCGATGCCCATAACGTGGGTCATTACGACTGCCTGGCGAAGGCTCGCGCGAAGTTTAGCGTACGCGGAGCTCATTTTCGCTAAAATCTGTCCCTAACGTTCGCATTGAATGAAAGGGCAGCCATGGATATTCAACTTAAGACGGGATGCTTTGATGACGCGGCGTTGGTGCGCCGCGTCGTTTTTATGGACGAGCAGGGCTACGAGAATGAGTTCGACGCTATCGACGAGGATCCGAACTGCATTCATGTGACGCTCTATGTAGACGGCGAGCTTGCCGGTTGCTCGCGCGTGTTTCCCGAAGAGCTTGAGCGCGTGGCTGACGCAGAGGCCCCGGTGTTGCCGGCATGCGACATGGACGAAGGCGTTGCGGCGGGGGAGACCTACATTATGGGGCGCGTGGCCGTGCTGCCGAGCATGCGCCGTCGCGGTTTGGCGAGCAAGATTGTCGAGGCCAGTGATACGTGCGCGCGTGATGCCGGCGCCAAGCTCATTAAGCTGCATGCTCAGGAATACGTGCTGCCGCTCTATGCCAAGGCGGGCTACACGCAGATTGCCCCGGTGGACTACGAAGACGAGGGCCAGCCTCATGCCTGGATGGCCAAGCGCGTAGATGGCAGATAGGAACGTTCCTTTCCTGCCGGCAGTTTGGGACACTCCTTGGCAATTGGCGCATCAGAGCGCTCGGACATACAGTTTTTCGATTCCGTATGTATATATGCGCGTTAATGGGTTATAAAATCTAAGTCTGAACATAGCAGGTCTGCGATGCGGCTCGGGCGACCGGGCCGTTTTTGCGGACAGGGGTAGCGCGAAAGGACTGCACATGCGTCAATTTAAGACCGAGAGCAAAAAACTGCTCGACCTCATGATCAACTCCATCTACACCAATAAGGAAATCTTCCTGCGCGAGCTTATCTCTAACGCGAGCGACGCCGTCGACAAGCTCAACTTTAAGAGCCTGCAGGACCCGAGCGTCAAGATCGACCAGGGCGACCTGGCCATTCGCGTCTCCTTTGATAAAGACGCCCGCACCATTACCATCTCGGATAACGGCATTGGCATGACCGCCGAGGAGCTGGAGCGCAATCTGGGCACCATCGCCCATTCCGGCTCCGAGGAGTTTAAGACCGAGAACGCCGAGCAGCAGGGCTCCGATGTCGACATCATCGGTCAGTTTGGCGTGGGCTTCTACTCGGCTTTTATGGTCGCCAGCCATGTGAAGGTCGTCAGCCGCGCCTACGGCGAGGATGTCGCCCATGTGTGGGAATCCGACGGTCTTGAGGGCTACACCATCGAGGACGGCGAGCGCGCCGAGCACGGTACCGATGTCATCCTGACGCTGCGCGAGAACGAGAAGCTCGATGCCGACGGCGAGGCCGAGACCTACGATCGCTTCCTGACCGAGTGGGGTCTCAAGAGCCTGATTCAGCAGTACAGTAACTATGTGCGTTACCCGATCCAGATGATGGTGTCCAAGAGCCGCCAGAAACCCAAGCCCGAGGACGCCGGCGACGATTACAAGCCCGAGTACGAGGACTACCAGGAGCTCGAGACCGTCAATTCCATGACACCGATCTGGAAGAAGCACAGCTCCGATGTCGAGCAGAAGGACTACGGCGAGTTCTACAAGTCCACGTTCCACGACTTTGACGATCCTGCGCGCACCATCAGCTTCCACGCCGAGGGCACGCTCGAGTATGACGCCCTGCTGTTTGTGCCGGGACGCGCGCCGTTCGATCTGTACAGCAAGGACTACGAGAAGGGTCTGGCGCTCTACAGCTCCAACGTCCTGATCATGGAGAAGTGCGACGACCTGCTGCCCGACTACTACAACTTTGTCCGCGGCGTCGTGGATTCCGCCGACGTGTCGCTCAACATCTCGCGCGAGACGCTGCAGCAGAACCGTCAGCTCAAGGCCATCGCCAAGCGTGTGGAAAAGAAGATTACCGCCGACCTTGAGGATATGCGTGACAACGACCGCGAGGCCTACGAGAAGTTCTTTGAGAACTTTGGCCGCGGTCTTAAGTACGGCATCTACTCGAGCTATGGCATGAAGGCCGATGAGCTCGCCGACCTGTTGCTGTTCTGGTCTGCCAAGGAACAGAAGATGATTACCCTGGCCGAGTATGCCAAGGGCATGCCTGAGGATCAGAAGGCCATCTACTACGCCGCCGGCGACTCGCGTGAGCGCTTGGCCAAGATGCCCGTGGTAAAGGGCGTGCTCGACCGCGGCTATGACGTGCTGCTGCTGACGCAGGATGTGGATGAGTTCACGTTCCAGGCTATGCGTGAGTACGTTGCCGCCGATATGCCCAAGATCTACGAGGACGATGCTGCCCGCGAGGCTGCCGAGAAGGCTGTGGCCGACGGTGCCGAGCCCGAGGTCGAGGATCGTCATCTAGAGCTCAAGAACGTTGCGACCGGTGATCTTGACCTGGCGACCGAGGACGAGAAAAAGGAGGCCGAGGACGCCACCAAGGAGAACGAGGACCTCTTTAACGCCATGAAGGAGGCACTCGGCGACAAGGTCGAGAAGGTTGCCGTCTCTGCGCGCCTGACCGATGCTCCCGCGTGCATCACCACCGAGGGCCCGCTTTCGCTCGAGATGGAGAAGGTGCTCCAGAAGGGTCCCGAGGGCGCGCCCGACGGTATGCCCAAGAGCCAGCGCGTGCTCGAGCTCAACGCCAAGCACCCGGTCTTTTCCAAGCTCGTCGCCGCTCAGAAGGCGGGCGACGCCGACAAGATCAAGCAGTACTCCGGTTTGCTCTATGACCAGGCCCTGCTGGTCGAGGGCATCCTCCCCGAGGACCCCGTGGCCTTCGCGGCGGCTGTTTGTAACTTGATGTAGTTAGGTAGTTACGCGGTTTTACCAAACCGCGTAACGGCTCGACGCTGCCCTTCGGTCCGCCGTTCTAACGAACGGCGGACCAGCCGACGCTGCGCGGGCACCAGAGCGACAACTTGTCATTCAAAGAGGACGGCATGACCAGAAGGTCTATGCCGTCCTCTTTTCATGCCAATTTGTTCGCTCTGGTGCTCGCTCGCTGGCATTACCAAAACATCGGCGGTCCAATAATGATCCCTTGGGGACGGAGGAAAAGCGGTCATCGGGGACGTTCTTGTTTGACTAGTCGTTTAAGAACGTCCCCAATGACTAGTCGGATTGATAATTTGTGCGGGTTGTGGTTTTGTGACCTGCTGAAATTTAGGATACTGTACATCTGTACGCTAACTCATCTTCGTAGTATATTGCTACCCGCAAAACTCAGCACCATTGTGCCGTGAGGCACTAAAGCGCCTCCGTACAATGGTTGTCGATAGTACGATTCGATTCAACGACAGGATGGATGGTCCAAGCGTGAGTCTCGGCAGCAAACTATCCAACGCAAAGGTCTCCTTTGCGATCTTTAAGCGCGACATCAAGCGATTGCTCGTGAACCCCGTCGCTCTGGTGGTTACTTTGGGCGTGTGCGTCATTCCCTCGCTGTATGCCTGGTACAACATCGTGGCTAACTGGGATCCGTACGGAAACACCCAGGGCATCAAGATTGCCATCGCCAACAACGATCGGGGCACCCAAAACGACCTGGTGGGCGAGCTCAACGCGGGCGATCAGGTCGTCGATCAGCTCAAGGAGAACGATCAGCTGGGCTGGACCTTCGTCGATTCTGCGGCCGATGCCAAAGAGGGCGTCGAGAGCGGTGAGTACTATGCGGCCATCGTAGTCCCCAAGAACTTCTCGGATAACCTGGTTTCGATGCTCGACGGCAACTACCATCAGCCCAAGCTTACGTACTACGTCAATGAGAAGAAGAGCGCTATTGCGCCCAAGGTTACCGACACCGGTGCAAACACCATCGAGGAGCAGATCAACTCGGAATTTGTCTCCACGGTGGGCGAGACCGTTGCCAGTATTGCCAAGGATGCCGGAGTCGATTTAAAGGACAAGGCAACCCAGACTCAGGATTCGTTGGCCGGTTCGGTATCAGAGGCTTCCGATACGTTGGGCGAAGTGCGTGATTCGATTGGCGACATGAATGCCGCCATCGATAAGACGAGTGGTTCCATTGCCTCGGCAGATGCGGCACTTGCCGGTCTGCAGGGTCAGGCGCCGTCGCTGACGCAGGCGATCTCCCAGGGCAATGACCTGCTGGGCGAGGCTCGCGCCACGGCGGGCAACTCTGTCGCCTCGCTCTCCAAGGCGCTCTCGGAAGGCAGCCTTGCGCTCACCAAGACGTCAGCCTCTGCGAACGCTGCCATCGGCAAGCTGACGGGCACGGTCACATCTACGACCACCCGTATCGACAACTCGCTCGAGTCTCTCCAAGCGACGATCGACCACAATAAGGCCGTTATCGGGCACTTAGAGATTCTCGCCAATGACACGTCGACAGGTTCCGAGGAAATTGACGCGCGCATTGTATCGACCATCGATTTGCTTCGAGAGCAGAATGAAAAGCTTCAGGGCATCAAGGACGGTCTGTCCGCGCAGTCGAGCGCCATGGCGAATGACGCAGCGGCTGTTTCGGGTGCCAGTGACGCTATCAATAACGCAATTCATACCGGTGCGACCAACCTTGGCCAAGCCCAGACGGACTTGGGCCAAAACGCGCTGCCGAAGGCCTCGAGCGCGCTCGACTCTTTTGCTGCCGTTTCGGGCGACCTGACCGGTATCGTCTCGGGTATGACACCTACACTTGCAAATGCGCGCGGCACGTTGGCGCAGCTTAGCGCTACGCTCGGCCAGGCCAAGACCACGCTGTCCCAGACCGATTCCTCGCTTGCCAAGGTCCAGGACAAGCTTGCAACCGCCGCCAATGACATCGCGGCGCTGCAGACCTCCGAGTCCATGGGCGAGCTGGCCGATCTGATGGGCGTCGATGTCAATGACGTGGCAGATTTCATGGCGTCTCCGGTTGAGTTGACGTCCAAGTCAATCTATCCGGTCAAGAGCTTTGGCTCGGGCATCGCTCCCTTCTACACCAATCTGGCGCTTTGGGTGGGCGGCTATGTGCTCATCGCCATTTACAAGCTCGAGGTCGACCGTGAAGGTGTTGGCAGCTTTACGGCGCGCCAAGGCTACTTTGGCCGCTGGTTGCTCATGGTGATCCTGGGCGCGTTGCAGGCCATCATCGTTACGGTAGGCGATCTGGTGATTGGCGTGCAGTGCGTCAGCCCGCTGCTGTTCGTGCTGGGCGGCATCGCCATTTCGTTCACCTACGTCAATATCATCTATGCGCTGTCCACCACGTTTAAGCATATCGGCAAGGCTATCGGCGTCATTCTCGTCATCGTGCAGATCCCGGGTTCGTCGGGCATGTACCCCATCGAGATGATGCCCGGCTTCTTCCAGTGGCTGCACCCGCTGCTGCCCTTTACCTACGGCATCAATCTGCTGCGCGAGACGGTCGGCGGCATGTATTCGTTCAACTACCTGTTTAACCTGTGCATTCTGGGCGTGTTCTTGATCGTGGCGCTCTTTATCGGCCTGCAGCTGCGTCCGCTGCTGCTCAACCTTAACCTGCTCTTTGATAAACAGCTCTCCACGACCGGTATGATGATTTGCGAGTCCAACGACCTGCCGCGCCAGCGCTACTCGCTGCGCACGGCCATGCGCGTCATGCTCGATTCCGATTCGTACCGTCGCGAACTGCTCGATCATGCGGTCGCCTTTGAACATCGCTACCCGTACTACATCAAGGGCGGTTTTGCCGCCGTGGTGGGCGTTCAGGTCCTGCTCTTTGTCCTGTCGACGGTTCTCGATATCGACAATAACGGCAAGATCATCCTGCTTGTCATTTGGATCATCTCGGTTATTGCCATCTGCGGCTGGCTTATCAATATCGAATATATCCGAGCGAGCCTCAATACCCAGATGCGCATCTCGGCGCTTTCGGATGAGGACCTGCGTCGCGAGATGCGCGAACACACGGCCGCCATTCCTGCCGCCCGCCACATGTTTGGCCTCAACGCCAGCGAGCGTGGTGCCAAGGGCGGCGATCAGTCCACGGGCCGCTTGCCGCATATCGGCTCGCACCATAAATCTCAGGGCAGCGACAGCACAGCCACAAATGATGGAGATACCACCGCGCTTGGCAAGCACTCCAAAGGAGGTGAGGCATAAATGAAGAACATCCTGCATCTGTTTAAGCGCGATGTCCAAAACGTGTCTCGCTCCGTGATCGGCTTGGTTGTCGTGATGGGCCTCATTATCGTACCGTGTCTGTACGCGTGGTTTAACATCGCCGGCAGCTGGGATCCGTACGGCAACACCGGCAATCTTAAGATCGCCGTGGTCAACACCGATGAGGGTTACGAGAGCGATTTGATCCCCGTCGAGGTTAACGTGGGCGAAAACGTGACCGCCACCCTACGCGGCAACGAGAGCTTCGATTGGGTTGTGCTCAACAATCGCGAAAAGGCTATCGAGGGCGTTAAGTCGGGCGCGTACTATGCTGCCGTCGTTATCCCCAAAACGTTTAGCGCTGACATGATGACGCTTTTCTCGACCGACGTGAAGCATGCCGATATCGAGTTCTACGAGAATCAGAAGGCCAACGCCATTGCGCAGATCGTGACCGAGAAGGGTTCGAGCGCCGTCCAGAGCCAGGTTAACGAAACTTTTACCGAGACCATTACGAGCATCGGTCTTAAGACGGTGTCCAGCCTGCTCGATTACATGAGCACCGACCAGGTCAGCAACTTTATCGCCAACCTGTCCTCGACGCTCGGCGATTCGATTGAGGACCTGCGAGACGTTCAGGCAAATGCTTCGTCGCTGGCGGGCATTTTGAGCTCCACGTCCGATTCGCTGACGTCGGCGAGCGGCATGCTCAAGCAGACCGGTGCCGTCGATGAGTCGACAAAGCAGCTCATGGAACATGCCAAAAGCGGCATCGATGATTCCAAAGAAGCGCTTAAGGCGGCAAACGATGCCATCGATGCCGCAATCGATGGAAGTGCTGGTTCGTTCGACAATGTGTCTGCCGAGCTCGCGAAGGCGTTCGACACCGCAAACCAGCATGTCGACCTTACGGTGTCCCAACTCAACGATGCCGCTGCGGCCCTCAATGCGCGCGCCAAGGATATCGATGCGATGGCCGATCAGCTCCGCAGCCTTGCCGACCAGGTGAGCGATGAGAATTTGAAGGACGGCCTCAAGTCCGCCGCGACGTCGCTGGGCAGAATCGCCGTTGAGTACCGCAACAATGCCAAGGATCTGGCGGCTACCGCGAAGTCTCTCTCCGATAGCATGGCCGAGGTCAACAACTCGCGTGCCGAGGTCGATCAGGCCATCGCTGATGCCAAGGCCGGCATCGCGGGTGCCAAATCCGATTACGATTCCACGTTCTCGGTTAAGGCCAAGGAGCTCAAGAAGACGGTTTCGGGCATTCTGGACTCGCTTGATGGCATCTCGGGCGACCTGGATAGCGCCGTAGGCGGCCTGACCGACGCATCCGGTTCGCTGGCAAAGGGCCTCTCCAAGGCTGCAAAGCTGGTCAACAAGGCTTCTGATCAGCTGGGCGAGGCGTCGGACAAGATCAGTGCGTTTAAGGACGAGCTCGACGGCGCCTTGATGTCGGATGACCTCGCCACGATCAAGACGATGATTGGCAACGATCCCGAGGGTCTGGCCGTGTCGCTTTCCGGCCCCGTCGCGCTCGATCGCAAGCCGGTCTATCCGATCCGCAACTACGGCTCGGCCATGGCGCCGTTCTACACGATTCTGTCGCTCTGGGTCGGCTCGATCGTGCTGGCGGCCATGATGAAGGTCTCGGTTGACGATGAGCTTATCAACGAGCTCATCCCCGTGCGCCTGCACGAGATCTACCTGGGCCGCTACTTGTTCTTTGGCGGTTTGGCTCTGCTGCAGGCAACGCTCGTGTGCGCGGGCGACATCCTGTTCTTTGGCATCCAGTGCGACAACCCGCTGCAGTTTGTGCTGGCGGGCTGGGTCGCGAGTCTCGTGTTCTCCAATATCGTCTACACGCTTACGGTGTCGTTTGGCGATATCGGCAAGGCGCTCGCCGTTGTGCTGCTGGTCATGCAGGTCGGCGGTTCGGGCGGTACGTTCCCCATCGAGATGACCGGCCCTGTGTTCCAGGCGATCTATCCGTTCCTGCCGTTTACCCATGGCATTAACGCCATGCATGCCGCCATGGCTGGCGCCTACCATATGGAGTACTGGGTTGAGCTGGGCATTCTGGCGAGCTATCTGATTCCGTCGCTGGCCCTGGGCGTCGTCTTCCGCCGTCCGGTCATCAAAGCCAACGACTGGATCATCGAAAAACTGGAGTCAACCAAATTGATTTAGTTCAGACACGTAAACGCTGTCAGAACATCGAGGCCTTCCAGTTTTACACTTTATTATGCTGGATTGCGATGCAACGCCGGTTGTTGCTACAGTAGCGGGGCGTGCCGGGGGTCCGGTGCGCCCCGTTTTTATTTGACCATGAGGCGGCACGCAGCCATACGCGTGCGGACACCACGCCCAGATTGAGTGTGAGGATGTTCCATGGCCCAATACGCTGCCAACGAAATCGAAAACATGCCCGATAGCCCTGTCGCACGGGAGGACCTGGGCGCCGGCGGCACCTCCCGCGGCGCCGGCGCGCGTTCCCCGTTCTTCTGGAAGGTCTTGCTGCTATCGGTGGCGGTCATCTGGGGCTATTCCTTTACCACCATGAAAGATGCGCTCGACACCATTCCGGTGTTCGAACTGCTCTATATTCGTTTTCTTCCGGCTTCGCTGGTTATGTTCGCCATCTTCCACAAACGCATCATCGCGCACTTTAATGCCCGCAACCTTATCGTCGGACTTGGTATGGGCGCACTTATGTGGGGCGCGTACGGTTTGCAGACGATTGGCCTGGCACAGACCACGGCGGGCAAGAGTGCATTTTTGACGGGTACCTATTGCATCTTCGTGCCGTTTGCGAGCTACGTCCTAAGCGGCGAAAAGCTTACTCGTTACAACTTGGGCGCCGCGTTGCTGTGCCTGGCGGGCATTGGTCTGGTGGCGCTCGATAGCGTCGAGTTCAATGTCGGCGATGTCATCACACTGGGCGGTGCGGTCTTCTTTGCCATCCAGATGGCGGTGACCGCCAAGTATGGCCGCAAGATGGACATCAACGTCATCACGTTTTGGATGTTTGTGGGCAACGGCGTGCTGAGCCTGATCTCGTCGCTGTTATTCGAGACCCAAGCGCCGCTGTCCGTGTGGACGCCGAGCTTTATCGGTGTGATGGCGTTTCTATCGGTGGGCTGTACGTGTGTGGCTCTGCTCATCCAAAACGTCGGCCTGGCGCATGTCCCGGCCTCAACGGGCTCGCTGCTCCTTTCGATGGAGTCGCCTTCGGGTGTGCTGTTCTCGGTGCTGCTGATGGGGGAGGCGCTCACCTCGCGCCTGCTCGCCGGCTTCGCGCTCATCTTTCTTTCGATTATCTTGAGCGAGACGCATTTCGATTTTTTGCGTCGAAAGCCGCGTCCGCAATTGTAAACAATTTGTTGCGCCGCCTCCCGGGGCGGCATTTTTTATGCGTCGCCCTTAAAGTAGTACCTTGCACTTTACGCTATCAAAGTGCTTGCTGCAAAAACGTTACTGGAGGGCATCTATGGCACCAGCACTGTCCGATCTTCAACCGCAATCAGCGCCCAAGGCCACCGCGGCGGCGCAGACCGCTATCGGTGACGGTCTTGTTGCAGAAGCTCAGGCTTTTGCAGACGAGCTCGCTGCGTGGCGACACGATTTACATCAGATGCCCGAGCTGGGTAATAGCCTCCCGCAGACCTCTACGTATATCCAAGCGCGCCTGACCGAGATGGACATCCCATTTGCTACGCTCGTCGATGGTTCCTGCGTTGTGGGCCTTGTCGGCGCCGGTGCCGCCGCGGCCCAAGGCAATGGCATCTGCACGAATGAGCAGGCCGGTACGGTCATCATGCTGCGTGGCGACATGGACGCCCTGCCCGTTGCCGAGGAATCCGGCGAGTCCTTTGCATCCACCAACGGCTGCATGCACGCTTGCGGTCACGATATGCACGCGACGGCGCTGCTTGGTGCGGCTCGTATGCTCAAAGCGCGCGAGGCAGAGCTTGTTGATGCCAACGCTACGGTCAAGTTGCTGTTCCAGCCGGGCGAGGAAACCTTTGAGGGTGCCCGCGCCGCCATCGCCGACGGTCTGCTGCAGAACCCGCGTCCTCAGGTCGCCTTTGCCATGCATGTCAATAGCCAGTCGCCGCTCGGCCTGGTGCTCTACGGCAGCCCGGCGCTCTCGGGCGTGTACGGTTTTCGTATCACGCTTCAGGGCAAGGGCGGCCATGGCTCGAGCCCCGAGATTTGCATCGACCCCATCACGGCCGGCGTGCATGTGCATCTGGCGCTCCAGGAGCTTATCGCTCGCGAAGTGCCGGCGGCCAAGGAGGTCGCACTGACCGTGGGTAAGTTTGCCGGTGGCCAAGCGGCCAACGTCATCCCAGATACCTGCGTGCTCGAAGGCACGCTGCGCGGCTTTGACGTCGAGCTCATGGAGCACCTCAAGACCCGCATCGCCGAGGTCGTTAACGGCGTTGCTGCAACATATCGTACGCCGGCGACCATCGAGACGCTTTCGGATGTTCCGCCGCTTGTACTCGACAGCGATATGACTCAGGCGTCGCTTGGCTACGTGGGCGCAGCGCTGCCCAAGGCGGCTTTCTTGCCGCTTTTCCATGCCATGGCGAGTGAAGACTTCGCGCTTATCTCGAGCGAGATCCCAAGTGCGTACTTTACCGTGGGCGCGGCCGTAACCGACACAGACGAACACTTTGCCCAGCACCATCCCAAGGCACGTTTTAACGATGCCGAGCTTCCCCTCGGTGCTGCGGCTTATACCGCCGTCGCTTTGGGCTATATCGCCGACCACCGGTAGCACCCAACCTTGCCTTTCAAGCCTGCGGGCATGGCCGTAAGGCCTATGCCCTTGTCTTTCAAGGCAATCTTGGGCACTACCGGCGCCCGGCGCCGGCTATTCGTTTGTTAAATAAGGAGCAGTATGCCCCAGCAGCGTAAGTTCTTCCCCGGTTGGCTCGTCGTGGCCTCCGGCTTTGTCATCATGGCCACGTGCTACACGATTTTCGTTAACTGCATGAGCCTGTTCCAGCCGCTCATCGTCAGCGACTTGGGCATTTCTCTTGCGCAGTACAACATCTCCAACGCCATCTCCACCGTGGTGAGCGTTATCGGCTCACTTGTGATCGGTCATGCGGCCGATAAAGTGAGCGGTCGCGTTTTGGGTTCCCTCACTGTTGTCGCCACCTCTGCCGTTCTCGCCGGCATGAGCTTTGTCGGTGAGCTGTGGCAGGTCTACGTGCTCTTTGCCGTCTCGGGCTGCTTTGCCGTTGCCTCGACCCGCCTGCTCATTAGTCTCGTCACTGCTAACTGGTTTACGGCCAAGCGAGGCCTTGCCATTTCCATCGCACTTTCGGGCTCGGGCTTTGGCGGCGCTATTCTGTCTCCCATCGTGAGCTCGCTTATCGTGAGCGTTGGCTGGCGTTCTGCCTTCTTGGTGCTTGCTGCCGTCTGCATTGTGGCGGCGCTGCCCATTACGGCGTATTCCTTCCGCACCAAGCCTTCCGAGATCGGCCTTAAGCCGCTCGGCGAGAACCCGGGCGATCCGTCCGTCTCGACGGCCGGCGACAAGGACGAGCACACGGCGCCCGAGGTTAACGTTGGCTGGTCTCGCATCAAGAAGAGCCCGGCGTTTTGGCTGCTTGTCGTCGCCTTCCTCTTTATGGGGCTCGTTAACGGCGCTGTCTTGCCCAACCAGGTCACCAACATGACGAGCGTTACCGTCAACGGCGCCAAGATCGTCACGGGCGGCCACGACCCCATGTGGGCAGGTACCGTGCTTTCGGCCTACATGGTTACCGTCGTTATCGCTAAGATCTCCCTTGGCGCCATCTATGATCGATTTGGCCTGCGTTTTGGCAATGTGTTGGGGTCCGTTGCGTGCATCGTCGCCTGCGTCGCCTTGTGCTTCCCCGCAACCGACCTCGGCCCCATCGTGGCTGCCGTGAGCTTTGGTATCGGAACGTGCATGGGCACCATTACGCCCACGATCGCTGCGTCTAAGCAGTTTGGCATGGCCGACCTGGGTAAGGTCACGGGCACTATTACCTCGCTCGAGATGGTCGGCGGTACCATGGGCGCCATCGTCTCGGGTGTGCTGTTCGACGCTACGGGCTCCTTTGCGAGCACCTGGATCGTGGGCCTGATGTGCTCCGTGGTTATGCTTGTGTTCCTGTTGGCGTCCGAGCCCATCGCTGCCAAGCTGCGCGCGAGCGTGGCGGGGGAGTAGACGTCCGTCGCTCTTTTCTGTTCGCCCCGTTCTGTCCGTGGTCGCCCTGGAAGCCGAATGGATGCTCGTACCATCATTCGGTTTCCAAGGCGGCCACGGGCCTACGAATGATCCGTTTTCCTCCGTCCCTAACAGATCATGTGACCCGAAGGGGTCGGAGGAAAGCGGATCGGCTGTCGCGGCGGCGCGTCTGGCCGAACGAGCCCCCATACCCTCGTTCGGTCAGACGCGCTGCCGCGTTTTGTTTTTGTGCCGTATAATGACCACTACCTATGACGCGATACAAAAGAAAGGTGTTTGCCCATGCAGGCACAGAAGGCGGAGGGAACCCGCGACCTTATCGGCGCCGAGATGCGCGCTTGGCAAAAGATGCAGCAGATTGCGGCCGGCGTATTCGAGCCGTTTGGCTTTAAGCCCATCGAGACGCCCGCGATCGAGCAAGTGGACGTGTTTGTCCACGGTATCGGCCAGTCGACCGACGTCGTTCGCAAGGAGATGTTCCGCGTGTTTAGCGGCGCCAACCTTGAGCGCGTCTTTACCGAGGGTACCGATACCAAGCTCAAGCCCAAGCAGCGCCTGGCGCTTCGCCCCGAGGGCACGGCTGGTGTGGTGCGCGCCGTTGTGGAGAACAACCTGGTGCCCCAGGGCTCCACGCCGTTTAAGGCTTACTACGCCGAGGCTATGTTCCGCGGCGAGCGTCCCCAGAAGGGTCGCCTGCGTCAGTTCCACCAGGTAGGCATCGAGTGGCTCGGCGCTCCCGATCCGGCGGCAGACGCCGAGTGCATCATTATGCTCATGGAGTTTTACAAGCGCCTGGGCTTCGATCTTTCCAAGCTTCGTCTACTCATTAACTCAATGGGCGATGCCCAATGCCGTCCGGCCTATCGCGAGCAGGTCAAGCAGTTCATTCTCGATCACGCCGACGAGATGTGCGACGAGTGCCGCGAACGCGCCGAGCTCAACCCGCTGCGCGCCTTCGACTGCAAGAACGACCACTGCCGCGAGATCATGGCCGAGGCCCCGCTGATGGGCGACAACCTGTGCGACGAGTGTCGCGAGCACTACGAGCAGGTCAAGCGCTATTTGGATGCGGCGGGTATCGAATATGTCGAGGATCCCACCTTGGTGCGTGGCCTGGACTACTACACCCGTACTGTCTTTGAGGTCGAGGCTCCCGGCGCCGGTGTCGGCTCCATCGGTGGCGGCGGTCGTTATGACGGCTTGGTCGAGCTCGAGGGTGGCAAGCCTACGGCGGGCGTCGGCTTCGCTGTCGGTTTTGAGCGCGCCCTGCTGGCCCTGCAGGCCTTTGGCAGCGATCTGGGTGCCGAGGAGGTCCCGTGCGTCTACGTTGCTAACGCCGGCAAGGAGCTGCGTCAGAACGTCTTTACCATTACGCAGCAGCTTCGCGCCGCAGGGATTGTGACCGAGGCCGACTATCAGGGCCGTTCGCTCAAGGCCCAGTTTAAGCAGGCCGACAAGGTGGGCGCCAAGCTCATTTTGGTCCTGGGTGGCGACGAGCTTGCCGCCGGCAAGGTCAAAGTGCGCGACATGGAGAGCCATGACGAGGTTCTCGTCGATCTGGCCAACGTGGTCGAGGCGGTTCGCGAGCGCCTGTAGCGCATGATTTTTGAGCTGTGGATTCACTAAAACGCTCAGCTCGTTGCGAGCGATTGTTACGGGGGTGTTTCGCTTTTATGCGGAATGCCCTCGTTTGCATATGCCGTCCACCGAGAAATACGACCATTTGGGGCAAAAACCCTTGCAATGCAGAAAATACTTTTGTGTGGTAAAGCGCAATCAGTGTCGAAAGTATTTCTCAAGCGCCTATAATGAATACCGCATGTTACGTGCATAGAAGGAGGAATGGGAGGAAACGTGGCTGAGAACCTAAGCAACCAGTCTGTACCCGAAGCCGCGGCGCGCGTCGCTGCCGTGGTCAACCGCCTCGTTAACCGAATCGGCTCGAATGCCGAGTCCAGGGAGCGTCTCGCCGAGATCGAGATCCCCGAGGAGCTGCGCGATAATCTGGCGCTGTTCCTGCGCCTGGAACGTCGTGTGCTTAGCGAGTATGATCCCGAGATCGCGGACCTGTTCGACAAGATTTTGACAGCCGAGATTGTGGCCAATGCTGGCAACCCCGGTAGCCGCGCTGCCGACGAGTCCGTTGACGAGCAGGGCGTGCCCACTGCCGACGAGCCCACCGCCGTGGCGTTTCGCGAAGTCGTCGATCTGATTGACAGCCTGCCGCTCGATAAGCAGCAGGTCATCGTTCGCGCCTTTACGAGCTTCTTCCACTTGGCAAACCTGTCGGAGGAGAACTACCGTGTGGCGCAGCTGCGCGAGCGCGAGGCCGGCGCATCGACCGATACCGAGGTCGATCCCGCCAACGAGCTTACCGTTGCCTATCACCAGCTGGTGAATGAGCTGGGTGTCGAGGGTGCCAACGAGCTGCTCGGCAAGCTTGAGTTCCACCCTGTCTTTACCGCACATCCCACCGAGGCCCGTCGTAAGGCCGTCGAGGGCAAGATTCGCCGTATCTCCAACCTGCTGGAGGAGCGTCCGCGTCTGGGCGGCTCCGACCTGGTGGAGAACGAGCGCCATATGCTGCAGGAGATCGACGCCCTGGTGCGTACGAGCCCCATCGCGCTCAAGAAGCCCACGCCGGTCGAGGAAGCCGATACCATCATCGACATCTTCGATAACACGCTGTTCGACGTTATCCCCGTCATCTATCGTCGCTTTGACGATTGGGTGCTGGGCGACAAGGCCGGTACTGTGCCGCCGCTGTGCCCGGCGTTCTTCCATCCCGGCAGCTGGATCGGTTCCGACCGCGACGGTAACCCCAACGTCACCGCCAAGGTGAGCCGTGAGGTCGCCGCCAAGTACTTTACGCACATGGTGCTCAAGCTCGAGGACAAGTGCCGCCGCATCGGCCGCAACCTCACGCTCGAGGCCACCTACAGCAAACCTTCTGCCGAGCTCATTAACCTGTGGAACCATCAGGTCGAGATGAGCCCTCGGTACACGGCCCGCGCCGAGCTGATCTCCGAGCACGAGCCGCATCGCGCCGTCATGCTCGTCATGGCCGACCGTCTGAACGCCACCGTGCGCCGCATCACCGACACCATGTACCACAGCGCCGATGAGTTCCTGGAGGACTTGCGCGTCGTCCAGCGCTCGCTGGCTGCCTGCGGTGCCGTCCGTGCTGCCTACGGTCCGGTGCAGACCATCATCTGGCAGGTCGAGTCCTTCGGCTTCCATATGGTCGAGATGGAGTTCCGTCAGCACTCCGTGGTGCACGCCCGCGCCCTCAAGGATATCCACGAGAACGGTATCCATGGCGATCTTCAGCCCATGACGCGCGAGGTCATCGATACCTTCCGCGCTATCGGCTCCATCCAAAAACGCTACGGCAAGAAGATGGCGCACCGCTACATCATCTCGTTTACCAAGAGCGCCCAGCATGTGGCCGACGTCTTTGAGCTTGCTCACCTGTCCTTTGCACACGAGGAGGATGTTCCCGAGCTCGACGTGATCCCGCTGTTCGAGCAGCTCGAGGACCTCGAGGGCTGCGTCGACGTGCTCGACCAGATGCTCACGCTGCCCGTGGTGCAGAAGCGCCTTGCCCAGACCAACCGCCGCATGGAGGTTATGCTGGGCTACTCCGATTCCTCCAAGGACGCCGGTCCTACCACGGCCATGCTCGCGCTGCACTCCGCGCAGGAGCGCATCGCCAAGTGGGCAGAGAAGAACGACATCGACCTGGTGCTCATGCACGGTCGCGGCGGTGCCGTGGGCCGTGGCGGCGGCCCGGCCAACAAGGCCGTGCTGGCGCAGCCCAAGGGTTCGGTCAACTGCTTCTTTAAGCTCACCGAGCAGGGCGAGGTCATCTTTGCCCGTTACGGCAACCGCACGCTGGCTCAGCGCCATGTTGAGTCCGTTGCCGCCGCAACGCTTTTACAGTCGGCTCCGAGCGTCGAGAAGACCAACACCGAGACCACACAGAAGTTCTGGGATATGGCCGAGAAGCTCAACGCTGCAAGCCACGAGCGCTATCTGGACCTGCTGAACACCGAGGACTTTACACCGTGGTTCTCGACCGTGACGCCGCTGACCGAGGTCGGTCTGCTGCCGATCGGCTCACGTCCCGCCAAGCGCGGCTTGGGTGCCAAGTCGCTCGATGACCTGCGTACCATTCCGTGGATCTTCAGCTGGAGCCAGGCACGCATTAACCTGGCCGCTTGGTACGGCCTGGGCACCGCCTGCGAGCAGCTTGGTGACCTTGACCAGCTCAAGGCTGCCTACCAGGAGTGGCCGTTCTTCCGCACGTTTATTGACAACATCGAGATGTCGATTGCTAAGACCGATCAGCGCATTGCCAAGATGTATCTACACCTGGGCGATCGCCAGGATCTGTCCGAGAAGGTCTTCACCGAGATGCAGCTCACGCGTAAGTGGGTCCTTGCCATCGTCGGTGACGAGTGGCCGCTGCAGCGTCGTCGCGTGCTCGGCTGCGCCGTTCGCGTGCGTAACCCCTATGTCGACGCACTGTCTATCGCCCAGGTCCGCGCCCTTCGTGAGGTGCGTATGAACCAGGACGAGATGGCCGAAGAGAAGAAGGCCGAGTACATGAGCCTGATTCTTTCGACTGTGACCGGCGTCTCGGCAGGTTTGCAAAACACGGGGTAATCGATAGCCCTGTGGCTCTCACCGGGACCCGATGGGTTTCCCTCTGAATGCGTCCTCGCACTTGAAGCCCCCTTATCCTGCTCCTTCGGAGCTGCGGATAAGGGGGCTTCGTGCTGTGGAATGCATTCAGAGGGAAACCCATCGGGTCCCTTCGTCCTCGGTCTTCGGGGATTAAAGCTGAGGAGAAGAATGGCGCGCTTCGCGCTTAATGTGGAGTGTGGCGAGGGCTTCTTGCGTCCTGCGGAGTGTGCCTAAAAGTAAACTAATGGCGGGCCTGCGATGTCTGGTCTTCGGCGGATCAGCCGCTGGGTGAGGGTGGTGCTTGGGGCGACGTGCAAAAAACGGAGTTTTCAGCAGCCAAAGATTGGTGCATAAGGCTATGGGTGACGTTCGCGGCCCCTGTTGATGCTTTTGCACGACAATTGGGCTTTGGCGATGTTCATATATGGCTGGTTTCTCGCCGCATGCTATCCAGATGGGACGAGTCATGAGGACTATCTAACTTTTGAAAGACTTTTGACACCAAAATCTTATTCCGCGATGCTGAATACTCGCAAAAATGCACGCTCCGGAGGGTACCACCCTGTTACGGCTAGAAATCCATGCGCCAGTTTATGCAATTAATTAACGCATTTATGCAAAATGGCTTACGTGCGTACGTCTCGGGCTAGATGTTTGCCTCGGCGCTGCGTAAATCATCCTGTCTATAGTGTCTTTGACAGGCGGCCGCGGTCCCCTTTGGGATCGCGGCCGTTTTGTTGTGGGTCAAATATGAACGTTGTGTTAATGAGTCGGTGGACGGTGGTGTTTTTCGGTGAGCGGCGTATCCTTCCAACGGTTTATCTAGTGTGTCAGTTGAAAGGAAGAGGGCGCTCGTCATTGTTTGAATGTGAACTGCCGTTTGACCACAAGACGTTGCATCTGGAGCTCGAGGATAAGAACTTCGCGGGTGTGATGGAGGGTCATCAAAACGAGTTTAAGACTACAAAATCTCAGGAAGAGCTGGTAGAGGAGTCGCTTGCCAACCCTTATGGCTCGCCTTCGCTCGAGGAGCTTTGTGCTGGCAAGAAGGATATCGTCATCATCAGCTCCGACCATACGCGTCCCGTTCCCTCGCGCGTTACCATGCCTATTCTGCTGCATCACATCCATACTGCCGCGCCCGAGGCTCGTGTGCGTATTTTGGTTGCGACGGGTATGCATCGTCCGTCGACGCACGAGGAGCTCGTCAACAAGTATGGCGAGGAGATCGTTGCCAACGAGGAGATCGTCATGCACGTCGCGACTGATGACAGCATGATGAAAAAGATCGGCACCCTGCCTTCTGGTGGCGAGTGCATCATCAACAAGGTTGCCGCCGATTGCGATCTGCTGCTCGCCGAGGGCTTTATCGAGCCGCACTTCTTTGCCGGTTTCTCTGGTAGCCGCAAGTCCGTGCTGCCCGGCATCGCCAGCTATAAGACCATCATGTACAACCACAACGGTCAGTTTGTAAACGACTCCCATTCGCGTGCCGGCAACCTGTGCCACAACCACGTGAGCGAGGACATGTTTGCCGCTGCCGAGATGGCTCACCTCGCCTTTGTGCTCAACGTGGTGCTCAACGGCAAGCACGAGGTCATCGGCTCCTTTGCCGGTGACATCCACAAGGCGCACGAGGCCGGCTGCGAGTTCGTGAAGAGCCTTGCCGGCGTTGAGCCCGTCGAGTGCGAGATTGCCGTTACCACCAACGGTGGCTATCCGCTCGATCAGAATATCTATCAGGCCGTGAAGGGCATGTGCGCTGCCGAGGCCACACTTCCCGAGGGCGGCGTGATTATCGATGTCGCCGGTTGTGCCGACGGTCACGGTGGCGAGGGCTTCTATCACAACATCGCCGACAATGATCCGGCAGAGTTTGAGCGCGCCTGCATCGATCGTCCTAAGGATGAGACCCTGCCCGACCAGTGGACGAGCCAGATTTTTGCCCGCATCCTGGCGCATCACCCTGTGATCATGGTCACCGACCTGTGCGATCACCAGATGCTCAAGGATATGCACATGACGCCGGTCAACACGATCGAGGAGGCGCTCAAGCTCGCCTTTGAGATGAAGGGTGCCGATGCCAAGGTTGCCGTTATCCCCGATGGCCTGGGTGTTGTCGTCGCGCAGCACTAGTGTGCGGCCCAAACGAATCGTTTGTAACTGACAAGAAAGATAAGGTTTTATGCTTACCAAACTCATTTGCGAATTCGGCGCAACGGCCCTCATGATCGTCTTTGGCGTGGGCGTACACTGCGATACCGTGCTCAAGGGCACCAAGTATCAGGGTTCCGGCCATATGTTTGCCATCACCACCTGGTCTTTTGGCATCTCGGTCTGCCTGTTTGTCTTTGGCGGCGCCGTATGCATGAACCCTGCCATGGTGCTTGCCCAGTGCATCGTCGGTTTGGTGCCGTGGGGCAGCTGCATCCCCTTTATGCTCGCTGATATGCTCGGCGGCTTTGTGGGTGCCGTGATCGCTTGGTTTATGTATGCCGATGAGTTTAAGGCCTCCGAGGGTGCCGTCGACCCCATTGCACAGCGCAATATCTTCTCGACCAACCCCACCACCGAGGGCACCAACTATGCCCGTAACTTCTTCTGCGAGGCTATCTGCACCTTTGTGTTCATCAGCGCCATCCTTGCTGCCGCTAGCCGCGCCGGCGAGAATGTTTTGATGCTCGCCATCTGCGTCGGTCTGATCGTTTGGGCTGTTGGTATGGGCATGGGCGGTATCACCGGCTTCGCCATGAACCAGGCTCGTGACCTTGGTCCTCGCATGGCCTATCAGGTGCTGCCGATCAAGAACAAGGCCGACAACAACTGGAAGTACGGCCTGCTTGTTCCTGGCATCGCTCCGTTTGTCGGTGCCGCTCTGGCCGCGCTGTTTGTGCATGGTTTCTTGGGCATGTTCTAGTCCGAGCAATTGATATAACGTCCGGTCACGGCACAAGTTAACTTTCCGCCGCGTCCTCGGACATGCAAGAAGCCCCCGCTGCGCACTTCGTGCGGCGGGGGCTTCTTGCGTCCTGCGGAATGCGGCGGAAAGTTAACTTGTGCCGTGACCTGCGGGAATCTTGGTTCGTTCGTGCAAGCAACCCAACGTATATATCTGAATTTGGATGGGAGGGGCTTGTTGCTGTTGGAGGCGTTGAAGTGCGAGTGACACTTTGGGATGCGTGGTGCCCTGGGTTGGGGCGATGCTTTGGGATGAGCTTCTTACTTAGCTAAAGAGGGGCTTTATGGCCGAGAGGTAGTCTTTGGCGACGTCGGCCTTATCTGCTTGAAAGTTGTGCCAGGCCCACCATTGGACCATTCCTACGAAGCTTGAGGCTATGTGGTGTAGTAGGAAGCTTCGGTCCATGGTGGCGGCGGGGCCGTTTGGGTCGGTAGGGACGGTTTCGGCCGCGCGCGACATGATGGTCTTGCGGAGACAGTCGGCGAAGACGCGTGAGCCGGCGCCGGCTACGAGGGCGCGTACGCCCTGACGACGATCCCAGAGGTTGTTGAGGATATGCTCGACTTGCACGAGTGGGTCGTCGAGCGGCGTACCATCGTCGTCGAGGGCGTGGGTGCAGATGTCGCTCACGAGCTCGGACAGTAGGTCGTCTTTGCTCTTAAAGAGGCCGTAGAATGTCGCGCGGCCTACGTGAGCGCGCACGATGATGTCGCCGACGGTGATCTTGCCGTAGTCATCTTCGCGTAGGAGTTCGGAGAACGCCGCGACGATGGCGGCGCGGCTTTTTGTCTTGCGGGCGTCCATGGCTATGCGTCCGCGTGAACAAGCAGGCAGCGGAGCGTACCGGAGCAACCCTCGTAGGGGCGTTTGCCGGCGCCGTAGCCGACGGCTTTGATGCGGTAGCGGGCCGGCAGGTGCTCGGACGTGCGCAGTGCGGCGACGATGGCGGCGCCCGTGGGCGTCACGAGCTCGCCGGCGACCGGTGCGGGCGCGAGGGCGATATTGCCTGCTTGGCATAGGTTGACGACGGCGGGCACCGGGATGGGCATAAGACCGTGGGCGCAGCGAATGGTTCCGTGGCCCTCGGAGAGCGACTCGACGACAATCTCCTCGATGCCCAGGTCGTCGAGGCAGATGGCGACCGAGCAGACGTCAACGATGGAGTCGATGGCGCCCACCTCGTGGAACATGACGGTCTCGGGCGTTTTGCCGTGGGCCTTGGCCTCGGCGGCGGCGAGCGCGGTAAAGATGGCGAGCGCACGACGCTTGGCGCCATCGCTTAGCTGCGAGCCGTCGATGATAGCGGTGACGTCCGCCAAAGAACGGTGGTGATGGCGGTGGGCGTGATGATGGCCCTCGTGGTCATGGCCGTGGGCCTCATGATCATGTTCGTGACAGTGACTGTGCTCGTCGTGCTCATGATGGTGGTGCTCATGCTCGTGCGTGTGCTCGGCAGCTGCTTCGTTGCCGTAGAGCCAGGCCATATCGTGGTCGTGGTTCTCGAGCTCCTCTGCAAGCTGGACGTCAAAATCACAGGCGTCGATGCCATGCTTGTTTGCACGCGTGACGGCGATCGTAAAGCCGTCGACCGGCAGCGTAGCGAGCTGTTCGCGCAGGTGCTCCTCGCTGGCGCCCAGGTCGAGCAGGGCCGCGACAGTCATGTCGCCGCTGATGCCCGAGGTGCCGTCGATGATAAGCGTGTGCTGATGGTTGGACATGGAATGCTCCTTATCGGGCACGGGGTGTGCCAGCGCTCAGATGATTGATAAGACTTGCCTGGTAGGCGGCACCAAAGCCATTGTCGATATTGACGACCGAAACGCCGCTGGCGCAGGAGTTGAGCATGGCGAGCAGTGCGGCTACGCCACCAAAACTTGCGCCGTAGCCCACGCTGGTGGGAACGGCGATGACCGGACAGCTCACCAGGCCGCCGATAACGCTCGCCAACGCGCCCTCCATGCCGGCGATGGCGATGACCACCTGCGCCTGAGCAAGTTCCTCGGCATGCGCGAGCAGGCGGTGCAGGCCGGCGACACCTACGTCGTAGAGGCGGTCGACCTCGTTGCCATAGAACTCGGCCGTCAACGCGGCTTCCTCGGCGACGGGTAGGTCGCTCGTGCCGGCGCAGGCGACGACGATGCGTCCGTTGCCGGTAGGGGAGGGCTTGCCGCCCACGAGGGCGAGCTGTGCGTCCGGGACATATCCCAGGTCGATGCCGTTGTCGAGGAGCTCCGAGGTACGGGCTGCTTTTTCGGCATCCAAGCGCGTGACCAGGATGCGCTCCTGGCCGGCATCGCGCAGCGCCTCGATAATGGCGGCAATTTGCTCGGCGGTTTTACCGGCGCCGTAGACAACCTCGCCGGCTCCCTGGCGCACTCCGCGCGAAAGATCGAGCTGTGCAAAGCCCAGATCGGCGGTCGGAGCCGTCTGGATGCGCGTAAGGGCGTCGGCAGGGCTGACTGATCCGCCGGCAACATTACTCAGCAGCTGCTCAAGATCTCGCTTATCCATATATGTTCCCTTCGACGGCGCAAAGTCTAGCACTCAAAGGGTATGTTTCCGAACACTAAGACAAAATTGTTCGGAAACTATAGGACAGACTGATTCAATTGTTAGTCGAACTTGCTAGTCACGCAGGATGATGTCCATGGCGAGCATCAGGTTGCGCTCGTCGATGGCAAATGGGGCGGCTTCGCGCGTCTTGGGCTTGGCGCAAAACGCGATGCCCGTGCCCGCGGCCTGAATCATGGGGATGTCGTTGGCGCCGTCGCCGATCGCGACGGTATGGGCTATGTCGACGCCGCACCCAACCGCCCAATCCAGCAGCTGGATGAGCTTGGACTCCTTGGTCACAATGTCGGCAGCTAACTTACCGGTGAGCTTGCCGTCCACGACCTCCAGACGATTGGCCAGACAAAAGTCGATACCCGCGGCAGCCACGATCTTGTCGGCGACCTCGTGAAAGCCGCCGCTTACCACGCCGACCTTCCAGCCCTTGCTGTGCGCCGAGCGCACAAGCTCCAGCGCGCCGGGGGTAAACGTCACGCGCTCAAAGGTGCGCTCGAACACGCTCTCGTCCAGGCCGGCAAGCAGCCCTACACGTTCCTCGAGCGCCTGCTTAAAGTCGAGCTCGCCGCGCATGGCGCGCTCAGTGATCTGCGCCACTTGCTCGCCTACGCCGGCCTCCTCGCCCAACAGGTCGATAACTTCCTGGTTGATGAGCGTGGAGTCGATATCCATAACGATGAGGCGTGCAGTCATGGCGGGCCTTTCCGAGTGCAGTTGTATTGGGGCACATTGTCGCACGCCGCACGCCTGGGCGACGGCCACGGTGCGTCAATTGTTTCGTCTCCGTCAAGTCTTTGGGCAAGAGCTACTTTTTCGTGGCACATCGACGCGGGTGAGATAAGATAGAACGCCATGTCCGGCTGCGCGGTTTACGCAGGCTGGGCAAATCTGTACGACGCCGCCCGGAACGACACGGGGCGGCACAGATCCATAAAGGAGGATCACTGGTATGAGCCAGACCCGTCCCATTGACGAGCATTCCATGCACACCCGTACTTGTGGCGAGCTTCGCTTCGAGAACGTGGGCGAAGAGGTCACCCTCACCGGTTGGGTGAGCCGTCGCCGCGACCACGGCGGCCTTATCTTCTGCGACCTTCGCGACCGCGAGGGCATCACGCAGCTCACCTTCGACCCCGAGCACTCCGACGGCGATGCCTTTAAGATCGCCGAGACCATGCGTCCCGAGTGGCCCATCAAGATCCACGGCGTCGTGCGCGCTCGTGGCGAGGAGACCACCAACACCAAGCTCGCGACCGGCGAGATCGAGGTCCTGACCGACCACGCCGAGGTGCTCAACACGTCCGTCACCCCGCCGTTCCAGATCGAGGACGGCATCGAGACCAGCGAGGACACCCGCCTGCGCTATCGCTATCTGGACCTTCGCCGTCCCGAGATGATGGCCAACCTCAAGCTGCGCTCCGACTTCACCTTTGCCATTCGCGAGGCACTGCACAACCGTGAGTTCATGGAGGTCGAGACGCCCTCCCTGTTTAAGTCCACGCCCGAGGGCGCCCGCGACTTCATCGTTCCCAGCCGTATTCAGCCGGGCAACTTCTACGCCCTGCCGCAGTCCCCGCAGCTCCTGAAGCAGCTGCTCATGGTCGGTGGCGTCGAGCGCTACTACCAGGTTGCCAAGTGCTTCCGCGACGAGGACCTGCGTGCCGACCGTCAGCCCGAGTTCACCCAGGTCGATATCGAGATGTCCTTCGTGGACCAGAACGATGTCATGAGCGCGCTCGAAGAGGTTCTTGCCGATGCCTTCGGTCGCATGGGTGTCGAGATGCCCACGCCGCTGCGTCGCATGAACTACTGGGATGCCATGGACACCTATGGCTCCGACAAGCCCGATACCCGCTACGGTATGCACCTGGTCGACCTGACCGACATCTTTGCCAACTCCAAGTTCAAGGTCTTTGCGACTGCCGCAAACGAGGAGGGCTCTGTCGTCAAGGCCATCAACGCCAAGGGCGCCGGTGCCTGGGCACGTGCCAAGATCGATAAGCTTGCCGGCGTGGCCTCCACGTTTGGCGCCAAGGGTCTGGCGTGGATCGCTTTCCGCGAGGACGGCTCCATCAACAGCCCCATCGTCAAGTTCTTCTCGGACGAGGAGATGGCGGCTCTGCGCGAGCGCATGGACGTCGAGCCCGGCGACCTTGTGATGTTCGCCGCCGGCCCGCGCCTGCTCTCTGACGAGATCCTGGGCGGCATGCGTTCCCACATGGCCAACGCGCTCGAGATCAAGCGCGAGGGCCACGACTTCCTGTGGGTCGTCAACTTCCCGCTGTTCCATTGGGACGAGGATCGCAAGGCCTATGCTGCCGAGCACCAGCCCTTTACCCTGCCGACCGAGACCGACATCGCCAAGATCGAGGCCGATCCGCTGGCGGCTGGTTCTTGCACCTACGACTTTGTCATGGACGGCTTTGAGGCTGGCGGCGGCGGTATGCGTATCCACAACGCCGAGATGCAGATGTCCATGCTCAAGCTTCTGGGCTTTACCGAGGAGCGTGCCGAGTCGCAGTTCGGCTTCCTCATGGAGGCGCTCAAGTTTGGTGCGCCCCCGATGGGCGGTTTCGCTCTGGGCCTGGACCGCGTGTGCATGCTGCTCACCGGCTCCGACTCCATCCGCGACGTCATGGCGTTCCCCAAGACGGCCAGCGGCTCCGACCTCATGTCGGGCGCCCCGAGTGCCGTTTCCGGCGCTCAGCTCAAGGACGTCAGCCTGCGTCTGATGTAGGCAAGCGGCTACATATTGCCTGTAACGAGGGAAGGACGCGTGCCTTCCCTCGTTTTTTTCGGAACGGGGGTGCGCCGGTAACGTACAATAGCTACCACGTGGCTGGGTTTTGCCGGCCGAATGTGCGATGCCGCGGGAGGGGACATGGTCGAGTTTACAAAGACGATTAAAGATCCGTTGGGACTGCATGCCCGCCCGGTTGCGCTGCTTTATGACATTATCGCCAAGCATCGTAGTGACGTGTCGGTCAGCATCGGTGACCGCCATACCGACGGTCGCGACGTTATAGGGCTCATGGCACTCTGTGGCGAATGTGGCGAAGACGTTGTGTTCCGCGTTTCGGGCGTGGATGAGGCCTCCTGTGTCACATCGATCAGAAATCTCTCGCTCTAAGCATGATAGGGCGCGGTAAAGGATGGTCCTTTGCCGCGCCTTTTTGTTTCGTATAGGAAACTTTTTCGAAATCTGAATGGGGACCCTTTCCAAAAAGTTAACCACGTGTTAGTTTACTAAAGCGAACATAGGCGTGGTTAACTTTTATCGCGTCGATGTTGAGGACGAACTGACGTTAGGAGCAACTCATGTCTTGCGGACCGCAGATGCCGGCCATGCCGCTTTCGATGGTAAAAGCGGGCGAAACCGTGCGCGTGTCTCGGGTAAAGGGCAATGAGGACATGAAGCACCACCTCAAGGACCTTGGCTTTGTCGAGGGCAACGAAATCCACGTGGTGAGCTCGAGTGGCGCCAATATCATCGTCACGGTGCTGGGCGCACGCTTTGGCATCGATTCCAAGGTTGCCATGCACATCATGACCGTCGGTTAGTCTGCAGCATTTCATAAAAACCGAAAGGGGGACAAGAGGATGAAGACGTTGGGTGACGTTAAGGTGGGCGAGAGCTCCACCATCGTCAAGCTTCACGGTGAGGGTGCGCTTCGCCGCCACCTTATGGACCTGGGGCTCATCAAGGGCACTTCGTTCAAGGTCGTGAAGGTTGCACCGCTCGGTGATCCGGTCGAGATCAACGTGCGCGGCTACGAGCTTTCCATCCGCAAGGAGGAGGCCGCCGTCGTCGAGGTTCAGTAAGGACTCGCGGCGCATATTTCTGCAGATAAAGTTAGGTTTTTCTAACTTAATGCAGCATCTTTGAAGCACATTATCCAGCCTGCGCGGAGAAAGCAGCGCAGGCACACAAGGAAGAAGGATTGAATGGCGGATTCTCAGATCCATGTCGCGCTGGCGGGTAACCCCAACTGCGGCAAGACCACGCTTTTCAACCTGATTACCGGCGCCAACGGCTACGTTGGCAACTGGCCCGGCGTCACGGTTGAGAAAAAGGAAGCCAAGCTCCTAAGCGACAAGAACGTTACCATCACGGACCTCCCTGGCATCTACTCGCTTTCCCCCTACAGCCCCGAGGAGCAATGCTCGCGCGATTACCTCATGAGCGGCGAGCCCGATGTTGTCGTTCAGGTGGTCGATGCCACCAACCTGGAGCGCAACCTGTACCTGGCGCTTCAGGTCATCGAGACCGGCCTGCCTGTGGTCGTTGCCCTCAACATGGCCGATCTGGTCGAGAAGAACG
Source organism: uncultured Collinsella sp. (assembly GCA_902493895.1). Classification (GTDB taxonomy): domain Bacteria; phylum Actinomycetota; class Coriobacteriia; order Coriobacteriales; family Coriobacteriaceae; genus Collinsella. The sequence goes on along the minus strand of CABUQW010000004.1, from coordinate 51,284 downwards.
GCGACAAGATCGACACGGACAAGCTCTCCAAGAAGCTCGGTTGTCCGGTCATGATGATCTCGGCTCTTAAGAACAAGGGCATCAAGGAGCTCTTCGAGCAGGTCAAGAAGTCCGCTGCTTCTAAGGGCCAGGTGCCGGAGCATAAGTTCGATTCCTCCATCGAGGACGTTCTGGGCCACATCGAGAACAACCTGCCGGCAAGCGTTCCCGCCAACAAGCGTCGCTACTATGCCGTCAAGCTGTTCGAGCGCGATGCGGACGCCTGCAAGCTCATCAACCTCACCAAGGAGAAGGCCGCTCGCGTCGAAGAGCTGGTCGCTCAGTGCGAGCAGGATTGCGACGATGACGCTGAGTCCATCATCACCGGCGAGCGCTACGGCGTCATCGCGCACATCATCGACGAGTGCCTCACCAAGGCCCCGGCCAAGATGAGCACCTCCGAGAAGATCGACCGCGTGGTTACCAACCGTATCCTGGGCTTGCCGATCTTTGTGGTCATCATGTTCTGCGTGTACTACATCGCCGTTTCTACCTTGGGCGGCACGGTGACCGACTTCACCAACGATCAGCTCTTCGGCACCGACGGCTGGTATGTGCTCGGCCAGGGTCGCGACGCCTACGACGCAGCTGTCGAGGCTGCGGGCGACGACGCCGATTCGGTTGACCCGGCGCAGTACGGTCCCTATGTCCCGGGTATTACCACCGTGGTGCACGACGCCCTCGTGGCGGGTGGCACCGAGGACGGCGGCCTGGTCGATTCGCTCGTCTGTGACGGTATCGTCGGTGGTTTGGGTGCCATCTTCGGCTTTGTGCCGCAGATGTTCCTGCTGTTCGTCATGCTGTCCTTCTTGGAGGACTGCGGCTATATGGCCCGCGTCGCCTTCATCATGGACCGCGTGTTCCGCCGGTTTGGCCTGTCCGGTAAGTCGTTTATCCCCATGCTCGTGTCCTCGGGCTGCGGCGTTCCCGGCGTCATGGCCACCAAGACCATCGAGAACGAGAAGGACCGCCGCATGACGGTCATGACCACCACGTTCATTCCCTGTGGCGCTAAGCTGCCGATCATCGCCCTGCTCATGGGTTCCATCATCGGCGATTCTTCCACCACCGCGGCGTGGATCAGCCCGCTCTTCTACTTCCTGGGCGTCTTTGCCGTCATCGCCTCGGGCCTCATGCTCAAGAAGACCAAGCTCTTCGCTGGCCGTCCGACGCCGTTCGTTATGGAGCTTCCCGCCTACCACTTCCCGGCGATCCGTTCTTGGGCGCTGCACGTGTGGGAGCGCTGCTGGGCCTTTATCAAGAAGGCCGGCACGGTCATCTTTGCCTCCACTGTCGTGGTTTGGTTCCTCTCCAACTTCGGTAGCTACAACGGTTCCTTTGGCTTCCTGCCTGCGATGGACGGCATCCCCGAGGAGTTTATGGACTACTCCGTGCTTGCCATGCTCGGCAACCTGGTCGCTTGGATTTTCGCCCCGCTCGGCTTTAGCACCTGGCAGGCAACCGCACTGACCGTCTCTGGCCTTGTTGCCAAGGAGAACGTTGTCGCCACTGCCGGCTCGCTGCTGTCCGTGGCCGACGCTGCCGAGACCGACCCGAGCCTGTGGACCGCATTTGCCGGCATGTTCCCGACTATGGGTGCATGCGTTGCCTTTGGCGCTTTCAACCTGCTGTGCGCTCCGTGCTTTGCCGCCATGGGTACCATCCGCAACCAGATGGATTCCGGCAAGTGGACTGCGATCGCCATCGGTTACGAGTGCGCCTTCGCTTGGGTGATCGGCCTGTTCATCAACCAGTTCTACAACTTGCTTGTTCTTGGACAGTTTGGTATCTGGACGATTGTGGCCATCGTGCTGCTGGTTGCGATGCTCTTCCAGATCTTCCGTCCCATGCCCAAGCATGCATGGACCGACGAGGACGAGACCAACACTGCTTCCGCCGCAGTTTCCGCTTAAGTCCGAATAAGGATTAACCCCTTTCCACGAGCCCGGGTGTCCCAGCGACACTCGGGCTTTTTGGTGGGGGAGATATGGCGTTTCCGCAGATAAAACCGACCAAAATAAACCGTCCCTATTTGGTAGGTGGAGAATGGGGTAAAGTAAGTGATGGTTAACTAGAGGAGGCTTGCTATGGCACCTATCGATATTGTTGTACTGGCTGTTATCGGTATTGCGTTTGTCGCGGTATGCGTGCGCATCCACCGTAAGGGCACCTGCGCCGACTGCGCTCAGGGTGGCGTTTGCACCGGGCATTGCTCCAACAAAAAGACGTGCGCCGCACTTAAGGGCGTGGACAAAATCGCCGAAGACCTGGGCCGCGGTATCAAATAAGGTCCGGACATCAAAGCGCCCCGTGGGCATTCGTTCGCGGGGCGCTTTGCGCATTTGAGCGCGAGCGAGGCGAACTGAAGAGTATTTTTTGGGTATCGTTAAATCAGTTGCGGTGAAATACGGACTGTTTTGGCTGTGAAAAGCCTTATCTACTCCGTATTCCACCGCAACTTTTTGTTGGGCGGGCTAGAGACGCTGCATGCGGTACCCGACACCCATGTGCGTCTGAATCATCTTGGGGTGAGAGGGGTCTGCCTCGATCTTCTTGCGCAGGGTGCGCATGAACACGCGCAGGCTCGCCAGATCGCTGTCCCAGCTCGTGCCCCATATCTCGCGGGTGATGAAGGTGTGGGTGAGCACCTTGTCGACGTTTTTCGCCAGAAGGACGAGCAATTTGTACTCGGTTGGGGTGAGCGAGAGTTCGCGTCCGTCTTTCGTAGCGTATCCCGCGGCGTAGTCGATATGCAGCGGACCGTTGTCGAACGTGCTCGCTTCTGTCGACTCGCTCGACGCCATCGAGGAGCGCCTCAAATTCGCACGGACGCGCGCGAGCAACTCATCCACAGAAAAGGGCTTGGTGAGGTAGTCGTCTGCCCCTGCGTCAAGTGCTGCAATCTTGTCGGAATCTTCGGTGCGCGCCGAAATGACGATAATGGGGACTGCCGACCAACTTCGGATCTTCGTGATGACCTCGATACCGTCAATGTCGGGAAGGCCGAGGTCGAGCATGATGAGGCTGGGGCCGTGCGACACCGCATCCATGATGGCGGCCTGGCCGTTGCAAACCTTGCTCACGACATAGCCGTGAAGGTCAAGCGCGGTCGAAACGAGGTTTTGAACGGTCAGGTCATCTTCGACCAAGAGGACGCGTGGCTTAGCGGCATTATTCATGAATCTCGATCTCCTCGGCAGGCAGGGTAAAACGGAAGACGGCCCCATGGGGGTAGTTGTCGCGAACTTCGATGACGCCGCCATGCGCCTCCACGATGGAGCGGCAGAGCGACAGCCCAAGGCCGATGCTTCGACGCGAATCCACGGGCCGCGTATTGCTTGAGGTGAAGAAGCGCTCAAAGATATGAGGCTTGTCGCAGTCTGCTACACCCGGCCCATCGTCTGCGACGTCCACCACGATGAACTCACCCTCGCGACGTGCGCTGATGGTGACAGTCGAGTCCTCGGGCGTGTATTTGAAGGCGTTCATGATGAGATTCGTAAGCACCTGCATGATGAGATGGACGTCGATGCGTACCAGCAGGATGTCGTCAGTGTGCTCGATGGTGACGGCACGTCCATGCGATGCTTGGGCGACATGGCTGAGGGCGGCCTCGATGACCTCGTCGATGAGCTCGGATGTTAAGTTGAGGCGAATGGTGCCGTCCTCGACGCGTGTGATGGCGAGGAGGTTTTCCACGGTATCGATAAGCCAGAGGGAGTCGTCGTAGATGGCATCGGCAAGATCGCAGCGTTGTTCGAGGCTGAGCTTCTCGTCGCTCTTCCGAAGGATTGCCGCAGATCCGGATATAGCCGTGAGGGGTGTCCTCAAATCGTGGCCGATGGAGCGCAAAAGGTTGGCGCGCAGCTGCTCGTTTTTCGCCAAGACCGCAGCCTCTTCGCGCTCTTGCGCCGCCCGGTCGCTTTCGAGCGCCAAGGCGCATTCACCTACGATAGATAGGACGATCGAATGCTCGAAGGCTTCGATCTCGCGCCCCTCCAGGGCGATGCCGATGACACCGAATACCTTGTCGCCGGTGCGAACCGCGAGGTAGAGACAGCGCGCCTCAGGCAGGGTTCGCGTGCTTGCGCCCGCGCGCTTGTTGTTGGTGTAGGTCCAGGTTGCAACGGCGCGCTCGTAGTCGGTGAGCAGCGGCGCGGATCGGTTTTCGGTGCCAGCGGACTCATAGAGTGCCTTGCCGAGCGTGCCGTGTTCGGCGGGGTAGAAGACCACGTCGAGTTTTAGCAGTTTGACGAGTTGGTTCATGGCGACGCGGGCGCACTCCTCCGCGCTATGGGCTTGCTGCAAGAGCTGGTTCGTTTCGAGGAGTACGCGCGTTTTGAATGCGTTCTCGGCGGAGGTACGGGCATTGTCGGCGATGCGCGCAGTTAACTCGCCGGCGACCATAGCGGTAGCGAACATGATGCCGAACGTGACCAGATAGCTTCGGTCGTAGCTGGCGAGCGAAAACAGAGGCGTGACGAAGCAGAAGTTGTAAAGCACTACAGAGAGCACGCTCGATACGATCGTGCAGATACGCCCCGTCGTGGTGACGGCGGTCAGCAGGGCCGTGAGGATATAGAGGGATATGATGCTGGAATCGGCAAATCCCAGATGGCGGAAAGCCGTGCCGATCGCCGTGGCGACAAGAGAGAGGGCCAGCGTGCGAAGCACGTTTCGGCTGCTGGGCGGCTGCAGGGCGAGCGCATGGCGGCGTCCTTTGGGTCGGGAGGGCGGAGTCGACTGCTCTGGAATGATGTAAATGTCGAGGTTCGGGGCGAATGTTATGAGCTGTTCTACGAGAGATTTGCGGCCAAAGAGGGCCTGACGGACGCTGCTGTGCTCGCCCGTGCGCCCCATGACGATCTTCGAAATACCCGACAGGCGCGCGAACTCGGAGATCTGAAACGCGACGTCGTCGCCATAGACGGTTTCCATATGTGCTCCGAGCTGCTCGGCTAGGGCGATATTGGCTGCAAGCTTGGCTCGCTCATCATCGCTCATGGCTTGCGTGCGCGGGCTCTCTACGAACAGGGCGACGAGCTCGCTGCGAAACGCTTTCGCCATGCGTGCGGCGGCACGGACGATGCGGGGATTGGTCGGCGCCGGGGAGACACAGACTAAGATACGCTCCTTGGTGTAGTAGTCACGGTTTCCCAGCACGCGTGCGGCGTCTGTGAGGTGGCCGGTGCGATCGGCGCAGCGGCGCAGCGCGATTTCTCGGAGTGCGGTGAGGTTTTCGACGGTAAAAAAATGCTGTTGCGCTCGGTCGGCTTGTGCGGGACGGTAGACGAGGCCGGCACGAAGGCGCTCAAGTAGGTCTTCGGGCTCTATGTCGACGAGCTCGACCTGGTCGGCATCATCGAAGATACGGTCGGGGATTCGTTCGCTCACGACAACGCCGGTGATGGATGCAACCATGTCGTTTAGGCTCTCGATATGCTGAACGTTCACGGTCGTATAGACGTCGATGCCCGCATGTAGAAGTTCCTCGACGTCTTGATAGCGTTTGTCGTGGCGAGACCCCGGCGCATTCGTATGGGCGAGCTCGTCGACAAGGATGAGCTGAGGGGCGCGTTCGATAGCCGCATCTAGATCGAACTCGCCGAGCGCAATGCCGTTGTGCTCGATGAGTTTACAGGGCACGTTCTCAAGCCCTTGTGCAAGATGGGCAGTTGCCGGACGTTCGTGCGGCTCGATGTATCCCGCGACGACGTCGACACCTCGCCGCTTGGCGGCGTGGGCGGCTTGAAGCATCGCATAGGTTTTGCCTGTGCCAGCAGCGTAGCCAAAGAAAATTTTGAGGTGTCCCCGGCTGGTTCGAGTGTCATCGGCGACCCCGTCTTTCTCAATTGCCTTGAGGATGAGGTCTGGATTGACGCGAGTGTCCGATGCGTCGCGCTGCATAGCGTAGCCTTTCTGAAGCGTTGTCCATGCGTGCATACGCGGTGAAGACACCACTGTATGCTCGCGAGGTCGAGTATAGGCGCACTGCAGCTGCAATAGTGCTTTCTACCTGCATCTTTACGGCATCTTAAGGACGTGAGCCCCGGCCCTCACGCCTCTTTAATCCCTAGAAGCGTTTACTGTCCCCAGACGCTTGCGAGGGCAGGCGTCCGAGACATCGGACCGCGTGTGAAAGGGGCGGTAAATGGACATCCTCATTCCCATCATCGGAGTCGTCTGCATTGGACTTCTTATCTATTACATCTACATTCTGATGAGGAGTGATTCGTAAACTATGGACGCTGCGATTCAGTACATCTTGTACTTTGCCGTACTCGTCGTCCTGGCCGTTCCGCTCGGTCGGTTCATGGCCCATATCATGGATGGTGAGCATACGTTCCTGTCGCCTGTGATTGCTCCTGTGGAGCGTGGCGTCTATCGTCTGCTTCGCATCGACGCGGCAGAACAGATGGGGTGTAGGCGCTATCTGGCGAGCGTGCTGGTCTTTTCGGGGATCGGCCTCGTGACTCTTGTGGCACTCCAGGCGCTTCAGTCCTTCTTGCCAGGCAATCCCCAGCACCTGCCGGGTGTGTCATGGGACCTGTCGTTCAATACGGCTGCTTCCTTCATAACCAACACCAACTGGCAGTCCTACTCCGGTGAGACCACCCTGTCCTACCTTGTGCAGTTCATGGGTCTCACTGTGCAGAACTTCGTTTCCGCTGGCACCGGTATCGCGGTCATGTTCGCGCTGATCCGCGGCTTCCGTCAGGTCAAGGAGCAGGGTCTGGGTTCCTTCTGGGTCGACCTCACCCGCACCGTCCTGTATGTGCTCATCCCGCTGAACCTCGTGTTCGGCATCTGCCTGGCTGCCGGTGGCGTCATCTCCAACTTCCAGCCGGCTCAGAAGGCTGAGCTCGTAGAACCCGTCGCTGTTCAGCCTAATGCAGACGGCGGCTGGAGCGTCATCGACGGCGCCCAGATTGAGGGCGACACGGTCAAGGTCGACGGCAAGGTTGTCGAGGGCGCGCGCGTGGTCACCGAGCAGTTCCTGCCCCAGGGTCCCGCGGCTCCTCAGGTCGCCATCAAGCAGTCCGGCACCAACGGCGGCGGCTTCTTCGGCGTGAACTCCGCCCATCCGTATGAGAACCCCAGTGCCTTCACCAACATCATCGAGATGACCAGCCTGCTGCTGATCCCGGCCGCCTGTTGCTTCGCCTTCGGTATCGGCGTCAAGAACACCAAGCAGGGCAAGGCCATCTTTGCCGCCATGTTCATCCTGCTGGTGATCTTCACCGGCATCATCGCCGTCAACGAGCATGCGGGCACCCCGCAGCTGGCCGATGGCGGAGCGGTCAATATCGAGATGACCGACGGCCAGGCCGGCGGCAACATGGAAGGCAAGGAGAGCCGTTTCGGTATCGCCTCCTCTTCTACCTGGTCCGCTTTCACGACGGCTGCTTCCAACGGCTCGGTTAACTCCATGCACGACTCCTACACCCCGCTGGGCGGTTTTGTCCAGATGCTCCAGATTGCTCTGGGCGAGGTCGTCTTCGGCGGCGTGGGCTGCGGCCTGTACGGCATGATCGGCTTCGCCATCCTCACAGTGTTCATCGCCGGCCTCATGGTCGGACGCACGCCTGAGTTCCTGGGCAAGAAGATCGAGCCGGGCGAGATGCGCTGGGCAGTTGTCCTGTGCTTGGCAACTCCGTTTGCCATTCTGGTGTGCTCGGCCATCGCCTGCATGGTGCCCGGTCTTGCCGACCAGCTCAACAATGGTGGCGCGCACGGCTTCTCCGAGGCGCTGTATGCCTTCACCTCATGCGGCGGCAACAACGGCTCGGCGTTTGCAGGCATGAACTGCAACATTCCCTGGATCAACGTCATGCTCGGCCTCGAGATGCTGTTCGCCCGCTTCATGCCTATCATCGGTACGCTGGCTATCGCCGGCTCGCTGGCCAAGAAGGGCAAGGTCGCCGAGAGCGCCGGTACCCTGTCTACCACTAACGGCATGTTCGTATTCCTGCTCGTGTTCATCGTTCTGCTGATCGGTGCCCTGAGCTTCTTCCCGGCCCTGGCGCTTGGCCCCGTTGCCGAGTTCTTCCAGATGATTGCGTAAAGGAGGGCGCAGATTTATGACTATGCAAAAAGACATGATGGGCCGCGCGGTCCGCGACTCGTTTGCCAAGCTGGATCCTCGCGTCCAGATTCAAAACCCGGTCATGTTCCTGGTGTGGCTTTCCGCCGTCATGACCTCCGTCCTGGCCGTCGCTTCCATTTTCGGTGTGCAGGACGCGGGTGTGCCCACCTACTATGTGGTCGCCATCGCGGTCATCCTGTGGCTTACCGACCTGTTCTCGAACTTCGCCGAGGCGCTTGCCGAGGGCCGCGGTAAAGCCCAGGCCGATTCCCTGCGTGCGGCCAAGAAGGATGTCGAGGCCCATCGCATCGAGTCCGTTGAGGACAAGGAGCACTTCACCGTCGTTCCCGGCACCGAGCTCACGCGCGGCGACCTGGTGATCGTACGCGCCGGCGAGCAGATTCCCGGCGACGGCGACGTCATCGAGGGCGCTGCTTCCGTTGACGAGTCCGCCATCACCGGCGAGTCCGCCCCCGTGGTCCGCGAGGCCGGCGGCGACCGCTCTGCCGTTACCGGCGGTACCACGGTGCTGTCCGACTGGATCATCGTCAAGATCTCCAGTGAGCCCGGCCAGAGCTTCCTGGACAAGATGATCGCGATGGTCGAGGGTGCCGCGCGCAAGAAGACCCCTAACGAGATCGCTCTGGAGATCTTCCTGGTGGCCCTCTCCATCGTCTTTATCCTGGTCACGCTGGCCCTGTATTGTTACTCCTGCTTCTCGGTCGGTCTTAACGACATGGACAACCCCACGGCCGTGACCACGCTCGTGGCGCTGCTCGTGTGCCTGGCTCCTACTACCATCGGCGCCCTTCTTTCCGCCATCGGCATCGCCGGCATGAGCCGTCTGAACGAGGCCAACGTGCTGGCCATGTCCGGCCGCGCCATCGAGGCCGCCGGCGACGTCGACATCCTCATGCTCGACAAGACCGGCACCATCACCCTGGGTAACCGCCAAGCCGCCGAGTTCATCCCGGTCGACGGCATCGATCCCGCGGAGCTGGCCGATGCCGCCCAGCTTTCCTCGCTGGCCGACGAGACCCCCGAAGGCCGTTCCATCGTCGTGCTCGCCAAGGAGCAGTTCGGTCTGCGCGGCCGCACACTCGAGGATAAGGGTATGGAGTTCATCCCCTTCACCGCGGCGACCCGCATGTCCGGTGTGAACTACGAGGGCAATGAGATCCGCAAGGGCGCTGCCGATTCCGTGCGCACCTATGTGGAGGCAGCCGGCGGCGTGTTCTCCCAGGAGTGCGACGAGGCCGTCGAGCGCATCGCCAAGGCCGGCGGCACCCCGCTGGTCGTGACCAAGAACTGCCGCGTGCTGGGCGTTGTGTACCTCAAGGACATCATCAAGTCCGGCGTTAAGGAGAAGTTCGCAGACCTGCGCAAGATGGGCATCAAGACCATCATGGTGACGGGCGACAACCCACTCACCGCCGCGGCAATCGCCGCCGAGGCCGGCGTTGACGACTTCCTGGCCGAGGCCACCCCCGAGGGCAAGCTCGAGAAGATCCGCGAGTTCCAGCGTGAGGGCCACCTGGTCGCCATGACCGGCGACGGCACCAACGATGCGCCCGCTCTGGCCCAGGCCGACGTCGCCGTGGCCATGAACACGGGCACCCAGGCTGCCAAGGAGGCCGGCAACATGGTCGACCTCGACTCCAGCCCTACCAAGCTCATCGAGGTCGTGCGTATTGGCAAGCAGCTGCTCATGACCCGCGGTTCGCTCACGACCTTCTCGGTGGCCAACGACATGGCGAAGTACTTCGCCATCATCCCGGCGCTGTTCTCTCCGATCTATCCGGGACTGGGCGCGCTTAACATCCTCGGTCTGGCAAGCCCGCTGTCCGCGGTTCTTTCGGCCATCATCTATAACGCGCTCGTTATCGTCGCGTTGATCCCGGCCGCGCTGAAGGGCGTTAAGTACCGCGAGGTCCCGTCCGGACAGCTGCTGACCCACAACCTGCTCGTGTGGGGTCTGGGCGGCATCGTTGCCCCGTTCGTATTCATCAAGCTCATCGACATGCTGCTCGCGTTCTGCGGCATTATGTAAGTGGAGGTTTGTATGTTCAAAGGTGTTGCATCGCGCGCACTGGGCGTGTTCGCGCTGTTTACCGTTGTCTGCGGCCTGGGCTATACGCTCGTCGTGACCGGCATCGCCCAGGTTGCGTTCCCGTATCAGGCGAACGGTTCGCTCATCAAGGTCGACGACAAGATTGTGGGCTCCGAGCTGATCGGCCAGAACTTCGAGGATGAGGACCACATGTGGGGCCGCATCCAGAACGTGACTATCGTCGAGGGGGAGGACGGCGGGCTCATGGCCTACGGCACCCCGTCCAATTTGTCCCCGGCGAGTGAGGAGTACCGGCAGCTTGTGGATGCGCGCGTGAAGAGGATCCGCGCCGCCAACCCCGATGCCGATATGGACGCTGTGCCCGTCGACCTGGTGACGTGTTCGGGGTCCGGCCTCGACCCGGAGATCTCTCCCGATGCCGCCGAGTACCAGGTACCGCGCCTGGCGAAGGCCACGGGCAAGAGCGAAGGCGAGGTGCGCGAGATCATCGCCCAGTGCACCAAGGGCCGATTCCTGGGCGTGTTCGGCGAGCCCACGGTCAACGTGCTCAAGGTGAACCTTATGCTGGACGCCGCGCTGTAGATGAGGGAGTGGCGGATGAGGGCATGACTGACTATCTGAGCCCTCAATTCCACCCCGCCCATCAGTTGCGGTGAAATACGGACTGTTTTGGCTGTCAAAGGCCTTATCTACTCCGTATTCCACCGCAACTTTTTGTGAGGGTCGGGATTGAAGGTGAGGAGTGCGAGCGAGTGCGGATACGGCGGTTGCTGATACGATAGGTACGTTAGCAACTGCCGCCGAGCGGCTCAAACGAAAGGAAGCCTGTATGGAGTCCTCTGCCTATCCAATGCTCTTTAGCCCGATCAAGGTCGGTACAACCGAGGTCAAGAACCGCGTCTTTATGCCGCCGGTATCTACCAACCTGGCCGATCACGGCTATGTGACCGACGACTTGGTCGATCATTACCGTGCCCGCGCCAAGGGTGGCGTAGGCCTCATCATTACCGAGGTCGTGACGGTCGAGCCCACCTATACCTATCTGCCGGGTGACATGTGCTGCTACGACGACACGTTTATCCCTGGCTGGGAAAAGCTCGCCGCGGCCGTCCACGAGTACGGCTGCAAGATCATGCCGCAGCTCTTCCACCCCGCCTACATGGCCTTTAACATCCCGGGCACGCCGCGCCTGATTGCTCCGTCCTTTGTGGGCCCGTCCTATGCTCGCGAGGCGCCGCGTCCCATCACGGTCGATGAGATTCACGAGCTCACGCATCAGTTTGGCGACGCTGCCGTGCGTATGCAGAAGGCCGGCGTCGATGGCGTCGAGGTCCATGCGGCGCACGCCCACGGCATGCTCGGCGGCTTTTTGACCCCGCTCTACAACAAGCGTACCGATGAGTACGGCGGCTCGCTCGACGCCCGCATGCGCTTTTTGCTCGAGGTCATCGCCGAGATTCGCGAGCGCTGCGGCAAGGACTTTATCATTGACGTCCGCATCTCGGGCGATGAGTACACCGATGGCGGCCTGACCCTCAACGACATGATCTACGTCTCGCGTCGCCTGGAGAAGGCCGGTGTCGACATGATTCACGTGTCGGGCGGCACCACCATCAAGCGCGGCTCCGCAATTCCCGCCGCCGGCACGCAGCAGGCCTCGCACGCCGCCTGCTCGCGCGAGATTAAAAAGCACGTGAACATTCCCGTTGCCACGGTCGGCCGCATTAACGAGGCCTGGATCGCCGAGGAGCTGATCGAGGACGGCGCCGCCGACATCTGCATGATGGGCCGCGCCAACCTGTGCGATGCCGAGTTCTGCAATAAGGCCGCTGCCGGCAACGCCGACGACATCCGCCCCTGCATCGGCTGCCTGCGCTGCCTGAACGGCATTATGTTCGGCAAGCGCATCTCCTGCACCGTCAACCCGGACGTGGAGCGCGACGAGGCTGGCTACGAGCCTGCCGCCGAGGCCAAGAACGTACTGGTTGTGGGTGCCGGTCCCGCGGGCATGGAGGCGGCGTTCATTGCCGCCAAGCGCGGTCACAACGTGGTGCTCGTGGATGAGCAGGACGAACCGGGCGGCGAGATGCGCATCGCGTCCGTTCCGCCGGCAAAGCAGGAACTCACCCGCGTGATTAAGTACCAGTATCGCCGTCTTGCCGAGGCTGGCGTGAAGTGCGTCTTTGGCACCGAGCTGATCGCCGAGGACATTCGGCGCGACTACGCCGGCTACGAGGTCATCCTGGCCTATGGCGCCGAGCCCATCGCTCCGGCCTTCATGCAGGGCTTTAAGCAGGTCATGACGGCCGACGACCTGCTGGGCGGCAAGGCCTTCCCGGGCAAGAAGATCGTCATCGTGGGCGGCGGCACCGTTGGCTGCGAGACGGCCGACTACCTGGCCCCGCTGGTCAACGACCTCTCGCCGGCCAACCGCGATGTCACCGTCATCGAGATGACCAAGACGCTCGCCGCCAACGAGGGCGGCGCCGGCCGCGCGGTGCTCATCGCGCGCATGCTCTCCAAGGGCGTCCACGTGCTGACCGAGGCCAAGGTGACCGGGATCACGGAGGGCACCATCAGCTACGAGAAGGACGGCGAGGTCCACACCATCGCCGATGCCGATACGCTGGTGCTGGCCATGGGCTATCGTCCCAACACCAAGCTGGCTGATGACCTTGCCGCTGCCGGCGTTGCCACCCACGTGCTGGGCGATGCGCAGAAGTGCGGCAACATCCGCGACGCCATCGGCGACGGTTACAGGGTTGCCTGCGAGCTCTAGTCAGCCCCTTGGTGCATGGGGGCCAGGTTACTTTGCGCTAAGTTGATGCATGTAAACCTGACCCCATTGACGAGGTTGCCGCCATCCCAGGGCGGCTACATGGAGTAGCGCCCGTGCGCATCGATTCCCTCTCATAGATGTGCGGCACAAAGAACCCCGAGCCCACACGAGCTCGGGGCCTTTTTCGTCTGGATTGGGGACGCATAGCCGGACGAAAGCGTGTTGCGTTTGGCGTAAAACCATACGAAAGTGCAATTTGCGTCTTATTTCCGAACGTAAAACAGACGAAAACCGTTTACGTCTGCTTTAAATCCGTACGAAAACGGTTTTCGTCTTGCAGGGCAGTTGCCGTTTCTACAGTTCAACTTCCAGTTCGGCTTTGTGTTCGCAGAGGTAGTCGCGCATGTAGGGGATGGCAAATGAGACCTTGCCGTACGAAGGAGCCTCGATAATCGATTCTCTTAACAGGCGGCTGCGGACGGAGCTCACCTGTTGAGGCGTTTTGTTTAGGGCATCGGCAACCATGCTGGTTGAGCTCGTCTGCCCCAAAGACGCCATGCTCAGCAGATAAGCGATGCACGTGGGCGGAATGCGCTGCAGCGCGGGCTCAATCACCATGGCGCAGAAGCGTTCGCGTGCCGTTGCAATGCCACGCTCGGCTTCTTCTTCTCCAATAATCGCTGTATGTGCGCGTCTTGCCAACTGCCATGCGTAGTATCCAACGAGTTGGATCATGAAAGGATAGCCTTGCGTTGCCTCGGCAAGTTGGCCGGCAATACCTGGCTGCAACTCCATGCCAGACGCTTCAATGGTTTCCTCGAGGGAGTACGACACTTCGGTTACTGCCACAGCCTTCAGATCAAAGGGGAGGGCACGGCGCAAAAACGTAAGTGTCTTTCCGTTGATGATGCTTTCAATCATCGAAGGCAGCCCAGCAAAAACAAAGGCGATATCAAGGTCTTCGCCGATAACCTGCTGAATCGCAATGGAGAGCGTTCGGACCTCATCGAGCTCTGCGTCTTGAACTTCGTCGAGAGTGATGAGCAGGCCATTTCCATTCTTGGATATTGTCTGTATCATGGTGTCGCGTAGCGATGGGCCGATTCGCTCAATATCTATGCTGCCGATGGATATGCCAGCTACGGTGGGCTCAAATCTGGCGTGCTTGGCCTGGAATTTGGGCTGCAGCTGTTCGAGAATGCGCTGACAAAGTCCCTCGGTTGCGACCTCTTTTATGACCGTCCAGCCACGGCTTTGCGCCAAACGTGAGCACTCGTCAAGGAGGACCGTCTTGCCCGTTCCACGGACGCCGGCTATGCGCATTAGGCGCCCCGGGGCACCAGGCCCGTTGGCGAGGCCTTCACTGAATTCTTCGAGTACATCTTCGCGGCCGATAATCGTGGGAGGTGTTTTACCTGCTGTGGGCTTAAAAGGGTTTGTTTGCATGTGAGCCACCTTTGCTCAAGATATAGCAAGATATAGCAAAGTATAGCAAGATATAGCAAAGTATAGTGAGATATAGTAAAGTAAGCGCTACTCGCGGGTTTTGCGGTGGTGCTATTTTCCAAATGCCGCGCGGATAAAGCGCTGGGCGAACAGCTTGTTGGCAACTCACGAGGGCTCGGGGTGCCAATTTGGGGTGCAGTAGTGCTGCGCCACGAAAAGGGCCTATCTACTACGTTTAAGCCGCAGGGGTCAACCATAGTCGGCTTTTTCGAAAATCGACAAGCTCTCTACCAGCGGTTTTGTTTTCGCACTTTTCAGCATGGTCTGGGCTCTCCGCGTTAACGTAGTAGATGGGCCGCTTTTGTGGCAAGGGGCCGACCTGCGGCCCGGGGTGGCCAAAAAGCCCCGTCCCAAAAAGACTGTTGGAAGTTGCGGTGGAATAGTTCCTGTTTTTGCTGCTGAAGGCTTTGAACAGGAACTATTCCACCGCAACTTATGAGGGGGCGGGGGATGCGATAGTATTACGGGTGATATTCGACAAACCGTGGGCTTCATCCGAGGGCTTTATGGAACAACACCAGCATTATCAGAGCCTGCAAGATCAGGCATACAACGCACTGCGGTCCAAGATCATCTATGCCGAGCTCAGGCCCGGCACGCGCCTTTCGGCGATTGGTCTGGAAAAGGAGACGGGAATCGGGCGCACGCCCATTCGCGAGTCCTTTGTGCGCCTGCGTGAGCAGGAGCTGGTGGAAACGCGTCCCAAAAGCGGCACCTATGTCTCGAAAATCAGCATGGAGCGTGCCGAGAATGCCTGTTTCTTGCGCGAGAAACTCGAGAGAAGCGTGCTTATTAAATGCTGTTCGGCCGCCTCGCCCGAGCAAAAGCATCGGCTGGAGCAGATTCTTGCCGAGTCCGAGTCGCTCGACCATAGCGAAACGCGTCGCTTTTTCGATCTGGACAACCTGTTCCATGAGACGTGTTTTGTGATTGCCGGTCGCCACATGCTGTGGGATTGGATGAAGAGCATCAATACGCATTTTGAGCGGTATAACTGGCTGCGTATGGTGTCGCAGGATCTGGATTGGGAGCCGATTCGTCGGCAGCATCGCCGAATTCTCGAGGCCATTAAGAGGGGCGATACCGATGCGGCGAGCTATCTGGCCGAGACACACTTGCATCTGATGCCCGAGGAGCAGGGCCCGGTTATTGCCTTGCATCCCGATTATTTTGAGCTGTCCAAAGACTCGGCCATCTAGCCCATCATCGCATCTGCTCGAGACGCAAAAACGATGCTGCTCACCTACAGCGTTTTGCAACCGAGTTTTTTAAAAAAATGCCTAAAATGGCTCAGACCGCCGACAATTGGGAAACGGGGTGCGCTATGGCGCAGATGAGAATCAAGGACATTGCCGCCGAGGCGGGCGTGAGCCCGGCCACGGTCTCGCGCTATCTCAACAACCGTCCCGGGCAAATGACCGAGGAGACCCGTGCCCGTATTGCCGAGGTCATCGAGCGCACCGGCTATCGCCCGCGTGCCGCCGCGCGCAATCTGCGCAGCTCGCACACCAACCTCATCGGCGTGATCCTGGCCGACATCGCCAACCCGTTCTCGAGCGCCATGCTCGAAGGGCTTTCCGCCAGCGCCGCCGCGCGCGGCTGCTCGCTTATGACGGCCATTAGCGGCAACGATCCCGCCAAGGAGGCCGAGTCGCTCACCAGGCTTATCGATGCCGGCGTGGACGGTCTGGTCGTCAACACTTGTGGCGGCAACGACAAGGCGATCGCCGCGGCCGCGGGGCGCCTGCCCGTTGTGCTGCTTGACCGCGATGTTGCCGCCGGCGGTGTCGATCTGGTGACATCTAACAACCGTGAGTTGGTCGCCGGCTTGGTAGACGCCTTGGCCGCTGCGGGCAGCGAGCGCCTGTGCCTGCTCACCGAGGCAAGCGACGACAGTCCCGTGCGTCGAGAGCGCGCCGAGGCCTTTGCCGACGAGCTTTCGCAACGCGGTCTTGCGGGCGAGGTCGTCACCCTGGTCGATGGCGGTGCCACGGGCGCTGGCCGTTTGGACGAGACTATCCGCGGCTATGCGGGCAAAAGACTCGGCCTTATCGCTGCCAACGGCCTGGTCTTCCTGCGCCTAACCGAGGCACTGGCACAGTTGGGACCCTCGTTGCCAGCGGGTCTCAAGATCGCAACGTTTGACGACTATCCCTGGAACCATGTGCTCTTTGGCGGTGTGACAACGGCCGCGCAGGATACCCTCACCATTGCCGAGCGCGTGGTCGAGCGCCTGTCCGAGCGCATCGACGTCGTCACCACCACGGTGGGCGAGGCCGCAAAGCTGGCGCCCAAACGCATCGAGATCCCCGGTCACATCGAACACCGCGCCTCGACCTCGCGCTAGCCGCTCGTTCGCAACTGCCTGTTCGCACACGTTTTTTGAGCGCTTGATACGCTTTAACCCTGCGGAAACATTTTTCTGCGATAGTATCTGCGATATAGACCAGTCGAAACCCGCCCGAAAGAAAGGGGAGCGACATGAACCAGCAGAACATCGATTACGTACTCCGCTCCGTAGAGCAGCGTGACATCCGCTTTGTGCGTTTGTGGTTCGTCGACATTCTCGGCCGCCTCAAGAACTTTGCCATTAGCCCCGAGGACCTCGAGGTCGCTTTTGAGGAGGGTATTGGCTTTGACGGCTCGGCCATCGAGGGCTTTGCCACGCCCGAGGAAGCCGACATGCTGGCATTCCCCGATGCTTCGACCTTCCAGATTTTGCCGTGGCGCCCGAGCCACAACGGCGTCGCCCGCGTGTTCTGCGACGTGTGCACTCCCGATTGCAAGCCGTTTGCCGGCGACCCGCGCGATGCCCTGCGCCGCATGTTCCGCAAGGCCGAGAAGGCCGGCTATCTGCTCAACGTGGGCGCCGAGCTGGAGTATTACTACTTCCCCGACGAGCACACCCCCGAGCCGCTCGACAACGTGGGCTACTTCGATCTTTCGGTGAGCGATGCCGCCCGCGACCTGCGCCGCAACACGGTCCTCACGCTCGAGAAGATGTCCGTGCCCGTGGAGTACACCTTCCACGCCGCCGGCCGCTCGCAGCACGGCATGAGCCTGCGCCACGCCGAGGCCCTGAGCATGTCCGACGCCATCACCACGGCCAAGCTCATCATTAAGCAGCAGGCCTACGAGAGCGGCTGCCATGCCTCTTTTATGCCCAAGCCGTTGGCGGGCGAGGACGGCAGCGCCATGTTTTTGCATCAGTCGCTGTTCGACCACGACGGCAACAACGTCTTTTGGGGCGAGGATGACGAGAAGTACCACCTCTCCGATATTGCCAAGCACTACATGGCCGGCATTCTGGCACACGCGCGCGAGATCAGCGCCATCACCAACCCCACGGTCAATTCGTACAAGCGCATCACCACGGGTGGCGACTCCGTGCCGCAGTACGCCACGTGGGGCCTGCGCAACCGTGCGAGCATGGTCCGCATCCCGGTCTACAAGCCCGGCAAGCAGCTGTCCACGCGCATCGAGCTTCGCAGCCCCGACCCCATGGCCAATCCGTACCTGGTCAACGCCGTCACGCTGGCGGCTGGTCTGGACGGCATCGAGCGCAAGCTGGAACTCCCGCCCGAGGCAACGGCCGAGACGCTCAAGCTCACCGACCGTCAGATGGTCGAGGCCGGCTACACGCCGCTGCCGCGTTCGCTCAAAGAGGCGCTCGACGTGTTTGAGGACTCGCAGTTTATGAAGGATGCCCTCGGCGAGCACATCCACAGCTTCTTCCTCAAAAAGAAGCGCGACGAGTGGCATAAGTTTGAGTCTACGATTACCGAGTGGGAGATTAAGCACTACCTGGCGAACTCCTAATCGCGCTGACTTGTTTCAGTACGATTGAGCTCATTTCCTTGGAGGCCGATATGTCCGATAAGAGTGCCCTGTTCATGGCGCGCACGACGCGCTTCCACGAGTTTGCCCGCAGCTTGACGACCACCCTGGGTGTCGAGGTGAGCCTGGCAACCCCCGATTCGCCGACTGCAGCGCACGACTTTGACTTGCTGATTCTCGATTCCGATGGCATCCGCAGCGACCGCATCGATCAGATTGCCAAATGGCTCGACGACCGCGGCGGCGTTCCCATGCTGGTGATCGTCGACGACGAGGCGCTCGGTACCTTGCGCCTGCCCAATCACGCGCATGCCGACTTTGTATGCCCCACGGCGACGCCCAACGAGCTCAAGGCTCGCGCGCAGCGCTTGATGGGCGAGGAGGAGACCGTCGCCGCCGACGATGTGCTCAACATCGACAACCTCGAGATTAACCTGGCTACCTACCAGGTGACGCTCGATGACGAACCCATCGACCTGACGTTGATGGAGTACTCGCTGCTGAGCTTTTTGGCGACGCATCCCAACCGCGCCTACAGCCGCGAGGTGCTGCTGCACCGCGTGTGGGGCTTTGAGTACTGCGGCGGCACGCGCACCGTCGACGTGCACATTCGACGTATCCGCTCCAAGGTGGGCCCGCAGATCGCGGCACACATCACCACCGTCCGCGGCGTGGGCTATCTGTTTAAGGACTAGATTTCCGCCACAAAGGGGACACGCGCCTTTGTAGTGGTTTTGACGCAGATGCGGGTTCCTTTCGGGCCTGCAACAGAACTTAAGCCTTCCTAAAAGATTGCGTTCTCATACACTTGCGCCCGCATATTGGGGTACAACTCAACGTGAACAATGATGGCCCGCCATATGTTTGGCGGGCCTTTGGTTATTTGACGAAAGGATCGCAGCCATGAGCGAGTACGATTCCCAGCGTCCCCAGGATGTTGGCAATGCCGGCGAGACTCAGCAGCAGCCGCGCGTGCAGGTGGAGTCGACGCCTGCCGACAGCAACATTCCCTATGTGCAGGCCTACGACACGCAGACCGGCCAGCCGCTGGACAGTCAGCAGGTTGTAAACAAGCACACGGTGGTCAAGACCAAGACCAAAAAGCTGCCGATCTTTATTACGGCGCTTGCCGGCTGCGCCTGTGGCGCCCTGCTGGTCATCGCGCTCATTATGAGCGGCACGCTCAACATTGGCGGCGGAAAGAATGCCGTGACGGCGGGTGCTTCGGGTTCGTCGACGCAAAAGATCACCATCGACTCCGAGGACACCACGTTGGCCGAGGCCGTTTCTGCCAAGGCATTGCCCTCCGTGGTTTCCATCACCGCCACTTCGAGCGGCAGCCAGAATGGCTCGCTTTCGCAGTCTGCCGACGAGTCGGACAACTCGGGCAGCGTCGGTTCGGGCGTGGTGCTCGATACCGAGGGCCACATCCTCACCAACAACCACGTGGTCGACGGCTATGACCAGTACGTGGTTACCATGGACGACGGAACCACGTACGAGGCCGAGTTCGTGGGCAACGATGCCTCGAGCGACCTGGCCGTCATCAAGCTCAAGGACGCCGACGCCTCCAAGCTCACGCCGATCGAGATCGGTGATTCCTCCAAGCTCAACGTGGGCGAGTGGGTCATGGCAATCGGTTCGCCGTTCGGTAACGAACAGTCTGTCTCTACGGGCATTGTGTCGGCGCTGTATCGCTCCACGGCCATGAGCTCTACCAGCGGCAACACCATCTATGCCAACATGATCCAGACCGATGCCGCCATCAACCCGGGCAACTCCGGCGGCGCGCTCGTCAACGACAACGGTGAGCTGGTGGGTATCAACTCGCTTATCGAGAGCTATTCGGGCTCCAGCTCGGGCGTGGGCTTTGCTATTCCCGTTAACTACGCCAAGAACATTGCCGACCAGATCATCGACGGCAAGACGCCGGTTCACCCGTACCTGGGTGCCACGCTTTCGAGCGTCAATGCGCTCAACGCCCGCACCAACAAGCTGAGCACCGATAGCGGCGCATACGTGGCGAGCGTCGTTGAGGACGGCCCTGCTGCCAAGGCTGGCATCCAAGAAGGCGACGTCATCACCAAGCTGGGCGATGACGAGATTACGAGCGCCGATGGCCTGATCATCGCGCTGCGCAGCCACGAGGTGGGTGAGAAGGTCGAGATCACACTCGTGCGCGGTAAGGAAGAGAAGAAGGTCACCGTCGAGCTGGGCTCCGATGAGAAGCTGCAGAACCAGCAGCAGGACGACAGCGCGACCGACACTGGCAACGGCGGTATTACCGACGAGCAGCTGCGCCAGTATCTGGAGGAACTGCTGGGCCAGCAGGGCCAGGGCTACGGTCAGGGTTACTAACGAGCCACTCCACACATATCGAAGCCAGAGGGGGCTGTCCCGTCAACGCGAGACAGCCCCCTCTTTTCCTATTGATCCGTTGGGGACGGAGGAAAACGGATCACTTGTGGCAGGCAAGAGGCTTGGTTTGGAAGGGCTTGGACAGTTAGTTCAGATACGTATAAATCTGGGGCAGCTTGGGATGCGTTTTGAGCAATTTTAGATTGGGATGGGGTTTGAATGGGTGTTTGGGAGGGCGAGCGGGACGTTTACATGGTCTCGAGGAGCCCAAATGAGTTGAAACAGGGGTGTTCGTGCCTAATCCAGCTCTAGGATTTATACGTATCTGAACTAACTGTCCACCCCAGTCTGGCGGCTGCCGATTCGGTGCGGTTTGAGACCGCTATTCGGCCCCATTGCGACCGGTGGTACTCTTGTATCCGTTTGAAATCGAGCGAAGGAGTGCCGCTATGGAGCAATCGAGCCTGTTTGGTGACGGCGTGGACATCGATACCGAAACACCCGCGACCGCGGAAGCCACCGCACCGACCGATGCCCGTGCCCAGGCGGCAGCGCGCGCGGCCGAGCTGCGCCACGAGCTCGATTACCACGCCTATCGCTACTACATGCTCGATGCGCCCGAGATCACGGACGCCGCCTTTGACAAAATGCTCGTTGAGCTGCAGGAAATCGAGGCAACCTACCCCGACCTGGTGACGCCCGATAGCTATACCCAGCGCGTGGGCGGCTACGTGAGCGAGCAGTTTACGCCGGTCACGCACATGGCACGCATGTATTCCATGGACGATGCCATGGATCTGGACGAGCTCGACGCGTGGCTCCAGCGCGCCGAGGATGCGCTCGGTGCCGGCAGCGTCACCTATACCTGCGAGCTTAAGATCGACGGCCTGGGTGTGGCGCTTACCTACCAAAACGGCACCTTCGTACGTGCGGCCACACGTGGCGATGGCACCACGGGCGAGGACGTGTCGCTCAACGTCCGTACTATCAAGGATGTGCCCATGCACCTGTCCGAGCCGGCGCTCGCCCACATGGGCGCCGACCGCGAGCGCACCATTGAGGTGCGCGGCGAGGTCTATATGCCCAAGGGCAGCTTTGTTCGCCTGAATGAAGAGGCTGATGCCGAGGGCCGCGACTCCTTCGCCAACCCGCGCAACGCCGCCGCCGGTAGCCTGCGTCAGAAGGATCCCAAGGTCACGGCGCGACGCGACCTTGCCACCTTCATCTACGCCATCGCCGATACCGACCCGTTGCACGTTCACAGTCAGCGCGAGTTTCTGGACTGGCTGCGCAGCGCCGGCTTTAGCGTCAACCCTAACGTGGCACGCTGCGCCACCCCGACCGAGGTTCACGAGTTCTGCGCCCAGGCACTCGAGCATCGCGGTGACCTGGACTACGACATCGACGGCGTGGTCGTAAAGGTTGACAGCTTCCAGCAGCAGCTCGATCTGGGCTTTACCGCCCGCGCGCCGCGATGGGCCATTGCCTTTAAGTTCCCGCCCGAGGAAAAGCAGACCGTCCTGCGCGAAATTCGCATCCAGGTGGGCCGCACCGGTGTGCTCACGCCGGTCGCCGAGTTCGACCCAGTGACGGTCGCCGGCTCCACCATCGCGCGCGCCACGCTGCACAACATCGACGAGATCCGTCGTAAAAACGTGCGCGAAGGCGACACCATCATCGTGCACAAGGCGGGCGACGTGATTCCCGAGGTCGTGGGCCCGGTGCTCGATAAGCGCCCGGCCGATTCGGTTGACTGGCACATGCCCGAGGTCTGCCCCGTGTGCGGCAGCCCTGTGGTCCACGAGGATGGCGAAGTCGCTTACCGTTGCGTCTCCATCGACTGTCCCGCGCAGCTCAAGGAGCGCTTGCTCCACTGGGTGAGCCGCGGCTGCATGGACGTCGACGGCTTGGGCGACGAGATCGTCGACAAGATGATCGCCGCCGGCTTGATCCACGATGTCGCGGACTTCTACCAGCTCACAGTCGACGACATCGCAGGCCTGGACACAGGCCGCACCTATGCCAGCTCCAACAGCAAAAAGGGCGTCAAGAAGGGCGACCCCATTCCGGTAGGCCTTAAGACGGCTGAGAAAATCATCGCCGAGCTCAACAAGTCCAAGAGCCAGCCGCTCGGTCGCGTGCTGTTTGCCCTGGGCATCCGCCACGTGGGCAAGAGCGTGGGTGAGGTCATCGCCGAGCGATTCCTGTCGATTGACAAGCTCATCTTGGCGAGCGAAGAGGACATCGCCGAGTGCGAGGGCATCGGTCCCAAGATTGCGGCGAGCGTTAAGCAGTTCCTGGCCGTGCCCGAAAACCTTGCCGTGCTGGAACGTCTGCGCCAAGCGGGCCTGTCGCTCGAGGTCGATTTGGGCGCCGCGCACGCGCAAGCCGCAGCCGACGCTGGCGTAGCGGGCGAGCTCGCCGACGCGCAGCCGCTTGCGGGTCTGACCTTCGTGCTCACCGGCACGCTCGTCAACCGCACCCGCGACGAGGCGGGCGCGGCGCTCAAGGTGCTCGGCGCCAAGGTTTCGGGCAGTGTTTCAAAGAAGACGAGCTATCTGGTCGCCGGTCCCAAAGCGGGCTCCAAGCTCACCAAGGCCGAGCAGCTGGGCGTACCCGTGCTGGATGAGGCGGCACTTGAACAGATTTTGGCGACGGGTAGGGTCCCGGAGGCATAATGATTTGTTGAGGAGCTGCGCAGAGGCTCAGTTCCTCAACATCTCCTTATAGTGTTTGCCTGTTCAATTTCGATATCGTTTCCCTCGTATGATCCAGATGCGTCTACCGACTCAAAGCGTGAGTAGGAAACTCTTGTCCCAACTTTGATTTGGGAAAGCTTGTCTTTGATTCGGCCAGATGAGGGGAATGTAATCCGGGTTTGCTTTCCAGCGTCGGTGTAGCGGGGACTGTTGTCTGTTTGGATTACGAGTTCCGTTCCCTCAATAGAATGAACGCTGCCGGCTCCAAAGACAAGGTAATCATCTCCTCCGCTATAGCGGGCTCTATCTGTGCATGAAGAAACGGATGCAAACATAGCGAAAATCACCAATATCGTAACCAGGGCAAAGGCCGTGGTGCCATAGCATTTTGATGGTGCCATCCGGTCTACCAAAAGACTGTTCCGTTCAATTTGACCATATTGGGCGTTGCATAGTTAATCGCTCGGGGATAAGTGTTCCATCCGTCGAATACTTCGAGCCACTGCAGTTCGATGCCAGAGCTTCCATTATGCCCAGTAAAATAGCCAGTTACCGTGACTGTATGACCTGATAGCTCGACGGATCCTTCACTGTTTCGGCTGTTGATCCACATATGATACAAGCCGATATTCCCTTGATCGATAGTTGCTCTGTACTGAGCGAATTGAGGCTGATAACCGAAAAATTGAGTATTAAGTGCTCTACCCTTTTGAGCGGCAAGACTTTTAAACGGAACAATTCCATCTGGGATGATCGTGCTTCCGTACTCGACGCCCTGATCATTGGTCTTATACGTTGTTGTGCCAGTGACGTTCCATATTTCTTTATAATAATCGGGATTAAATTGATTAGCGTTTGAACTGGTGAGACCGTAATGCATTGATACAGCGTACAAGGCAGAAACGACGCATGCATACTTATTAGTGCGGGCTTCAACTAATGATTCCGAGACTCCTCGGAACGGTATTCCGTTTAAATCGTCTATTTGGAAATGCAACATCAAGTCATCTTCATTGATAATGACTGCATTCCATGAAGTTGGGTTATTGCTTTGAGGTGCTATACCCTTTTCGGTGACAATCGGGACAGACCGTATATTGTTATAGTTGGTTACACAGTCTCTAGTTCCTGGCACCAAAGTTCCATATTCAATATCGTTGTACGAAATTAGTACGGTTGGGTTTGTGGCCTGTTGGCCGGAATAAGTTGAAATGGCGTTTGATAGAGAAGCTGAAATCGGAAGAATGGTATCGCCGAGGGTTATCTCCTTCAGAAGCCCAGGATATGATGCGTCAAGTATTAAATAACCGTAAGGGCTTCCTTCCCTTGTGACACTGATTTCATAGCCACAGATAAGGCCGATTTGTTGGCATACGGGAACGATTTGCTCGATCTCTAAGTTCGCGGATCCGTCGACGATGGGCAACAGGGAAAGCGCGTAGTCTTGTGCTAGGTCTGATGTAAAAGCGACGGATGAGTTTGAGTCGGCAGCGAATACTCTTGTTGGGCGTGACGCGGATAAGCCGATGATCGAGGCTAGGCCGAGAAGAAACGAGCGACGTGATTGAACTCTGGGCATAATGTCTCCTGCCTATGGGGGGCAATATGCTGTCATTTTATTTGCTACATAATACAATCTAATTCGGATTAAGGTAAATGGATGGAATTGCTCGATAAATGGTAGTGATTAGCGGACCGGTATCGCGATCCTCGTCACATACGCCCCTGGGTCGTCGCTGATGATGTCGTCGATGAGGGCGATTTCGCGCGAGGGACCGGCGGGGGACAGGTCGCGCTCGTGCATGTAATCGAGTAAGCGCTCATAGCGCGGGGCCGCCTGACCGTGCGTGCCGCGGAAGCTGACCGTCAGACACCGCGCGGCGGGACGTACTTCGACATCGCCCAGGTAATCGTCCGTGTCATCGAGCAGCATAAAGACCTCGTCGTAGCCGTCAAAGTCGCCGGCGGCGAGGCGCACGGCGCTAATCCCGACGCCTAAGTTGCCCAGAAAGACAAAGGTCTCGTGCTGGCCCTTCTGCAGCTGACGAATCTGCCACTCCAGCGCATAGGCGTCGGTAGGCTTGACGCGTTCGCGCAATACGGCGCAGCGAAGCTCGGGCGCATCGATTGTGCAAATGGTATCGAGCTCGGTGTTCAGGGCATCGTGAAGCAGGGCAAGCCGGTTGTCGATCTTGCGCGACACGCGCTCCAGCTCGCGGCGCTTGCGCTCGATGAGCTCCTGCTGCTGCGCCAGCTGCCGCTGCATGAGGTCCACATCGCGCGTGGTCACAAACTCACGGATTTGTGTGAGCGGCAAGTCGAGAACACGCAGATGACTGATGGTGTTGAGGGTGGAGAGCTGCCGCGATCCGTAGTGGCGGTATCCACTTGCCGGATCGATGTGCGCCGGATCCAGCAAGCCCATCTGCTCGTAATGACGTAGCGTGCCCACGCTCAGGTTAAACAGGCGCGCAATCTCGCCAATGCGGAGCAGGCCCTCAGTATGTTCACTTGGCGTGTCGGTCACAGGATCGCTCCTTTCGGTAAAAAGCAGGGGAGAGGTGCCAGCCTGTGTCGCCCCGCTACGCTACCAGTTTGTCAAAAGCCCCGCGTCGGTTGAGCACGGTAAACGCGACAACACAGATGACTGCCGACAGAATCGACCCGCACGGCGAAGCGATGCCCATGGGAAACAGCGTGTCGGAATAGGCGTTCGACAGCAGCCACGCGCCCGGCACGCGAATGAGCGCCACGGCTAGTACGTTGTGCGCAAAGCCGATGTAGCTCTTGCCATATGCAGCGAAAAAGCCGCTAAAGCAAATGTGAATGCCGGCAAAAATCGCGTCGAAAATGTAGCTGCGCATATAGCCGGTGCCGGCGGCGACTACTGCAGCGTCCTTGGCAAAAAAGCCGATAAACGCCGGTGCCACTAGCCACATCAGCACCGTGATCAGGCAGCCATACACCACCGAGATCGTCATGGCGTCCTTGAGCACCTGACGCGCGCGGTCGCCCTTGCCCGCGCCAGCGTTTTGCGCCGTGAGCGCGCTGACGGTGGCGCCCATGGAGCTCGGCACAATGAACAAAAAGCTGATCATCTTCTCGACCAGGCCCACGGCGGCGGCGTCGACGAGCCCTCGGTGGTTGGCGATGACGGTGATAAACATAAACGCCACCTGGATGCAGCCGTCCTGCACGGCCACGGGCACGCCGATTTTAAGAATGCTGCCGAGCACCTCGGGCTGGGGGCGCAGGTCGCTGCGCTTAACGTGGATGTTCGTGCGGCGGCTCTTGAGCCACACGAGTGCGAGGGCAACGCTGGCCGTCTGGGCGGTTACCGTGCCGAGCGCCGCGCCCACGGGGCCGAGTCCCATGTGCCCGATAAACAGAAAGTCGAGCGCGATGTTGATGATGCATGCCACGCCGATCACGTACATGGGCGAGCGCGAATCGCCCAGCCCGCGAAAGATGGCCGAGAGGATGTTGTATGCGGCGATAAACGGAATGCCGACAAAGCAGATGCGCAGGTAGGCGGCGGTTCCTTCGACCGCCTCGGCCGGCGTGCCAATGAGTGCCACGATTTGCGGGCACAGCGCGAGCAGGACAGCGGCCAGCACCACCGAGACGCCCATAAAGAGCGTGATGGTATTGCCGATGGCGGTCTCGGCGCGGTCGAAGCGGCGCGAGCCCACGGCGTGGCCGACGATCACCGTCGTTCCCATGGCCAGGCCCACGAGCGTCACGGTAATGATATAGAGCGTCTGCGCGCCATTGCCCACGGCGGTGATGCCGGCGGCGCCGCTAAACTGCCCCATCATGTACAGGTCGGCCATGCCGTAGAGCATCTGCAAAAAATACGAGAGCATATAGGGCAGGGCAAAGACCGCGATGGTCTTGAGGACATTGCCGCGTGTGAGGTCGTGTTCCATGGGCGGGGCTTTCTGGCTGGGTTTGTTTAGCTACCAGTGTAGTGAAAACCCTACAACGATTGTAGAGTCAAGGTTTGTGTCGACAGTGGGGCGAAAAAGTCTCGCGCACCATTATTCCGAGCGAATATGGACACACGTCACGAGAACTCGCCGCCGGCGCTAACCTTGCAGAAAACGATTTCGGAATACTTGACACCATTATTCGGCGCGCAATAATACGTGCGTTTGCGAACAACGTTTGATGGGGGTTGAACCTGCGTGCGCAATCTCAAAATACTGTTTTCCTATCTAGGGGCATACCGTCGCGATGCCATCCTCGGCGTGTTCTTTGTGTCGGTCGAGACGGTGCTCGAACTGTTTATCCCGGTCATCATGGCCAACATCATCGATGTGGGCGTGCCTGCGGGTGATATCAACTACATGCTGCTGCAGGGCGCGTACATGTTGGTGTGCGCTGCGCTTTCGCTGGTACTGGGCTTGGGTTATGCCCGCACGTCCGCCCGCGTTGCCTCGGGCCTAGGCGCTAACCTGCGCGAGGCCGAGTACAAAAAGATTCAAACGCTCGCCTTTGGCAACCTGGACAACTACGACGCCAGCTCGCTCGTCACCCGCATGACCACGGACATCACCGTTATCCAAAATGCTGTGGGCAACGGCTTTCGCCCTATGGTGCGCGGCCCGGTGACGCTTATCGTCGGCCTTATCTACGCGCTGATGCTGTCGCGCCCGCTCGCCACCGTCTTTGCGATCATCTTGCCCGTGCTGGCAATCGTACTGGGCGCCATCACCTATCGCGTCAGTCCGCTCTACCGCCAACTCCAGACCTCGATGGACCACCTCAACGGCGTGGTACAGGAAGACCTCACCGCCGTGCGTGCCGTCAAGGCCTACGTTCGTACCGAGCACGAGGAGGCCAAGTTCGACACCGTCAATACCGAGCTCGCGCGCACTGCGACAAAGACCTTTGGCAGCGCGGTGCTCAACCTGCCGGTGTTTCAGCTGTCGATGTACGTGGCTGCGCTCTCCATCCTGTGGATTGGCGGCCGCATGATTCTCGCCGGCAAGCTGGGCGTGGGCTCGCTCACGGGCTTTATGAGCTACGTGCTGCTGATCATGAATTCGCTCATGATGATTTCCAACGTGTTTTTGCTGCTCACGCGCGCTCTTACGAGTGTGGGCCGTATCGCCGAGGTGCTCGATGAGGAGCCCTTTATCGTCAACCCCGCGGGAGACCTCGCGATTGCGGCGCCAGCGGACGGCAGTATCGAGTTTCGCGACGTTTCCTTTAAATACCGCGCGGATGCAGCCGAGGATGTGCTCGAGCATATCGACCTTCGCATCGAGAGCGGCTCGACGGTGGGCATCCTCGGCGGCACGGGCTCGGGCAAGAGCTCACTTGTGCAGCTGATTGCGCGCCTGTACGACGCTACCGAGGGTGCCGTGCTTGTGGGCGGACGTGACGTGCGTGACTACGACCTCGCCGCCTTGCGCGACGCCGTGGGCATTGTGCTTCAAAAGAATGTGCTGTTTACGGGTACCGTGCGCGAGAACCTGCAGTGGGGCAATCCGCAGGCGTCGGACGATGAGCTCCTCGCGGCTTGCCGCGCGGCGTGCGTGGACGAGTTCCTTGATCGCATCGGCGGGCTGGACGGCGAGTTGGGCCAAGGCGGCGCCGGTGTCTCGGGTGGCCAGAAGCAACGTCTGTGCATCGCGCGCACGCTGCTCAAGCATCCGCGCGTGCTCATTTTTGACGACTCCACCAGCGCGGTCGATATGGCGACCGACGCTAAGATTCGCGAGCACATCGCCCGGATTTCCGATACGACCGTGCTCATCATCGCCCAGCGCATCGCGAGCGTCATGGATGCCGATCGCATTGTGGTGCTGGACGACGGTCGTGTCCACGGCGTGGGCACGCACGAGGAACTGCTGGCGGGCGACAACATATACCAGGAGATTTACGCCTCGCAGATGGAGTTTGCGGGGAACGCGGACGCCGGCGATGGCAACGACGGTGGCTGCGCGAATGATCCATTTTCCTCTGTCGCATGCGGATCACCCTTGGAAGGGGGTGAGCGCCATGCCTAAGACCGCAGCCCAAGCACGCCCGGCCGACCTCAAGCGCACTGTGCGTCGCTTGCTCTCCTACATGGGGCATGCCAAGTTCTCGTTGCTCGCGGTGGGCGTGCTCGCCTCCGTCGCCGCCATCGCGAGCCTCGCCGGCACCTACATGGTGCGCCCCATCGTTAACGGTTTGGCCACGGGCGGGGAGGAACTGCTCGCCAAGCAGGTCATCCTGACGGCGATCATCTACGCCGCGGGCGTGCTTTCGGCCCTGGGCTACTCGCAGATCATGGTGCGCGCGGCCCAACGCGTGGTGTCCGATATTCGCCGCGATCTGTTCGCACACATCCAGACGCTGCCGCTCAGTTATTTTGACAGCACGCGCTCGGGCGACATCATGAGCTTTTTCACCAACGATGTCGACACCGTCTCCGAGGCGCTTAACAACAGCTTTGCCAACGTGATTCAGGCCGCCATTCAGGTTGTGGGCACCACGGCCATGCTCATCATCCTTAACTGGCAGCTCACGATTATCACGCTCGTGTGCGATGCGGCCATTGTGCTATATGCGCGCTACTCGGGCGCGCGCTCTAAGCGCTTCTTTGCCGCCCAGCAGGCATCGCTTGGCGACCTGGACGGATATATCGAAGAGATGGTCTCGGGCCAAAAGGTCATCAAGGTCTTTAACCGCGAGGCAGCGAATGTCACCGGCTTCACCTGCCGCAACGACGAGCTTCGCCGCACCGGCACCGCCGCCGTGAGCTATGCCAACTCCATGGTGCCCATGACCGTCGTGATTGGCTACGTCAACTATGCCATCGTCGCCGTGGCGGGCGGCATGCTCTGCATCAAGGGCCTGGCCGACGTGGGTGCGCTTGCAAGCTACCTGGTCTTTGTGCGCCAAGCCGCCATGCCCATCAACCAGTTTACGCAGCTCGGCAACTTCTTGCTCAACGCGTTGGCCGGTGCCGAGCGCCTGTTTGCGGCTATGGACCTTAAGCCCGAGGTGGACGAGGGCTGCGTGGAGCTGGTGCAGACGGGCGACGCCGCGTGGGCGTGGAAGATTCCCGAGGGCCAGGGCGTGGGCGCGTACGGGCATCTGCATGACGTGGCTGCCGTTGATGAGTCGGGTCGCGCGGTGGCTGCCGACGGCACCGAGCTCACGTGCGGCTTGGTTTCGCTTGCCGGCGACGTGCGCTTCCATGCCGTGGACTTTTCCTACGTGCCGGGCGCCCGCGTGCTCACGGACCTCAACCTGTTTGCCAAGCCGGGGCAAAAGATTGCGTTTGTGGGCTCCACGGGCGCCGGCAAGACGACCATTACCAACCTCATCAACCGCTTCTACGAGGTCGATGACGGCGAGATCACGTACGACGGCATCGACGTCAAGCACATTGCCAAGGCCAGCCTGCGCGGGTCGCTTGGCATTGTGCTGCAGGACACGCACCTGTTTAGCGGCACCATTGCGCAGAACATCCGCTTTGGCAAGCTCGACGCGACCGACGAGGAGGTGCGCGCCGCTGCCGAGGCCGCCTGCGCCGACTCGTTTATCCGCCGCCTGCCGCGGGGCTACGACACACCGGTCACGGCCGACGGCGCCAACCTGTCGCAGGGTCAGCGTCAGCTGCTCGCCATCGCGCGCGTGGCCGTCGCCGATCCGCCGGTGCTCATCCTGGACGAGGCCACGAGCTCCATTGACACGCGTACCGAAAAGCTCATCGAACGCGGTATGGACCGCATCATGCGCGGACGCACCACCTTTATGATCGCGCACCGCCTGTCCACCGTCCGCGACGCCGACGCCATCATGGTCCTCGAACACGGCCGCATCATCGAGCGCGGCACGCACGAAGAGTTGCTCGCCCAGCACGGCGAGTACTGGCAGCTGGCGCATGGCTTAAAAGAGCTGGATTAACCCGTTCGAGCACGATGCTTTGATCCCTCCGTGCCTCTCACCTCGCCTCAAACCATCACAACATTCGACGTTTTTTGCCAAAATCGGGAAAAGCGTCGAATGTTGTGATGGTTTTTCTGCCACTCGACCGGGCGGAATCGCTTTCTTGCGCGCGAAGGTGTGCGGACCCGTGGGCAGGGGAATAAGGTTGGTTATCCGACTCCATTGGAGGGCTCATGGACCTGCCGATCGTCCTGTCCCATAAGACTGCCTGGCTGTACCACAACGTGGAGCGTCCGTTTGAGCCGCTCTCGCGAGCAAGCAGCCTATACGATGAGGACTCGCTTGCTAACGAGGCGGAGCCGACCGCGGGCCTGCCCAAATTGGGACTCGATGCCAAGGGGCTGAGGGCTTCAACGGCAGTTGGAATCGTTACCGACTATCTGGTTTCGCTCGGTATTCCACGAGAAGAGCTCGATCATATCGACACGCTCGTCAACTTCGATTTTGAGCGTTCGACGCCGGCTGGATTTAGGTGCCACGTGTTTGGGGCGCCGGTACCTCCAGGCCATCTTATCGAGGTGGCAGAGGGCCTTCTAGTGGTTGATGAGGCCATGTGCTTTGTCCAAGCGGGTTCGTGGATGAGCGAGCCCGAGCAGTTGGAATATGGCTACGAAATCTGCGCCCGATACCATTTGAATCATCTGTCGACAGGCGATTATATCGAGATGGGGCAGAGGTATACCGTTGCCGACTTGATTGCCTATTGCAATGAGAACCGATCTCGTCAGGGGGCTATACGCGCGGCCGCCGTGCTCAAGCGCGTGCACGATGGCGCGCGGTCGCCCATGGAGACGGCCACCGCAATCATGGTCGTAGCAAAACGCTCCCAGGGCGGGCTGGGATACGCCAAGATCAAGCTCAACCATCGGGTCGATGTTCCCAACGAGTTCAAGTATCTCGCAAAGGCCGGGTATTTCGAGATTGACGTATATGCGCCTGCGAGCGGTACGGGGATCGAATACAACGGCTCGGACCATCTTGATAAACAGCGCAGCGCGTCGGATGCGGAGCGTATGACCGTGCTGAGCGCGCTGGGCTTTAGGATGATCGTCCTCACCGGGACTCAGTTTGCCCACCAGCTGCAATTGCACCGGGCGATGAACGCCATCGCGCTCGCTATGGGTCTCAAGTGCGACCGAAGCGAAGCGTTCCAGAAGCGGCAAAACGACCTGCGAGAATTCGTGATTCGGCACTGGGACGGCGGCCTTTAGGGGCGTTTTGGTCCTTCTACGGGGTGCCGTGGGCAGGCAAGCCATCACAACATTCGACGTTTATCGCCAAAAACGGGAAAAGCATCGAATGTTGTGATGGTTTGCGTGTTGAGGATGGGCTTGGAAAGTCCGTTTTGCTCGAAGCGACCTGTCCTGTCGTACGGGTGTCGGCATGATTCTCGCATGGGGTATTATGTTTTCCGAAGAATAAAACGCCGCGTGAGGGGAGGGTTGCGTGGACGGGCACGTGCAACATGACGGCTTTGGCCGCGATATCAACTACCTGCGCATTGCCGTTACCGACAAGTGCAATTTCCGCTGCATTTACTGCATGCCGGCCGATGGCGTGGCGCCCCGTGCACACGACGAGCTGCTCAGCGCCGAGGAAATCGCCCGCTTTGTGCGCATGGTGGCGGGGGAGGGCATTCGCCGCGTACGCCTGACGGGTGGCGAGCCGCTGGTCAGCCGCCGTATTATTCCGCTCATTCGTGATATCCGCGCGATTCCGCAGATCGAGGACATTTCGCTCACCACCAATGGCGCCCTGCTGCCCAAGCTGGCGCCGCAGCTCAAAGACGCCGGTCTTAACCGCGTCAACATTTCGCTCGACACGCTCGACCCTACGCTCTTTGGAAAGATCACGCGCCTGGGTCGACTCGAGCAGACCATGGCCGGCATCGACGCGGCGCTGGCTTGGGGCTTTGAGCCCGTTAAGGTCAACTGCGTTGTGGTGCGCCGACTCAACCAGGATGTGGCGGCCCTTGCGCGGCTCACGCTCGACCGACCCATCCACCTGCGCTTTATCGAATACATGCCCATCGGTGACGAGCGCACGAGCTCGCATTGCGCCGTAGACCCTCACGCGCCCGCGCTCAATCCCGAGCTGTGGGACGCGAGCGACACCGTGCCGAGCGACGAGCTGCGGGCGCGCATCAATGCCGGGGCCGCGGCGGCGGGACTGGGCGAGCTCGAGCTCGAGCCGCTCGACATCAACGACGCTCCTGCCGGCGCGGGCCCTGCGCGCTACTGGCACTTTCCGGGCGCGGCGGGAACGGTTGGCTTCATCAGCGCCATGTCCAACCATTTTTGCGCGAATTGCAACCGTCTGCGCCTGACGGCCGATGGCAACGTGCGTCCGTGCCTGTTCAGCGATGCCGAGTATTCGGTGCGTGAGGCGTTGCGCCGTGGTGATGATATGCAGGTACTTTCGATTTGGCGCGATGCCGTGGCCCACAAACCGCAGGAACACGCGATAATTGAGGGCACGCAACGATTTATGTCCCAAATCGGAGGATGATCATATGGCCAAGAGCAGGTACGCCGATGCCACCAAGGCCGCTCGCAGGGCCGCGATGTCTGCCCACAAAGCCACGGCTGCGGCCAGCGATGCCGTTGCAGGCGCGCAGCCGTCTGCCGGTGCTGCCACTGAGCCCGCCCGTGACGCCCGTCGTGACGAGCTGACGCACGTGGACGCCAAGGGCGAGGTGCGCATGGTCGACGTGTCCGACAAGGCCGAGACCCATCGCATTGCTATCGCCGAGGGCACTATCCTCATGCATCCTGAGACGCAGGCTATGGTGCTGCAGGACCGCGCCAAAAAGGGCGACGTGCTTGCCTGCGCGCGCGTGGCGGGCATTATGGCCATCAAACGCACAAGCGACATCATCCCCATGTGCCATCCGTTGCTCATTACCAAGAGCAAGTGCGACATTGCGCCCATTGCTTCGGCGGGGACGCCGGCCGAGGACGTGCCCGAGGGCTGGGCGCCGGCGCGCGTTGACGGGCAGGTTGGCTTTCATGTATTGGTTACGGCCGGCGTGACGGGTAAGACGGGTATCGAGATGGAGGCCCTGACTGGAGCGAGTGCTGCGTGCTTAACAATCTATGACATGTGCAAGGCGGTCGATCGCGGCATGGAGATCGTCGACGTGCGCCTGCTGCACAAGGAGGGCGGCCGCTCGGGCGTGTGGGACCGCGCAGAGCGTCAGGCCGCTGCTGTTGAGGCCGTGGCCGCTGACGGTGCCGCGCCCGCGGGCGCACCCGTCGCCGTCGCGCCCGCAGCTCCGACACCGGCCGTCCCCGCGATCGCGTTTATCGGCTACCAAAACTCGGGCAAGACCACACTCGTCGAGAAGGTTATCGCCGAGCTCACCCGCCGCGGCCTGCGCGTGGGTTCTCTCAAGCATCACGGGCACCACGGCTTTGATATCGACGTGCCCGCTAAGGACACCTGGCGCCATCACCAGGCCGGATCAAAGCACGTGGGCCTCATCTGTGCCACGCGCTGGGCGGAGTACGCCGACACGCGCGAGGAGGACGAGATGCCCGCGCGCGAGCTGCTGTCGCGTTACAACGATGTCGACGTGGTGATCATCGAGGGTTACAAGACCGAGGGCTTCGACAACATCGTCGTCGCGCGCTCCGGTGTCGACCGTCTGCGCGGCAAGAGCTCGCTCGACCTGGTCGATGGCCACACGCTGGCCCTTGCCTGCAACGAGGCCCTGGCGCGTCAGGCCTTCGACGCCGGCTTTGCGACCCGAGCCATCAACATCAACGACGCCCGAGCCATCTGTGATCTTATCCAAGATCACCTTCAGGCTTGACGCTGCGCCGGCCCCAAGCACCCCATCTCGCCCCTCAAGCCGTCGCTCGCGTACCAAAGTACGCGTCGCTCCTCTTTCGGGGCGACCTGGGGCACTTGGAACCGGCTCGCTGCGTTGCCATAACATGCCAAATAGGAACAGGTTTATTTCGGCAGGTTTTATCTGGGCAAACGCCATTTCCACCACAAAGGGGTCAGGCACCTTTGTGGTGGTTTTTGCTTTGGTAGATGTGTGGGACATGTCTTACAATCTACCAAGTAGCTCATGACGGGCGAAAAACGGAGAGAAGGGGCTTGATGCGTCCTTAATGTTTCATGCGGATAGATTGATTTGACAGACGGTGGCGAATGCCCACCGTCCGCATTCGTATGAAACAAGGAGTCTCTATGCTCGCCCCTCTTTTCTCAAAGCCTCAATCATCGTTGTCCGTGCAGGCCAAGCGCCTGGTGGCGATGCGCTTTCTCATCTACACCGGTTTTCAGACCAGCTACTTTATCGGCGTCATCGGAACGCTCACCTATGCAGACGATGCCTCGGTTGTGGCGACATCGCTGGCCGTTCTGTTTATGAACGTATTCGTGATCTTGGGATCCTTTGCGGGTGGCGCTGCGCTCGACGCCTGGGGTCCGCGCCGTCATTTCCGGGCGAGTATCGTCGGCACGTTGGCAACCGGCGCGGCAATTCTCGCCTTTGGCAGCGCGACCGAAACAGTCCTTGCCGGCGCGGTACTCCTGGGCTTTGTGATGGGATTTGCCCAGCCCATTGCCACGTCCTATCCGGCGTATCTCACCGACGACCCCGTCGAGCTCAAAGACATCAACTCCGCCATCGCCATGTTCTCAAACGTGAGTATCATCGTTGGCCCCACGCTGGGCGGCTTTGTCGCAGCTGCTGCGTCGTCGCGTGCGGTGTTTTTGCTCATGATGCTCTTTACCGTACAGGCGCTCGTTGCCGGTTGGGACTTTAGGCCGCAGACCAGCCATGCCGCCGGGCATACGGATGCCGATTCGGCAGAGGAAGGGGAGCGTGCGGGACAAAGCCCCGACCCCAACACATCTTCCCGCGCCACCTTCGCGACCAGCATCAAGACGGTCTTTACCAATAGCGTCCTCGCGCTACTTTTCTGCATTATTTTCCTTTCGAACTTTGGCTACGGTGCCTTCGACCCGCTGGAGTCGTTCTTCTACCGTGATGTCCTGCACGTCGGTGTCGAATGGATGGGCTGGCTCTCGTCGGCCAGCGGTGTCGGCGCGGTGCTGGGCGCCGTCCTCGCGCTCCGCTTGCCGCCGCACCTGGTCAACCTTAAAACCCTGCTCGTGGCGCTCATGTCCGTGGGCCTGGGAAGTTTGCTCTATGTGGGGACACCGTACGTGGGTGTAGCCCTCGTCGGCCAGATTGCACTGGGCATAGCTTGGGGCATCGTCAACCCGCTCCACAACACGATCGTGCAAACGACGGCCCCGCTCGAGCAGCTCGGTCGCGTCAACTCGGTCATGGGTTTTGGCAACATGTTTGCCGGCGTAGCCCCGCTGGCGATTGCCCCGTGGCTGGCGGCGACATTTGGCGTGCAGCAGACGCTCGTAGGGGCGGGTATGGTCGTGACGGCAGTTCCCGCGGCGTTGCTGCTGTTTGGACGCCGGTATTTTGATCGTGCCGCAAGGCAGTAAAAACCATCACAACATTCAGCGAAATTTGCGATTTTGCCGAAAAACGTCGAATGTTGTGATGCTTTGCGCCCCGGGCCAGGTCACCCTGCGGGTTCGGCCACCACAAAGGGGGGCAGGCACCTTTGTGGCGATCGGGCCCCAACGGCCCGTGCCTTGGTATACCATGTACGCCGTTCACGAATACACCCCACACCGCCGCACAACCCAGAAAGGCCCCCATGGACACCACCTTCAGCCATATCAAAGCCGTGTTCTGCGATATCGACGGCACACTGCTCACGAGCCAGCACACGGTGTCTCCGCGCACCGTGGCGGCGATCCGCGCCCTGCGCGAGCGCGGCGTGCTCTTTGGCCTGTGCACCGGGCGCGACGCCCACGCGACCGAGGCCATGTACGAGCTCTGGGGCATCGAAGGTCTGGTGGACGTGCTCGTGGGCTGCGGTGGCGCCGAGGTCATCGATCGCGCGCACGACATCAACGAGCTGAGCTATCCGCTGCCGGGCGAGACCATCGCGCGCATCTGCGAGCACATGGCGGACCTTCCGGCAACGCCCGTCTGCCCCCGAGACGGCGTGTTCTACGTGCCCGAGAGCAACGCGTGCGTCGAGCACCTGTCGCGCGTCGACGGCGTGCCCTACCAGGTGGTCGATTTTGCCGAGTTCTTGCGCGAGCCGCAGCCCAAGGTGATGTTTACCATGGCGCCCGAGGTAATGCCGCGGGTGATTGAGCGGGCGTCGACGTTTGCCGATGACACTGTTAAGGCGGCGGCTCTGCAAACCACGCAGCGGCTCTACGAGTTCATGGATCCGCGCGTGTCCAAGACGCGCGGCCTTGTGCGCGTGGCGGAGCTCAACGACATGGAGCTCCAGAACATCTGCGTGTTTGGCGATGCGGACAACGACACCTGCATGGTGGCCGACGCCGGCGTGGGCGTGGCCATGGCAAACGGCAGCGACGCCACCCGTGCCGCCGCCGACTTTGTGACCGCGAGCAACGACAAAGACGGCATCGCGATCTTTATCGAGGAACATCTGCTGTAGCGCCGGGGGAGAGTCACCGCAAAGGGAACAGACGCCTTGCGGTGTCCTCAGGCGATTTGGGCGAATTGATGCCTAAAATCTGCGCGAAAATTCAGATATGGTTGTCTGAACATTACGCTTCTAACTACCGATGAAATAAAGATATTCCCATCAATTTGGTAGTCTATTCCTCCCGGTTAATGACCTACCGTTCACGGTCGATTTTCGACCGTTCGCAGGATGCATGCTCTTGAGCAAAATGTTGTGCAAATAAATAAAATGCTATTAAAAAACTGATAACTAACTTAATTACCAGTAGAAACAGATATTTCAGAGCGAATAAACGAAGGCAAATCTGAGTAAATGTCAAGAGAATTGAGAACTGGCTACAAAAATGTCGGTTTTGTTGCTCGGATGTTTAAACAATAGTTACAATAGTATTACTAAGCGTGCACAATCACAGGTTGCGCAGATACGTTTGATAGTGAAAGAGCAAGATCGCGGTCTCTTGGGGAGGAGACATCGATGAAAGCGAATTCAGAAAAAACTAAGCAGAGTAAAAAAGCGACGCGCCGCGTACTGGCAGGCGTTTTGTGCGGAGCCTCCGTGTTGAGCCTGGTACTGTCGCTCGTCATGCCTCCGATCTCGCAGGCCATTGCCAACGATGCCCAGACAGATTCTGCCGAGGCGACCGTTGCAGACGCGAGCGCTTTGGGCGAGGACGCCGGTGCAGACGAGAACGTTTTGGGCGAGGAGGCCGGTGCAGGCAATTCCACGGGCAAAGACGCCGAAAACCGGAAAAGTGACGACGCTGAGGGTGGCGAGGGAGAAGACGCTGCTGCGGCGGATCCGGCTGCCGATGGCGCGGGAGCCGGGAGCGCTGCGCAGCCCGCGGATGATGGACAGTCTGTCGATAAGGTCGCTACTGTTGCAAATGAAGGTGAGGTTCCGGGACTTAAAACAGATAAGGATGGGTTCGCGCTGCTGGAGGGAGATAAAGACCTGTCTACGTACCTTGACCTTCCCGCGGCGAAAAAGCCCGCAAAGCTGCGTCTGACTGCTGATATTAGTTCGAGCGATCCGATCTTAATCAATCACGACACTACGATCGACCTTGCGAATCACAAGCTTTATTACAGCAACGGTAACCCTATGCAGGAAACCAAAGAGCCTGTTCGTGCATTTATCACAATTTCAAAGGGCTATACGCTAACTGTCAAAGGTGAGGCGAATGACTCGAAGACTGAAGCTACCAGTGGTGAACCTGGTCAGCCAGCAGAGATGCAGTTCATTGATGAAAGTGTTCCACAATCACTTACATACTACGTAACTGAAAGCACGCCTAACGGTTTTGGTACTAGGGAAACGACCTACCAGCACACTGTTGCCAATTTCGGCGCTATCGTTGCATGCAAAAAGGGCTATGTAAATCAAGTCATTTCCGTTGAGGATGGGGGCACGCTCAACCTTCAGGGTGGCATGATCACAACGCCTCGTGCCCTGGGCAACGACGGCCACGTTATTTTCTCTCAGGGCGCTGTTTATATTTCTGGCGGTTACGTCACCAACGGCAACGGCGGTGGCTGGGGCGGTGGTCTGTGCATAACGGGCGCGAATGCCAGCCTCGAAATGACAGGCGGCGTGGTCGCGGGAAACAAGGCAGCTTCTGGCGGTGGCATCTTTGCTAACAATAGAGCGGCGCTGAACCTCTCCGGCGGTGTCATCTCGGGTAATGCAACATATGGCAACGATATCACCGATGGTTATAACGTCAACGCCGGCGGCTACGGTGGCGGTGTTTATACCCAGAGTGCAATCGTAACCATCAGTGATTCTGCCAATATAACTAACAACCGAGCTGAAGCCCGCCTCGCTAATAACGAGCTTTACAACAAAGGTCTCCTCGGTGGCGGCGGAATTGCATCGCACGGTGGAACGCTGTCCATGACGGGTGGCTCCGTTACTGCCAATTACTCCCATGAGGCCGGCGGTGGAATCTACGCTGGCCTCCCCGGGCAGGGAGTTAGATTTACCATGTCCAGCGGTTTTATTGCGGGCAATATGTCCGATAATGCCGAGGGCGGTGGCCTCCGTATTTCTGGCGATACTACCGGCTATATTAATACCGGCGATATTAATGCGGAAAATGCATCAAACAGGGTTTACATCACCAACAACAAGACGATGACGGGTGAAAAACGTGGCGGCGACTGGGGCGGTGGCGGTGTCTTTATCCAGAAGGGCGGCAGGCTCAATATTTTCAAGACGCTGATCACTAAAAATCGCGCCGGTGGCTGGGGCGGTGGCGTCGGTGCTTGTCCTACGGGCGAGACAATCGTTTCGCACTCAAGTGGCGCTGCTATCTATGACAACGCAGATAACGTTGATCAAGATGGCAATAAGCTGACAACCGTTGATCAAAATGGCAATAAGGTACCAACGTATCATTATTCCGCTGGCGGCGACGGCAAAAAAGAAGACCACGATGAAGATAATTACGTTACTTCTACCTTCCAAACATCCGGCCATAAGGATTTCTTCTTGGTCCGTAATAAGAATGGCGCGGATAAGACAATCGCTGTCGTTCTTGGCAAGATGCTGGGCGGCGAATCGGCTGGCTGGCAGGGCACTCGCGATGGTAAGAAGATAACCATCGATGCCAATGGCGGTGCCGAGGCTAAGTGGATGTTCGGTTTGGAGGCCCATCCGAATGGAGAGGCCGAAAAAAAGGCGCAGGCAGAGGCTACGACCATCATCAGTGGCAACTACTCCTACACCCACGGTGGCGGCATCATGACCAACGGCGATCTCATCGTCGGTGAGGTTACTTCCCTGGACGTGTATCCTGCAATCAAAGTCAAGGCAAATAAAGTCCTTATGAAGGACGGCAAAGAGCAAGGTCTTTCGGGTCACAACTATCAGTTTAAGCTGTTGGGCGCACCTGCCGATCCAACCAAGGCACCATACTGGAATGAGAACGGCACGCTTAACGAAAACGGATGCAAGGCTATGCCCGCGGTCAACGTCGATGCAAACGGAGATATTCTCATTGACACGGGCGCGAACTACCAGTCGGGCGATTACGACCTCTACCTTGTTGAAGTTCCCCCTGACCCTGTTAACGTTCCTGTCAACGAAAAAGGAACAAAGTTTGATAAGTCTATTTACAAAATACATATAAAGGTTGGTACGACCCCAGTTAAATGGACCGACCTCTTGGGAATCCATATTAATCGTTATGCAGTTGATGGGGGTGCTTCCACAGTATCCGTAAAAAAGGAGGACGCGGCGGACTTCGCTCCCTGTGACGATGACTTCTATGAGTGGAGCTGGGCTGAGGATTCGCATGGCGACGTCGTTTCGACCGTAACAATCGGCAAAGACTCCAACCCTGCGTTTTCGAATAGGCAGGCCTCGGGCTCTTGGACGCCTCAGGTGACCAAGAAGGTTGATGGCGGCGAGATGAAGGCGTTCAAATTCGAACTCGCGAACGAGAACGACCCGAACTTCACCAATTCGGAAACGGTAACAATTAATCCTGATCCTGCGAATGCCAAAACTGACAAAAACGGTAATGCGACGAGCACGGTCAATTTCAAGCCGAAGAACTATGAGCTCACGGACCTTAAAAATGGTTCCAAGACCTTCACGTACTATGTGCGCGAGAAGAACGATCACTCGACCTATCCGCATTGCAAGTTTGATCAGTCGGTCTATAAGTTCACGGTTGTGGCAACGGATTGCACAAAAGAAGGAAAGATCAATTGTGATGTGACCTACAAGCAGATTCAGGATCGTGATGGCAAGCCAGTGACCACCGACACGCCCCACGACCTCACCGACACCTCCACCCCCACCTTCACCAATACCTACTCCACCTCTTTGCCTCTTTCTGGTATGTCGGGCGTCACTCTGACGTACCTTGCCGGCGCGGCGGTGCTTTGCGCTGCTGCGGCCTGGATGCACATTCGTCGCAAGGCGAATGCGAAGGGAGGTAAGCGTCGTGAATAAGAAAGTTTGCTCCTTCCCGATCTTGTTTGCGCTGCTTGCCCTCCTGATCGGCACCTGCGCGGTTGTGTTCCCCGCTTCCGCGCAGGCTGCGCCGACCTCGATCGGTTCCATCACGGTGAGCGGCACCGTGGCGCGCAGCTACGACGCCTACCAGATCTTTAGCGCCAACGTCGTCGACGGCGACAGCGACGCCAAGATCGCCACCGACCTCGCCTGGGCAAGCGACGCCGTGCGCGACGCCGCGCTGCCTGTGCTGCACAGCGCCGGCATGCCTAAATCCCAGACCACCGCGCGGGAAGCTGCCGAGTGGCTCAACACCGATTCTCACCTTACGAGCGTGCTGAGAGCACAGCTCGCTCGTTCCCTCCAGAGCTCTGGCGCCGTGCCCGTGGCCCTTAACGCGGGCACGGCGGCCGAGCTGCCCTGCGGCTACTGGCTCATCGTCGCCGACGACGACGCCATCGCCCAGGGCGAGGCCGGCACCGCGCCGATTATGGCCCTGGTGGGCGGCAGCGCCGTCACCGTCAAGCCCAAGGCGGCGACCCCCAAGGTGTCCAAGCACGTGCTGGAGGACGGCACCGCCGCCTGGCAGAAGGCCGCCGACGCCACGGTCGCCGACGACCTGTACTGGCGCCTCTCTGCCACGGTCCCGGCCGGCCTCACGGCCTACGACACCTATACGGTGCGGTTCGTCGACACCATGAGCGCGGGGCTCGACCCCTCCAAGGTCGCCGCGAGCATGCGTGTGTACGTGGCGACGGGCGCGGACGGCGGCTTCGACGCCGTTT
The DNA here is from genome assembly GCA_902493895.1 of uncultured Collinsella sp. Taxonomy (GTDB): domain Bacteria; phylum Actinomycetota; class Coriobacteriia; order Coriobacteriales; family Coriobacteriaceae; genus Collinsella. Next base: position 8,660 of record CABUQW010000004.1, on the reverse strand, counting down.
CGGCCGGCAAGGACGGACGCGCCGGCACCGAGCCCGCGAAGGGCTGGACCGACATCACGGCCCAGTGCAAGGTCTCGGTCGACGGCAACACCTTCACCGTGCGCACCGGCGACCTTATCGCCGCGCTCGGCGGGGCCGACGCCTTCACCGCGGGCGCCCGCGTGGTCGCCGTGTACAATGCGCCGCTCAACAGCGCGTGCAACCACGGCATCGCGAAGGGCAACCCCAACGAGGCCTACCTGCGCTACCCGCGCTCTCCCTTTGCCGACCAGTCCGGCGACGCCGGCTTCACCCGCACGCCGAGCGACGATGCGTGCGCCTACACCTGGGATCTCGCGCTCACCAAGCGCGGCAGCGACGGTGACAAGCCGCTTGCCGGGGCGGTCCTGAGCATCGCCGACGACCGCGGTCGCACGCTGGCGGCCGACGGCACGTGGGATGCGGAGGGCAAGGCCACCGTCACCACGGGCGAGGACGGCCGCGTGACCGTCTCGGGCGTGGACTCGGGCAAGCTGGAGGTCCGCGAGCTCAAGGCGCCCAAGGGCTACACCGCCTTCGAGGGCACGCGATCCGTGACAGTCAAGGTCGAGGGCCTGGACGTTGACCAGGTGGCCGCCGCCAAGCCCAAGCTCACCATCACGGCCGAGTCGCCCCTGCGCGCCGACAGCGCGGACGGGTCGACGGGCAGCCTGGAGGCGTCGCTCATCAACACGCCCACCGGCACACCCCCTAGCATTACCACCGGAGGCTTTATGCCCTCGACTGGCGATATGGCAATGTACGCCGCGGCCGCCGCAGCGGTCGCCGGAGCCGCGCTCATCGTGGTCGCGCTCCTGGTCAAGCGGGGAGGTGGCAGCCATAAAGAGTAGCTGGCAGCCCCACAGAGAGCGGGGCGAGACGTAGCGAAGTAGATGCTAAGACACAGACAGATGATGACCGATCGAATGAGTTACGAAGTAGAAAGCAGAGGAAAGAAGATGCACATGAACAAGAACATCGCACGCCTGGCAGTAACCGCTGGCCTCACAGCAGCGCTGAGCTTCGGCGGAGTCATGGCCCCGGCGACCATGGCGTTTGCTGAGGGCAAGCCAACGGTGGCTACGGAGGATGGCAAGGTGTTTATCACTGACCCTATCACTGAATATGCCGACACATCTTTTAAGGGCATCCAGATCTTTACCGCGAAGATCACGCAGAATAAGGATGGAAATACCTGGTCAGGTGATAAGACACTTTCCGATATTCAGTGGGCTCCGGGTAATGTGAAAACCCTCGTTACGACTGCGCTCAAAGACGTTCCTGGAGTACCTAACGTAAATGATGACGCCCAGACGTGGGCGGAGTTCATCAGCACGACTCAGGGCTCTAATTATGGAGAGACTACGGCGGTTGATAATGGCACGGTTCTGGACTTGATTGCCGAGGCCTTGGAGGGGGACAAGGCGCTCGCTTGGACACAGCCAAGCAATTCCAGCAAGGGCAACTTTGATAATCTGAACCATGGCTACTGGCTTTTCGTGACCGATACGCCCAGTACGACCAGCGGTGCTAATGGCAATACTGATGCGTATACCTCGCCGATTTTCACCATCGTCGGTGGCTCTGACGTTAACGTGACCCCCAAGAAGAACGTCCCCAACGTGACCAAGGCCGTCATGGATGACAAGGGCGATAAATTTGTTACGGACGTTAATAAAACCGTTTTCACTGCTGCCAACAAAGCTGCCGACTCTGCCTCCGAGCAGCCGATTAAATATCAGCTTGCCGGCACTGTTGCAAGCAACATTAATACGTACAAGAAGTACGGCTACACTTTCACCGACGAGCTTCCCAGCACGATGGTGCCGAAGCTCAATGGAAACGACCCGGTCGTTGAGGTCAAGATTGGCAATTCAGTTGTTGATCCCGCTTGCTACAGTGCGACCTATGCCCCGGGGAAAAGCACGAATACGCTCACTGTTTCCTTCGAAAACCTCAAAGAAGCAAGGGATACGCATGGCACTCCCATTACCGTTGACGGTAGTTCGACAGTCTATGTGAACTATGAGGCAAAACTGGATGCTGGCAAGATTAACGCGGATATGCTCGGCAAAGCCCAGGTGAACAATGTCAAGTTGACCTATTCCAACAACCCGTACAACATCAACGACACTGGTACCACGGTTGACCATCCGGCCTACGACTACACCTATGGTATCGATGTTACCAAGGTCGGTAGCGACAAGGACGAGACTGGCGAGCGCAAGACCCTCGAAGGCGTTCAGTTCACACTGCAGGAGAAAGACTCCAGCAAATTTATCAAGGCAGACGGTACCACGACGTCAAATCAGAACGATGCAATACTGACTACCAACTCCAAAGGTAAGATCAGCGTCGTCGGTCTCGACGAGGGTACCTATATCCTCAAGGAGGTTAAGCCTGCGCCTGGCTACAACAACTCCGCAGCCGGTGGCATCACGTTTGCCATCATGAACACTGGCCTGCCCACTAACGGCGATTCTTTCAATCCTGGGTGCGATTTTCCCGAGGGAACCTATGACAATCTCGTCCAGTCGACTTCCGCACCTACTGGAACCATCGACGGCAAGGTGCACCTCACCGTTACCGATAAGAAGGGCTCCAACCTCCCGCTCACCGGCCTTAACGGCGTGACCTTCACTTGGGTCGCTGGTGGCGCGGTGCTCGTCATCGGCGTGGCGCATCTCATCCGCAGCCGTAAGCAGGCTGAGGAGTCCGAGCAGGAGTAACGCTCGCTCACCCATCCCTTTGGCAGGTGGGATGTGATGGCCGTGAGACTTGCGGACACTTTTCTCGTCCATCCACGTTCTTGCTTTGCCATTCTCTTTTCGGGGCAGACTTCGCACTGGAGTCTGCCCCGTTCTTTTTGGACAACACAGGCAGCCTCCACCGTCCGATGCGGACTCATCCGTCATCGCGTTTCTTGACTCGTATGAGGTTCGGTTTAAGGTCCGTAGGCGCACGCGCGGTGCGGACGGCAGAAGGCATTTGCGCCGAAAGCGCAAATAAGAATGCCCGGGGGTCGGATCCCGGGCATTTAACAACGTCGGAAACTGGTCGCCCGCGCTCCTAAGTACTTATGTTAGCGCCGGGCGATTTTAGCCGCTAATAGTCAAACGATTTTGACCAATCCCGGTCACCGAATAATGGCCACCGTGCCTCCCCGCCGCCACTACGCTGGTGGTGCCAACACGCCGGCGTTAGGAGGACCATTGAGGTGAACGAGAGACACGATGACCTACAGGAGATTATAGACGCGGCGCTCCGGGAGATGGCCGCGGAGGAGGGCGACGGGTTCGACCCGCAGGCATGCAACCTCGCGGAGTTCTGCAGGAGGACGGGGCTCACCCGCTCCCGCGCGAGGACGGTCAGGGCACACGGGTTCAGGGCCCTGCCCCACGGGAACAGCGGGAGGAGGGCCGCGCCGGGCGTGCTCGCCGGCCACACCGGCCTGGTGGACGACCTCCTGCGGAAGGGCGTCACCAACTCGCAGGTGATATTCGAGCGGCTGCTCGGCCAGGGCTACGCCGGCGGCCTCACCACGGTGAAGACCTACATCGCCGCGCACCGGGACCTCGTGCCCGCGAAGAGGCGGCAGGCGGCCCCGCAGGGCTGCCGCGGCCAGCGCTTCAGGACGGCGCCCGGAGAGGCCTACCAGATGGACTGGGGCTTCGTCGCGGTCGAGCGCCCCGGCGGGGAGCGGGCGCGGATCGCCTGCTTCGCCATGGTCTGCCACCATTGCGGGGGCGCCCACGTCGAGTTCTTCCCGAACGCGCGCCAGGAGAACCTCCTCATCGGGATGCTGCACGCGTTCTCGGCGCTGGGCGTGCCCGCGACCGTGCTCACCGACAACATGAAGAGCGTGGTCGTCCGCCGCGATGCCGACGGCCGGCCCGTCTGGCAGGCCGACTACGCCGAGTTCATGGGCGTCGTCGGCTTCCGCACCAGGTTGTGCAGGCCGCGCCACCCCTATACGAAGGGCAAGGTGGAGAGGCTCGTCCGCTTCGTGAAGGGGAACTTCCTCGCGGGAAGGTCCTTTACCGACCTTGACGCCCTCAACCGGGAGGCCGCCCTCTGGTGCGCCGAGCAGGGAGGCCGCTGGCGGCGCGCGGCGGCATGCGTCCCGATGCGCGAGCACGAGGCGGCGTGCTCGGCGAACACCAGGCCGCTCGAGGTCACGGCCGAGGTCGAGCGGTACCTGTGCCCGCGCCGGAAGATCTCCTTCGACGGCTTCGTGAGCTTCGAGGGGCACCGCTACGGCGTGCCCTACTGGTACGTCCGCCGCGAGTGCAGGGTGAACCGGGAGGGGCGCGTGGTGCACATATACAGCGACGACCTCTCCCGCGAGCTCGTCGCCCACGCCGTCGGCACCGGCGCCGACAGCTGGTGCGAGGGGCAGTGGGAGACATCGCCGGCGCAGCCCGAGGAGCTGCCGACCCAGCCGGTGGGGACCGTGGTCGAGCAAATCGCCCCGCCCAGGACGAAACCCGGTTTCGAGAGGTTCGACTTCGGGAGGGCCGAATGATGGCGGGCGCGGGGGCGAGCCCCTACGAGCTCGCGAGCGACGCCGCGTCGAGGCTCGGGATCGCCGTCGGGGCGGAGGAGCTCGCGACCCTCGCCTCGGACCTCGACCTCGGCGACGGGGAGATGGCCGCCGTGGCAGCCACCTTCTCCTACCTTGCGGAGAAGAGGAGGCTCGCCTCCATCGAGACGCTGCTGAGGCTGAGCAGGCTGCCCAGGCGCGAGCCCAAGACCTTCGAGGGCTTCGACTTCTCCAGGATCCAGGGCCGGGACGCGGCCGCGCTGGGCAAGCTCCCGTCGCTGGCCGACCTCTACGCGCACCGCAACGTCGCCTTCGTCGGGCCCGGCGGCATAGGGAAGACGCACCTCGCGCAGGCCTACGGGCGCGAGTGCTGCATGCGGGGGCTCAAGACCTACTACATAAAGGCGACCGAGCTCAGGGACAGGTTCCAGAAGGCCGTCCAGCGGGGAAACACCTCGCGGGTCGTCTCCTCGCTCGTCAAGCCGTCGTGCCTCATCGTTGACGAGGTGGGAAGATGCGTCTACGACAGGCCGTGCACCGACCTGTTCTTCGATGTCGTCGACAGGCGCTACGAGAAGGAGGGGCCGAACGCGATGGTCCTCACGAGCAACATCGCCCCGAGCGGGTGGGATGAGTTCTTCACGGGCGACGACACGCTCCTCTGCGCCCTCGACAGGCTGTTCGACAAGGCGTCGGTGTTCGTGATGCGGGGCCCGAGCTACCGCGGCAGGGGGCTCGACACCTACTCGGTGGAGGCCGTCCCCCAGGCGGTGAAGGTGAGGGGGATCCAGCCCGAGGGGATGTAGGGAAGCGATAGGAAAGACATAGATGCGGGCGTGTTGGCTAAAATGGGTCGGCCGGGATTGGTCAATCTCGGCCGACTATATTTGGCTAAAATAATCCGACGCTAACACTTACGCGGGGTGCGTCGTTTCCTGTAGCTATTGTATCCCGAATCGTTTCGCCGATCCGAGACATTTTGAAAACGTAAACACGTCGGGCAAACCGTCGGGCAAACCCGGACAATGCGGCCAGGCTCCGCCGGACGAGGAATAGTGTGTGTAACTATCGAACAAATGTTTGTCAAAATCGCGTTTACCAGGCGCGGTGCGTGCAACCGCAGTAAAATGGCTTTGCGACGCATCCCGTGCGCGGGCGGCCGACGACTCGATCGGAGGTCCCCAAATGCTGAAATTCCTTAACGCGCTCGCCGCCCTCGCGGCGGTGGGCTCGTTCGTCATCGCGTTTCTTGACTCGTATGAGGTTCGGTTTAAGGTCCGTAGGCGCACGCGCGGTGCGGACGGTAGAAGGCGTTTGCGCCGCAACAAGCGCAAATAAGAATGCCCGGGGGTCGGATCCCGGGCATTTAACAAAAGCTGAAAACTAGGCCGCCTGCGCTCTCATACACTTACGCGGGGTGCGTCGTTTTCTATTGACATTGTATCCCGAATCGCTCAGCCGATTCGGGACATTTTGAAAACTCAAATGCGGGCCCATACTCGCACTGCGCAATGCTGCCAGGCTGCGTTGTCCGGCGCGGAAGCTCGCTAATCGGCTATTATTTGTTTAGACAACTTGAGTTGTAGAGGAGTGACCGGTGATGGTGCAGGGCGCCAAACATATGAAGAGCAACAACGCCGCGGCCAACGGTGGCTCAAGCCCTCAGCCCAAGCCCAAGCCCAAACGCCGTCGCAAGCGGCTGCCGCGCTGGGCTGATCGGCTCATCACCATCGTCATCATCCTTATTGGCGTGGGCCTTATGACCTGGCCGTGGATCTTGGACCGGCTCGAGGCCTCGGGCGTGTTCAACCAGATCAGCACCGTGTCCAGCACCGTGGACGCGCTGTCTGCCGAGGAGCGCGAGCGCATCCTGCTCCAGGCGCGCTCCTTTAACGAGCAGCTGGCGGGTGAGGCCACCGAGCTTCCCGCCGACCAGATCGAGCCCTACGCCCAGCAGCTCATCTTTGACCGCGACCCCATGATGAGCTGGGTCGAGATCCCTTCCATCGACGTGAGCATGCCCATCTACCACGGCACGAGCGAGGAAGTCCTTATGGCGGGCGTCGGCCACCTGGAGGGCACGAGCCTGCCGGTGGGCGGCACCTCGACGCATTGCGTGCTCACCGCGCACTCGGGCATGCGCAACCTGAGCATGTTCGACGACATCCATTCGCTGGAGCCCGGCGACCTGGTGCTGCTGCACACCATGAACAAGACGCTTGCCTACAAGATGGTGGACTCCGAGGTGGTGCTGCCCGAGGAGATGGAGTCGCTGACCATCGAGCCCGGCGCCGACAAGGTGACGCTCGTCACCTGCACGCCCTACGGGGTGAACGACCATCGCCTGCTGGTGCATTGCGTGCGCACCAAGTACAACAAGAAGGACGTCGACAAGCAAAAGTCGCTGGCCGGCCGCCACTGGGGCAAGCGCGAGTTCGCCGTTCTCATCGTGGTCGTGGCCATTGTGCTGTTGCTGCTGGACATCGTGATTCACGCGGTCCGTAAGCGCCGCAAGGCCAAGGCCTCGGCATAAAGCATCGTTCAGAACCACCATAAAGGGGACGGGCACTTTTGTGGTGGTCGGGACTTCCAAACCATCACAACATTCGATGAAAATCTCGATTTTGGCGAAAAGCGTCGAATGTTGTGATGCTTTTCGTTTCGGGCGGGACGGTTTTCGCTGTGTGCGCGACGGTTTTCGTTGTGGGGCGGCGCGGTTTTCGCTATGGACGGTGCGGTTTCGCTGCAGAACCGCCAGCCCGCCGCTTACCAACCGCCGCCCTCGTTACGTTTTCGCTGCATTTGGGTAAAGCGCCTGCTCCAAGCCGGCGTTGCCTTGTATACTAGAGCGGTTTAACTGTTATGCGGAAGGGAGCGCCTATGGCACTCAGCGAGAAAGACGTGCGCGGCATCGCCGAGTACGCAAAGATCGCACTGACCGATGACGAGCTCACCCAGATGACGTCCTACCTGAACGACGCCGTCCAGATGCTCGAGCCCGTCTTGCAATATGACTTGCCCGACGTGGAGCCCACGTTCCATCCCATCGGAAGCCTGTCCAACGTGATGGGCGACGACCTGCGCGAGCCCGAGCGCGACCTGCCGCTCGACGTCGCGCTCGAAAACGCCGGCAGCGCGCGCGACCGCTACTTCCGCGTGCCGTCCATTTTGGGAGAGGGGGAGAGCGAGTAATGGCGCTAAGCTTCGATTCCCTTACCGCCGCCCAGATCGCCGCGGGCGTTGCCGCCGGCGACTTTACCGCTACCGAGGTGGCCCAGGCCTCCCTTGCCGCCATCGAGGCGCGCGAGGGCGGGGTCCAGGCATTCCTGCAGGTGGCGCCCGAGCTCGCGCTCGAGGCCGCCGCGCGCGTGGATGCCGACCGTGCCGCAGGCAAGCCGCTGCCCCCGCTCGCGGGCGTGCCGCTGGCCATCAAGGACAACATGAACCTCGTAGGCACGCGCACCACCTGCGCTTCCCGCATGCTCGGGGACTACCAGAGCGTCTACACCGCCACCTGCGTCCAGCGCATGCTCGATGCCGGCTGCCTGCCCATGGGCAAGGCCAACATGGACGAGTTTGCCTTTGGCAGCTCTACCGAGAGCTCGGCGTTCCACCGTACCAACAACCCTTGGGATACCGAGCGCGTGCCCGGCGGCTCCTCGGGCGGCTCCGCTGCCGCTGTCGCCGCGGGCGAAGTCGCGCTCTCGCTGGGCTCGGATACCGGCGGCTCCATTCGCCAGCCGGCATCACTGTGCGGTGTGGTGGGCTTTAAGCCCACGTATGGCGCCGTGAGCCGTTACGGCGTGGTTGCCTTTGGCTCGTCGCTCGACCAGGTGGGCCCCTTTGGCCGTACGGTCGAGGATGTCGCGCTGGCCATGAACGCGCTTACCGGCGCGGGCCACGATCCGTACGACTGCACCAGTCAGGATTGCGCCGTCGACTTTACCGAGCACCTCAACGACAGCATCGAGGGCAAGCGCGTGGGCATTATCCCCGCGTTTATGGAGGCCGAGGGCCTGACGCCCGAGGTCAAGGCCGCTGTTCAGCGCGCTGCCCAGGAGCTGCAGAACCAGGGCGCCGAGTTGGTCGAGGTCGACCT
>CABUQW010000003.1 GCA_902493895.1 uncultured Collinsella sp. | reverse complement strand
TTAAGTTTGCTGCTCTACAGTCCCGCGCAAGACGGAAAGCACATTAAGTGCTTTCCTTTGCGTGCGGAACTCGCGACAAACTTAACCCCCGCCCTCAGCCCCGGAGACCCTCCCTGCCGTCACATTATTCAACCAGTTTTGCGGGCGTGCGCCGCTGCGCGGCTAGCCCGCGTGCTCCTCGGCGGGGTTGGTCTGATGGATCTTGCTGAACTTCCGCCTTTGGCTCATAAAAACCGGGGGATGCGTTGTGCATCCCCCGTTTTTGTTGCGTTTACTCTAGGTCAATAAACTTGGTGCTCAGGATCTTGCCCTCCTTGACGAGCATTCTGGCCATGGTGGGGCCTCGGGTGCCTCTGGGGTAGCTGGCGCTGCCGGGGTTGAGGACTAGGCAGCGGCCTACTTGGGCTTCTTTGGTTACGTGGGTGTGACCGTTGATGGCTACGTCTACGGATCCCACGGGCAGGTCTTCACGGTAGTGGGCTACGGCGAATTTGAGGCCTTCGTAGGTGAAGATGGCCAGACGGTCCACATCCGGGCCGTAGTCGCGGTAGTAGTCGTTGTTGCCTAGGACCGCTCGCACGGGGGCGATGGTGCATAGATGCTCGTAATCCATCTCTGAGGTGAGGTCTCCGGCGTGGATGATCAGATCTGCGCCCTTGAGCTCATCCAGAAGCGCGGGCGAAAGATAGCCGTGGGTGTCCGAGATGATGTCGATGCGCTTGGCGTTTGCACTGTTCATGGGATCCCTTCTGCAAAACCGATTCGACGTATATACAAAAAGCCCCACGGCTCCGCAGACAATTGTCTACAGGGCTGCGGGGCCAGCGTGCTAGAGGCTCAGGGCCTTCTTGAGCGGCACAACGCGGCGGCGCGAGACCGGCACGCGTTCGTCGACGCCCGTAATGCCCAGTTGGATAGCGCCCGAGGGCACCGTCTCGACATCTGTGACGCACGCCAAGTTGACGATATAGCGGCGATGAACGCGAAAGAAGCCAAAGTCGCAAAGCTTGGCCTCGAACTGCGCCAGCGAAGTCGTCGATAGAAAACGATCATCGACGGTATAGATACAGGAGTAATCGTCCTTGGCCATGATGAAGCGAATGTCATCCACGGGAATGAGGACCTTACGGCCGCCCTTTTCCACCGGAATGCGCTCGATGGTGGCTTTGCTGTCCGTGACGGGCTTGGCGTGCTGCATGACCTTCTCGATCGCGCGATCCAGGCGTGCCTCCTCAACCGGCTTCATTAGGTAATCGACGGCATCTACGTCGAACGCCTCGACGGCATGATCGCTATACGCGGTCACAAACACAATCGCCGGCGGATTCTTAAGCTTATGCAGTGCCTCGGCAAGCTGCAGACCAGAAGCACCAGGCATCGAGATATCGAGAAAGACGACATCGACGCGGCTTTCCATCAGCATCTCAATGGCGGAGCGGACGCTCGACGCCTCAGTGATCGTGCCGATCTTGCCCGTCTGCTCGAGCAAGAAGCGAAGTTCCGAACGGGCCGGGGCCTCATCATCCACAATCATCGCACGCAGCATAGGGATTAAACCTTTCGTCAACAAACTACGCTGGGCATCCGCCGCTTGGCGTTGAGCCCATAGCCTTTTATTTTACTCTTGAATGTCAAAGATGCTCTCTGACAAATCAAGATGCAGGAGCACTTTGGTGCCCTTGCCCGGCGCCGATTCGACGCGCGTATAAGAGTGCGGTCCATAAAAGCGATGGATGCGCTCAGAAATATTGTGCATGGCCACGCCGGCGCCGCCGCCTTGCGGGGAACTGGCATCGGGGCGGGCGGAGCGCTCATCAAACAGCCTGGCGGCGGTGCCCTCGTCCATGCCCACGCCGTTGTCGGCCACGGCAATCAGGATTGCGTCGTCACCGTCTTGATGGACGGTCACATCGATCCGCAGGGCATCGCCATCGCCCATGCCATGCCGCACGGCGTTCTCGACGATGGGCTGGATTACAAAGGCCGGGACCAACGTGTCCTCAACATCCTCGGAGACATCGAAGGCCGCCAGTACGCGGTCCTCGCCAAAGCGCGCCTTCTCAAACGTCAGGTAGCGCTTGGTCTGGGCAACCTCGCGCGAGACCGGGATAAGCGACCCCGAGTTGTCGAGCGTAGCGCGATAGAACGAGGAGAACTCGCGCAGCAGCTCGCGGGCACGCAGCGGATCGGTGCGTGTAAACGACGCGATGGTGTTGAGCGTGTTGAACAGAAAGTGCGGGTTGATCTGCGCCTGCAGGGCACGCACCTCGGCACGGGCCGTCAGTTCCTTTTGCACCTCGAGCTCGTGGATGGCGAGCTGCGTGGACAGGATCTCGGCAAAACCCGAGGCGAGCGCATACTGGGTACGGTCGACGGCACGCGGGGTCTTGTAGTAGAACTTGAGCGTGCCGACGGTGCGGTCGCCCACCTTGATGGGCGCGATGATACCGGCGGGAACATGGTTGTGCGAGCCATCCGAACCCACCACGTCCACCACGCGGTTGAACGACTGCACGATGCCGTGCTCAATGACGTAGCGCGTGGCGAGCGTGTGGATGGGCGAATCGGGCAGCAGCTTTTCCTCGAACTCGCCCGCGCAGGCCAGCACGTTGCTCTCATCGGTGATGACAACGGTCATGGCACGTGTCTCGGGCAGGATACGCCGGCACACCAAAAGCGCCGATTCCTGCGTCAGACCGCCCTTAATGTCCTCGAGCATGGCCGAGGCAACCGAGAGTGTCTCCTCGGTGTACTGGGAGCGTACCGAATCGGGATTGAGCGTCAAATAGATAAAGATGCACAGGAAGATGCACAGCAGCGCACAGGCGATTACCGTGGCAATCGGCTCAATGCCAGTCGCCAGGGCAAAGATAAAGTACACCAACACGCAAACGGCGCAGACAACGGCGATGATGCGAAAGATTGAAATTGAATTATCGCGCTGGGCGCGGCGGTCGATCATTCAGCCCCCTCCAGGATGCTAATCAGTTGTGCGTCGCGCCAAAGTTCGTCCATGATCTTGGGCCAGAAACTCTGAAAACGCAGGTAGCTTGCGGCGTTTTGGCGGGCATAGGTCTTGGCCTCGTCAATACCGTGACGCCAGATGCGCAGATACCCCTCGTGCTCGCGGGTAAACATGCTGCGAACCATGGCGGTCTTGCGCACGCGGTCGTCGAGCTCGCGCGAGATCCACGGACCCGGATAGGGCATGAGTGATGCGGCCGTAACCGGAATGAGCTCCTTTTGGTGCGCAGCGAACGTTAGCTTGGCCCGCTCGTAGTACCAACGGTACACGTCCTGCATAAAGCGCGGCGAGCGCTTCTCGGACTCGGGCGGCAGGTGGCGCACGGTCCACTCGTTATCGAACCACACGTCATAGCCAAACATGCGCATGTTAAACAGGTAGTCCAGATCCTCGCCGCGGGTGATAAACGGGTCGAAGGCCACGCGCGTAAAGGCGCGGGCGTGCAGGGCCATCAGGCCGCCGCACACGTAATTGGAGCGCGAGATGCGGGTGCCCGAGAGCGCCTTTTTCATCCAGCGATTGAACTCGATACGCTTGGTCCACCAGCGATGGCAAATGCCCACTTTGTCCGTGGGAGCCAGCGGCGACCCGTCGCGATCGTAAAAGTATCCGCTCTTGACTAAAATCGGCAGGCCCTGACGCGTCTGTTGGCCCAGTGCATAGGTCGCACGCTTCATAAAGTCGGCATCGATGACGGTCTCGTCGTCATCCAAAAACACAACCGCGTCGTGCCCCAGCACCGCCGCGCAGGCAAGACCCATGTTGCGGATGGCGCCGTAGCCGCGCAGGCTCACGCACTCGCCCGAGCCTTTGGGCGCAATCTGCGCCACGCGGTCGGCAACACGCGAAGCCTGAGTATTGGTAACGATGGTGACCTTAAGTGTGGGATGAGCATTAACGATTTCGTGCACGCGATGGGATACGTCGGCCGTGGCAGAAACCGGACAGACCACCAAGAGAATGATGCGCGGAATGTCGCGCACCTGTTCGAGCGAAGTCAGGCAGCGATCGAGTTCCGGGTTGGCGGCATTGAGCGACGTCGAGTGATCGTAGGTGCCGGGAGCGTTTGCTTGGGTATCATCGCCCGCCCAATATGTTGGGATCACAACCGTGGCGTTCATACCTTTACCCTCCTTGCAACACAAAAACGGGGCGCCGCCAAACACAGGCGACGCCCCGCGACCTAGCTGGTTCCATCATACCCACTTGGGCTAAACATTGTTCGGAAGTCAGAATGATTTATGCGGCTACTTCCAAAAGAGTACTGCAGATAGGCACAATTGCTGCACTGAGCCCGATTGCCTTACGCCGCCGCCTGAGCCATGCGGGACAGACGGACCAGCAGCACAAAGCCAACAACCAGCAGAACGCCAATAGAAAGGACGCCCAGCGACGGGTTGCCGGTCAGCGAGGTGACAACCGACACCAGGAAGGTGCCCATAACGCTTGCATAACGGCCAAAGATATCGAAGAAGCCGTAGTACTCGTTGGACTTTTCCTTGGGGATGATGCGGCCAAAATAGCTGCGGCTGAGCGCCTGCACGCCACCCTGGAACAAGCCGACCAAAATAGCGAGCACCCAAAACTCAAAGGCGGTCTTTAAGAAAAACGCGGCAAAGAGCACGATGCCCATATAGGCGGCGACGGCCACCAAGATCATGTTGAGTGTGCCCACGCGACCGGCGAGCTTGCCGTAGATGATGGCGGATGGGAAGGCCACAAACTGCGTAACGAGCAGAGCCAGCACCAGTTGGGTCGAGTCGATGCCCAGAGCCGATCCGTAGCTGGTTGCCATGGAAATGACCGTGTGCACACCGTCGATGTAGAAGAAGAACGCGATCATGTAGACCAGCACGGTCTTGTTGTGGGCGATCTCGCGCATGGTGTGTCCGACCTCGGAGAACACGCCGCCCACGATGTGGCCGATGGTGTCCTCGGGACCGCGCTCGCGACCGTACTTTTGCTTATAGGTGCGAATGAGCGGCAGGGTAAAGATGAGCCACCAGGCACCGGTGATGACAAACGACAGACGCGTTGCCAGCATGGTGGGGACGCCAAGAGCGGGGCCACCCATGATAAGCGCCAGGCAGATGATGAACGGCACGGTGGAACCGATGTAGCCCCAGGCATAACCCGAGCTGGACACGGCATCCATGCGCTCGTCGGTGGTAATGTCGGGCAGCATGGCGTCGTAGAACGTCATAGAAGAGTTAAGGCCGATGGTGCACAGCACGTACACGGTCAAAAATGCCATGGCGGACATGGGGATAGCCTGCGCCAGGCAAAGAACCAGGCCCGTGAGGAAGAAGCCCAAGAAGAACTTGATCTTGTTGCCGGCGTAATCGGCAAGCGCGCCCAGAATGGGCATGAGCATGGCAATGACCAGCGAGGCAATCGTCTGCGCGTTGCCCCAGGCGACCACCAGGTCTGCCGAGGAAGCACCGGTATTGATGGCGTTAAAGTAGATGGGCACCACCGAGGTATTGAGCAGCACGAGGGCCGAGTTGCCCACATCGTACATAACCCAGTTACGCTCGAGCTTGGTGTATTTCATGGACAGGGCCCCTTCGTATTCGCCCGATATGCAGTTAGTTCATCGTACCCCAATTGTCCAGAAGCACCGGTAAGGATTCGGCAAAGGGCCGAGAGCGGCACCCGCGGCCTTTGCCCGGAACAAACTCCTCGCGCCCCAACGCAGTTGCGGTGAAATAGTTCCTATTCAAGGACTCCAGGAGCCCAAACAGGAACTATTCCACCGCAACTTATTGAAACGGTTTGTTACTCCTCGCGGTCGAACTCTTCGTCGGCGCCGAGCACGCGACCGCTGTAATTGACGTGGTTGGTCACGGCTTCCATATCGCCGGTCTCGATAAAGCGGGCAACCGTGCACTCATAATCGAGCAGCGCGCGGTCAAAGACCTCGGGGAAGCTCTCGGTCGAGACTTCATCGGTAAAGGGGTTCTTCCATGCCAAATGGCCCAGGTTGCCGGTACGCTCGGGCAGCTCGGTCGTCACGCGGTGCGCAAGGCCGTCGAGCAGCGAATAATCGTGCACCAAGCCCTCGAGCAGGGCAATCGCGCGCGTCTTGGCCGAACCGGCCGGCTCGATAGTGCGGTAGAGCAGCTGCATGTCCGAGACGGCGCCGGCGTACTCCCCCGCCGGGATGTCGATACCGTACACGCGCCCGGCGACGTAGCTCATCAGCACGCCGGCAACGCGATTGATGCGGTCGGTAGTGACGATCTCGCCCGCCGGAGGATAATCCTCGACCGTGGCCCCGTCACGTTTGAGCTGCAGCATCAGCACATCCAGGTCGCTCTCGATCACGGCATGGACCTGACTGCTCGAATCCTCAAGCTCTGAATCGGACTCGACAATGCCAAACTGCTGCTCATAGACAAAGGGATGAGCGTTGCGGTCGAGCACGTAATGAGACAGCAGGCCCAGCGCAAAGGCACGACCCAAGCTGGCGTCGCGCGGCAGCAGATGCGACACGCCGTCGCGCAGGCACGCAAACTGACGAGACATGCGCGACCGATGCATGACCTGCGCCAGCAGCGTGCAGTCGGAAACACGCGGTGTCAGAATGTGAAAGAAAAACGGGTCGGGGCCTTGGTTGCCCAAGATAAAGGCAATGCGCTCTTCATCGGACGTGATGACGCCCTGCGGAAGACGGTCGATGCTTTCCTCGCCAAACAGATGATGGGTGATAAGCGCGGGCATAATGATCCTTTCGATTTCATTCGATGCCACCCATTATGCCCACCGCGCGCCCATGCCAAACCTGCGATGGTAAACGACGGCACGCAGACCGTCTACGCAAGCCCCAAGTGTGCTTTAACCTCGGCAGCGCGACGGCGGGACACGGGCACCGTCGAGGTTACGCGATCGAGTCTGAGCTCCATAAGACCCGTGGAACCGATCTCGACATTGTGCACGTCTTCCAAATTGACCAGATAGCTGCGATGAACGCGAATAAAGCCCTCGGAAACCAAGCGACGCTCGAGCGAGGAGATCGACTCATTGATCAGGTACGTTCCCTCGGCGCAGATGGCGTTGCAAAAATCGGCGCGCGCCTCAAAGTAGCAGACGTCTGCGACGGGAATGAACACCTTTTTGCCCCCGCGGTCCACCGTCAGACGCAAAGGCTGGCGCGGAGCGTGGATAACACGACGGGCACCCAAGGCTGCCTCGATCTTGTCGAGTGCCTTTGACAGGCGTGCGTCCTCGACCGGCTTGACGACATAGTCGACCGCATCGAGGTTATACGCATCGGCGGCAAACTCGGCAAACGCCGTCACAAACACAACCACCGGCGGCGTCTTTAGGTTCTGCAGCGTCTCGGCAAGCTCAATTCCCGAGCGGCCGGGCATCGTGATGTCCAAAAACAACACGTTGGGCTTGTTCGAGAGAATCGACTCCACGGCCTCGGTGACATTGCCCGCCTCGGCAATCTGGCCCACACGCGTATCCTTTTCCAACAGATAGCGTAGCTCAGCCCTAATGGGAGGTTCGTCATCAACCACCAAGATGTTCCAGCCTTCGGACATATGTGCTTCCCCTCTTTTTCTCTCAATCCAACCGCGTGCTACGCCGTCAACGGCGCCGGCTCATGCGGCTCGCCGTTCAGCTCGACGATGACCTGCGTTCCCACGCCCTCCTGGGACTTCACGCGCATGCCGGAATCTTCTCCGTAAAAGAAATGGATGCGCTGAAGCACGTTGAAGAGCGCCAGGCCGCAACCTCGCTTGACGGAGCCGTCGGCGGTAATGCTCTCGGGCTCCTCTCGGCGATGCTGCTCAAACAGATGCGCGCAGACTTCTTCGCTCATTCCGATGCCGTCGTCTTCGACGATGATCTCCAAGCCGTCATCGGTCTCAAAAGCCCTAACACGAATAGAAAGCGGCTCGATCTCGCGCTGCGCATGCTTGATGCAGTTTTCGAGCAGCGGCTGCAAGATAAACGGCGGTACTAGGCTGTCGCGCACCTCAAAGTCGATGTCGACCGAAACACGCAGACGGCCGTCGCCATACCGGGCCTGCATAAGATTGATATAACGAGTGCCCTGCTCCACCTCGTGCTCGAGCGTGGTGAGCGTATCGGAGTCAGAAAGCGTCTGACGGTAATAATTGGAAAAATCGATGAGCAACGATCGCGCCTTGTCGGGCTCGGTTCGAACGAGCGACACGATCGTGCTAATGGTATTGAACAGAAAATGAGGATCGACCTGCGATTGCAAGGCGCGCAGCTCCACGCGGGCCGTAAGCTCGTCCTGGCGCTCGAGCTCAAAGCTCGCAAGCTGCGTGGAAATGAGGTCGGCAAAGCCCGAGGCAAGCGCCGTCTGGCGCATATCGATGCTGCTCAGACGGGGATAATACAGCTCGAGCGTGCCCACGCAATGCCCGCGCACGGTAAGCGGTGCGACAATACCGGCGCGCAGGCGCGGAAAGTAGCCACCTGTCTCGGTCGAGGCATCGCGCGAGAACACGCTTTGCTCACCGCTGTTGATCACGTTGAGCGTAGTCCGCAGCACCACCGGGGTGCCCGCGGGGCATTTTGCCGAGTCCTCGCCCCAGCTTGCCAACACCTGCTTGCCGTCGGTAAAGCAGATGGCAGAGGCGATCGTTTCGGACAGGATGATCTTAGAGGCGCCCAGGGCAGCTTCGGGCGTAAGGCCGCGCGACGTGTAGGCGAATATTTTTGAAGCGATGGCGAGCGTGCGGTCGGTTGCGCTCGATGTGAGGTCGTCGGGAACGACAAAGACGTACGAGAAGAAGAAGCACAGCATGACCAAGCCGGCAATGACAACAACGGCCGGAACGGGATTGGGATTATCGGTTAGATCCCAGATGAGCAGCAGGATAAGCAGCGGAACGACAATACCGAGCAAGATGGCTTGAACCACATGCTGAGCGGTACGAAAGACCTTGGTAGAGTTGTAGCTCTTGCCCAGAATCAGCCTATTGAGATCCACCGTCATCTCCTTCTTACTGACGCACCCCATAGCAATAAAGAGGGCCGCAAGCGACCCTCTCCATTGCATTATGCATCAAATACTGTGTTTTACATCAAGCCATCGATGAACGGTAGCTTAGGCGCTGTACTTGTTTGCCTCGCCGAAGGTGCCGCCCTCGACAATCCAGCCGTCCTTCATGATGACGTCCATGTTGTCGGTGTTGAGCACGTGGATGTCGGCGGCGACGTCACCGTTGACGACCAGCAGGTCGGCGCACTTGCCGGCCTCGATGGAACCGGTCTCGTCCTCGATGTGGCACATCTTGGCACCGTTGAGAGTGGCACAGGTGATGGTCTCGACCGGGGTGAAGCCGATCTTGTCGACGAACTCGTACATCTCCTCGATGGAGCAGGTGCCGTACGGGGTGACGAAGGAGAAGGAGTCGGAGCCGATCGTCATGACGACGCCGCGCTTCTTGGCCTCGCGCAGGCAGTCGTAGTTGCGCTGCAGCTCCTTCTCGACCAGGGTGCCCTCGTACTTGTCGTGCAGCTCGGGGACGTAGACGGGCGGATAGGTGGCGTACCAGGTGGGCAGGAAGGCGATCGTCGGGGTGAAGAAGGTGCCCTGCTCGGCCATGAGGTCCATGGTACGCTCATCGATATCGAAGCCGTGAATCAGCTGCTCGCAGCCAAAGCGAACGGAATCGTAGGCAGCGGCGTGGTTGTTGTAGCAGTGGCTCCACACGGGGATGCCGACCATCTTTGCCTCTTCGACCACAGCCTGAATCTCCTCGGAGCAGTAGTGCTGGTCGCGGCCGGAGTCCCAGCGCCAGATGCCGCCACCGGTAGCCCAGATCTTGATGGCATCGGGGTTCTCGCGCAGGCGACGACGGACGGCCTTGCGCAGATCCCAAGGACCGTCGACCTGGTCGCCCCAGGGATGGGATTCCTTGTTGAGCTCCTGGGTGCAGTGGTGGGAGTCACCGTGGCCGGCAACACGGCAGAAGCCGAGGCCGGTGGCCAGAACGCGCGGGCCCTTAAAGACGCCCTTGTCGATGCAGTCACGGATCTGGATACCAAAGCGGCCGATCTCGCAGACGGTGGTGAGGCCGTGGGTGAGGCAGTCGTAGGCCTGCTTGACGGCGACGGCCTGCTTCTCGAGGAGCGGCTGCATGACCCAATCGGTGTCATCGTCGGTCAGGTTGCCCGAGAAGTGCAGGTGGGTGTCGATCAGGCCGGGAAGGACGGTCTTGCCGGCGGCGTCGATGACCTCAACGCCTTCGGGAAGGTCCTGCATAGCGCCGGCGTACTCGATCTTGCCGTTGTCGTCGACGAGAACAAGGGAGTTCTCGACCGGCTCGGCACCGGTACCGTCGATGAGCTTGCCGCCAACGATTGCATACTTAGTGGACATGGTTCCTCCTTATGGATCCATATAGTGGGCGAGGCCGTGTTGGGTTAAGGCCTCACAAAGCTACCCAAGTGGTGCCGGGTTCGGTGCGCGGGAGAGAGGATACCGCGCACCCGATCCGCCCCGGCTAGGCGTTACTTTTTTCGGGAATTAGTGAAAGCCATGAGGGCCAGGCCAATAGCCAACCAGCCGATTACGATGCTCCACTCCACCATGTTGAGGGAGGCGGGAGAGAACGGAATCACGAGCAGGCCGATGATGATGGCGCAGGCAGCGATAGCGAGGCCGATGCCAAACTTGCCGCCGGGCACCTCGTAGGGACGAGGCAGGTCGGGCTCGGTGAAGCGCATGCGCAGGCAGGCGAGGGCGACCATACCGCAGGAGAAGATGAAGGCGAGAGCCGACACGTTGGTCAGGGGGATGAGCATGTTCTTGCCCAGGAACGGACCGATGACGGTGATGACGCCCAGAACGACACAGGCGAGCTTGGGAGCGCCGGACTTGGGGTCGACCTCGGCGAACTTCTCGGGCAGTTGGCCCTTGCGGCCCATGGCGAGCATGATGCGGCTCGTGGCGCCGTAGAAGGAGTTCATCGGGCCCATGGGTCCAAGCGTGGCGATGACGAGCATGGCCAGGTACAGAAGCATGTTGATACCCTTAAGGCAGGCAAGCGCGGGAACCGGGCTCTTAACAAACTCATGCCAGTCGAGGATGGTGCCGAACGAGTAGATGCAGACCATGTAGAAGCCGCCGGCGGCCAGCAGGGCCAGGGAGATGATCTTGCCGAACTTGTTCCAGTTGAGGCCCTCGGCTGCCTCCTCAGCCTGCTGGGGAATGGTGTCGAAACCGGCGTAGAAGAACGGAGTCAGAACCAGGACCGACACGATGCCGGCGAACAGGCTGGCGCCCTCGGTAGCGGCCTTGCCGCCGCCAGCGCCGGTGACCTGGGAGAATACGGGCATGGCATTGTCCGGCGAGCCGGTGAACAGCGAGACGCCCATGGCGAGCAGCATGCCGCAGAGCAGAGCCTTGGTCAGGAAGGCCTGGAGCTTGGCAGCCGAGCTGGCACCGCGGAAGTTGAGGAAGATGACGTAGACTGCAAAGCCGAGCGCGATCAGCGTCGGGAACAGGTAAACGTCGGCCCCCAGGATGGTGTAGAGCTTGACGGCGCGCAGCCACTCAAGGCCGGGCAGGCTGCCGAACATCTCGGACACAAGGGTCGAAATGGCGATGGCCTCCCACGGGCACAGGATGCCGTTGCCCAGGGCCAAAAGCCATCCGGTGATGTAGCTCAGCGTACGGCCAAAGCTACGATCGACATACTCGACGATGCCGCCCGAGATGGGGATAGCAGCCGTGAGCTCACCGAAAACAGCTCCGACGGGCACGAGGAAGATTGCACCCAAGAGGAATGCGATCATAGCGGGAACGGGACCGCCGCCCACGACCATCCAGTCGCCGACCTGCAGAACCCAACCGGTACCGATGATGGCACCGAAGCCGATGGTGAAGAAGTTCCAGAGCGAGAGCGTTTTCTTCATGCCGCCGTTATCCTCGACTGCAACTTCTGCATTCTTGTCCGCCATTGTTCCCCTCCTTTCCTTTTTGACGCCCCTTGGCGTCACCCCTTGCGCGGTCCGTTTTGCCGCGCGCTTTTTTCCATGGCTTTAAGATACGGCCTTGGCGCAGCAGCGCCGCTCGCAGCTCGACCGAAGGCAGAACTGCAAAACGAGCGGCACCGTTTTTGGGACGAACGGCGGGAGACGTCATTCGTCTTGGACGCTTTCATCTTGTCTGCTTTTGAATACCTGTTGCCGTGACACTTGGCGCGCGGCGCGGCAACGTTCATACCATTTGTCAGGCTTTTGGCGCACATACCCATGTGTCGTGCATCATTTTATGTAGGATAGACAAGTTACACATGAGGCAAGGTGATTCGAATGGCATACGGATACAATGACGGCGACCAACGGCCACAAAGCGTGCGCCTTGCCGGCCGCACCACGCCAACGCCCAGAAGCACCTCCGACAACGACAACCCGCAGCGCCCCCAAGAGCAGCTCGGGGCTTCTTCGCGGCAACAAAGCCGTACCGTGCAGCAGTCAGACCGCGTGAGTACGAGCACACGCCAACGCCAGACCGACACATCGCAGCCACGCCGCTACGATCGGCATAAGACCGACTACTACGTCAAGCGCTCCTTTTCGCGACCTCAACGCGATCGCGGCAATTCCGCCCCTCACCCCGCGTCGCACACCACAAGCCACGCGCTTCCGGCCCGCCGCCTACGCCTTGCGCTTTGCTCCATCGCCGCCTGCCTCGTCTTTGTGTTTTTGGGATCCTGTATCTCCCACGGATCAGCTGGTCTTGAGCCCACTGCCGAGGACAAGCTGCTTAAAGCTCCCGTCGCGCCCGGTTACTCATTTGCGTTCTCGACCCCACGCTCGCAATGGCAGGCCGGCACCATGCCCCACATCTACCAAATTGACCCCGCATGGTCGGAGCTGCCCTATGCCGGTGGCACTATTCGCGAAAACGCTTGCGGTCCCACTTGCCTCACCATGGTCTATATCTTTAAGACCGGCCACACCGATAAGACGCCGGTCGATATATGCGCACTGGCCGAAGCCGGCAACTACGCCCCCACCGGTGCCACCGAGTGGTCGTTTATGACAGGCGGTGCGTGGCAGCTGGGGCTCAACGGAACACAGCTCTATAACGATCGCGAATCGATTGCCCAAGCACTTCGCTCGGGTGCGCCCGTCATCGCCGCAGTGCGCCCCGGTACGTTTACCAACGTAGGCCACTACATCGTGCTCTACGGCATCGACGATGCCAACCAGATTGGCGTCTACGACCCCAACTCGGCCAGCCGCAGCGCCCGCCGCTGGGGCTGCGTAGAGGTCCTTAACGAAGTCGAAGCCATGTGGGCCTACTACTAGTCATTGGGGACAGACTTACACTCATTGGGGACAGACTTAAATGAGTGGTCGTCGGGGACAGTCTTACGGACGCCGGCCGAGAGCAGACGAAAAGGGCCATCCCGAACTGCTTGGAACTGCCAGCACGGAAAGCGCATCCTGCTTTGGGGCCCAATAGCGGGGTGCGCTTTCCGTTAGCGGCCCGTTTGGGAAACTAGGGACCGCTTTTCGACAATAATCCGGGATGCATTTTCCGATTGAGGGCCTCAAGGGAAACCGCACCCCATGTTGGACGCTCATTCTGGGATGTGCTTTCCGCAGTTGATCGATGCGGCCTTTAAGGACTGTCCCAAGCTGCCGGCAGGAAAGGAACGTCCCCAAGTGCCGGGTTTCCGCAGCCTGCAATGCTCCTCATGAACAGCCGCCTCAATAACAAAAGCCCCTGCGGCCGAAGCGGACCGCGGGGGCAACAGACCTGCAAGAGTTAACTCAAGTCCTCGCCATTTGATGCAATGACCTTTTGGTACCAGCAGAAGCTGTCCTTTCGGTAGCGATCGAACGTGCCTTTGCCCGTATCATCGGCATCAACATAAACAAAGCCATAGCGCTTCTTCATCTGCCCCGTCGAGGCCGACACCAAATCGATACAGCCCCACGGCGTGTATCCCATCAGGTCAACACCGTCCTCGACAATTGCATCGCGCAGCGCAAGAATATGCCTTCGCAGGTAATCAATATGATACGCATCGTGGACTTTGCCGTCTTCCAGCGCATCGAGTCCGCCCACACCGTTCTCGGCGATAAAGAGCGGAAGATGGTAACGATCGTGGTAGCCGGCAAGCGTCACGCGCAAACCCAGCGCATCGATCTGCCACTTCCAGGCAGTCTCTTTATCCTTGAGGTACGGATTGCGCAACGTCGGGAACACGTTGCCCTCCGCCTTCTCGGCGATCACCTGATCATCGGCGCACACCAAGCGCGAGCAATAGTACGAGAACGAGATGAAGTCGACCGTATGCTCTGCCAGATACTCCGTATCGCCCGGCTCAAAGGGCACGTGAACACCCTCTTTCTCGAGTGCACGCAGCTTCCAAGCAGGATAGGCGCCCGCAGCCATCACGTCTGTGTAGAAGTAGCGGCCGCGGTCCTCCTCATACGCAAGCCATACGTCCTCGGGCGCACAACGGTACGGATAGGTCGCACCGGCAGCGACCATGCAACCCACCTTGTTTGCGGGATCGATCTTGTGCAGAATCTCGACAGCGCGAGCGCTCGCCATAAACATATGGTGCGAGAACGCCGCGGTCACGGCTGCACGGTCACGCTCATCCTCGAGCGTGACACCCGCGTTGAGATAGGACAGCGCCACGCTGTTGATCTCGTTGAACGTAAGCCAATAACGCACGAGGCCCTGGTACGCGCGTCCGACGGTCTCGACGTAGTGCGCATACCGCTCGATCATCTCTCGGCTTTGCCAGCCACCATAGCGCTCGACCAGAGCCAACGGATAGTCGTAGTGCGACAGCGTCACAAGCGGCTCGATTCCATGCTCGCGCAGCGCCTCGAATACCTGACGGTAAAACTCCAAGCCCTCGCCGTTGGGCTCGGTCTCCATCCCTGTGGGAAAAATACGGCTCCAGCAAATTGAAAGACGCAGGCACTTAAAGCCCATCTCGGCAAAGAGCTCGACATCCTCGTGCCAATGATGGAAGAAGTCGTTGCCCCAGCGGCATGGATACAGCCTGTCCGGATCGTCCACGGGCTTTTGCCTGCCAAACATTACATCCCAGCGGTCGGAACCCTGTGGGATCAGGTCGGAGTGCGACATGCCGCGGCCACCCTCGTTCCAGCCCCCTTCGGCCTGGTTGGCGGCGAGGGCACCACCCCACAAAAAGCCCTCGGGCATACCGGCGGCAGACGTTCTGTCAAAGTAACTCATGCTACTCAGCATCCTCGGCAGAAGCTGCCGCGGCGTTCTCCTGCTCCTGAGCCAGGAGCTGGTTATCGTACACCTTAAAGAACGGGTACCAGACCACAGCCATGACCACGATCAAAACGATCGTAAACACCCAGATGCGCGGGTCGAGGCACTGGACAAAGCCCTGAACGAAGATGGGGAACGTGCCGCTCACCAAGATGTAGAAGTTAGAGACAAGACCCAGTGAGACCGCACCCCAATACAGCAGGGCCGAGATCATGCCGCCTAACACAAACGGAATCATGAGGATCGGGTTGAAGATGATGGGCGCGCCGAAGATCGCGGGCTCGGAGATACGGAAGAAGCTCGGCACGATCGATGCCCTGCCAAATGCCTTGAGCTGCTGCGACTTTGCCCTAAACGCGCAGAGCGCCACAAAAGAGAACGTATTACCCGTGCCGCCGATGAGGTTGATGGCCAACGACATGAGCGCCGGGTGGAACTCAAGCGGCTGCCCGGCAGCATAGAGCGAGGCGTTGGCGGCAAAGGCGGCAAGCGTGACCGGGGCGGTGATGGGCATTACGATCATGTTGCCGTGGACGCCAAAGCACCAAAACAGCAGCGTCATGAAGCAGATAAGCAGTGCGCCGGGCACAGAGTCAACTGCGACGGAAAGCGGGGCAGCGAGCAGCTTCTCGATAACCGAGGGGATGGACAGCGCGGGATCGATCATCTGGATCAGCAGGTTGCCGCCAAAGAAGATGAGGATGTTGGCGAGCATAGGTACGATGGCGCCAAAGGTTTCGGACAAAAACGGCGGCACGCCATCGGGCATCTTGATGGTGATGCCCTTGGTCTGGCAGAAGCGCGTGACCTCGACGGAGACCAAGGCAACGATGATGGCGGTAAACAGGCCCTGCGCACCCAGATAGGTGCAGGGGACCGCCTGGAGCACGGACTCGTCAGCAAGCTGGTAGTAGGACGACGGCGCCGCGGCGATCAGGAACATCACCAGCGAGGTCATGCCGGCGTTAAGCTTGGGCATCTTGTAGGTGCCCGCCAGGTTATAGGCGATTGCGAACGTCACGATCACCGACAGTATGCCCATCGTCATGTTGAAGGGAATGAGCAGCGTGAGCTTATTGGCCGTGGCAAAATCGAGCCAAGGGCCAAAGACGGACCAGAACCCGCCCTGCGCCACCAGGTCGGCCGTGACCGGCGGGTTGGCGAGGATCATAAAGACGGCAGATACCAAGATGAAGCTGATCGCGCTCATAAAGCCCTTTTGCATGGAGGCAAAGTGGCGCTCGGTGCCGCAGAAATTGGCGATAGGGGTCAGTTTTTCCTGAAGCAGGGTCATGAACTTCTCCATGGTTGCCTCCTAACCCAACAGCGACTGGGCGAGTGCCAGCACGTTGGCGGCGTTGCCCATGCCGTAGTCCTGTGCGGGGATGACCGCGGTCGGCTTACCGCTCCCCTGCTTGACGGTGTTGAGCTGGTAGGACACCTGCGGCCCCAAGAGCAGCACGTCATAATTGGCGCACGTCTCCTGATACTCGCCGATACCCACCGCATCGATATCGAGCTCGATGCCGTTTTGCTCCGCATATTTCTCGAGTTTCTTCATCAGAATGCTTGTAGACAGACCAGCTGCGCAAACAAGAAGGATCTTCATAAGGGATTCCCTTCGCATTGATTGGTTGGATAGTCACCGCACGCCGCTAGGCGTTCTTGGTTGCAGTGCGCTCATACAGGCAGATCAGCTCCTGCACGAGCTCCTGAGCAAGCATGGAGCACATGAGGTGGTCCTGAGCATGGACCAGCAACACATCCACCGACAGATGCTCGCCCGCTGCCTCAGTCGAAAGCAGCTGCGTTTGGATGTGGTGAGCCTTGATTCCCGCATCCTTTGACTGCTTCATGAGTTTGGCGGCGGCGTCAAAATCCCCCGCCTTTGCCTTTTCAAGGGCTTCGAAGGCAAGGCTGCGTGCCTCTCCCGCTGCAGCGACCAGCTGAAACGAAACCATCTCGGTTCCCTGATCGTCCATAACGGTCTCCTCTCCCGTGATGTTTGGTTTGTACTTGAATATTCGAAACGCCTATCTCCCGCCCGCAATCCTCGAGGTTTATTGCAGGTAGACTGACAGGGTCATCGACAAAAGAAGTCTTAAGCCGTATGCGCTTGCACAAGCGCCATCAGCTCATGCCAGGACCGGCGCTCGCGTAGGCGCTCGACCCCCTGGCGGTCCATAAAGATCTCGGCGAGCAGTGAGCTCAAGATCCGCGCCTCATCGCCGCCCGACCGGGCAAACGACACCATAAAGACGATATCGACCTCATGGCCGTATTCGTCCCAAAGAATGGGATGTTCGAGCAGGCCCACGGTAACAAAGGCCTCGGCGCTCAAGGGATGCATCCCATGGGGCATGGCTACCCCATTGCCAAACGAGGTGGCGCTCGCGCTCTCGCGCTCGGCGACCTCTTGGGCAAACTGGGCATCGACACGGCCGCTCTCGACGGCGCGCTCGGAGAGATATCGGAGAACGGCCTGCTTCGACGACGCCTCAACGCGGTTGAAGAACAGGGCACGGCTAAAGAAAGAGCTCACGGAGTCCGATTGCGCAGTGTCGTCGCTCAGCACCTTGCGGATAGCGTTGACATCGCTCGTCTCCAAGAAGAAATCGGCCTCGCGGACGGGCACGGGCAACTTGACGTTGAGCGGCACCGTTGTGAACACGTAGTCGATATGCGAAAAATCGAACGTTCCCACGCGGGCGACATCGCATGTCTCAATCGAATCGATATACATGCCAAACTGCTTGCGGTACTGGTGCTCGAGCATACGGGCGCTTCCCGCTCCCGAGGCGCACACGATCAGGATGCGTTTGCGACGCGGCTGGTCGGCTTGCTGCTCGAGGGCCAGGGCAAATGCCATGGCGATGTAGCCGAGCTCTTCATCAGAGGGCTGGCTGCCAAAATGACGCTCGAGTACCTGCGAGGTGCCAGCTGCCATCGAATAGGCCAACGGAAACCTCGTCTTGATATCGGACAGCATGGGGTTATCCATATGCATGTGATATTCAAGGCGATAGCCCAGAGGGCCGATATGCCGAGCAAGGTTCATGCGAAGTTCAAGATCGCCGCTAAAGTCAAACCTAAACTCATCGTTGACCGCACGTACCATCTCGGAAGCAATCTCCCACATCTCGTCCGAGATAACGGCAGAGCCCTTCTCGGGCACGCCCGTGCCCCTGCCGAGCAAATGGATTGCGATAAAGGCAACCTCTTCTCGGGGCATGCTCACGCCCAGGGCATCCTTGATGTTTGCGGCAATCTGGAAAGCCGCGGCGTATTCGCGCGTTCCCTCCAGTTTTTGAACGTCCGATTCTGCAGCTGGGACATAGCAGCCCTGCTCGATGCGGCCAAGAGCAATGTAAAGATGCATGATGAGATTGCGGGATGCCAGCGAGCTCACCGTGACGGGCGAGGCCGTCAGAGCATCGTCCACACATGCGGCGATGGCCCGCAGGCGCTCGGCGAGCTTTGCATCGTCGGTGTCGGGCAACACGGGCCTCACCAGCGAGGCCAGGCACAGGCGCCGCTGCGACTCCCCGCCCGCAACGCGGATTCCGTAGCGTGGGCGCTTTTCGAGCGTTAAGTCAAATTGGGCGAGTTTCTGCTCTACCAGACGCATGTCATTGGACAGAGTTCGCGCCGAAACGTAGAGTAAATCCGCATACTCCTCAATCGTCACCCACTGGGACCGCATGAGGAGGTCGTTAAGAAGGAAGGACACACGGCCGTCGCGCGTATCAGGAATGCCCGGATGGGCCAGAGCCGCACCGTCTAGCAAGCGAGCAAGCTCATCTGCACGTGCAACATCGATACGATACTGCCCCTTGCTGCCAACGATGCGTGCAACCCCTGCAAGGTTGTCGTTTGCGCGATGGATATAGTTTCTCACGGCGCGCTCGCTTACCTCGAGACGCTTGGCAAGTACCGCGACAGCGACAGGCTGAGCGTCCTCGATCATATTTACAAGCTGCTTGACGCGAGCATCCATGTCCTCCTCCTTTCCCTGCGTCTAGTCTAACGCGGTAAAGAATGACACTCCACGTCGCGCTCGTTCCGCCAACTCGGAACAGGTTGCGGGGAGTCCAGCTGAGCTATGGAGAGCCTGGGGAGAGGGCCCGAAGGCAATGCGTCGGTGTGGGATGCGCCTTCCCAGCCATTGGGCAGTCATTGGGGACAGACTTAAATGAGTAGTCGTTGGGGACGTTCTTGTTTGGCTAGTCGTTTAAGAACGTCCCCAATGACTATTAAGGACTGTCCCAAGCTGCCGGCAGGAAAGGACCGTCCCCAAGTGCCGGGTTTGTCCCCAATGACTAGGTGAATAGCAAAAGCCCCGCAGTCGGAGCGGACCGCGGGGCTCATGAAGAGAGGCTAGTTTGTGGGCGCTTTGCCTGGCGCCCACGGGAGAGGCAACGGAGTAGGGGCTACTCGTGGATGCGGGTACCGGAGAGGCCGGCCATGGTCTCGGCGGCCTTGTCCAGGGCGCCGATGATGCAGGTGCGGCCCTTGCGGGAACGGGCGAACTTGATGGCAGCGCGGACCTTGGGCTCCATGGAACCCTTGCCGAACTGACCCTCGTCGGCCAGGCGCTCGGCCTCGTCGGCGGTGATGTCCTCGAGCTCCTCCTGGTTGGGCTTGCCAAAGTTGATGGCGACATGCTCAACGGCGGTCAGCAGGAACAGAACGTCGGCGTCGCAGTCCTCGGCCAGCAGCTCGCCGCCCAGGTCCTTGTCGATGACGGCGGGGACGCCCTTGTAGCAGCCCTTGTTCTCATAGTCGCGGACGACGGGGATGCCGCCGCCACCGCAGGCGATGACGATGAACTCGTTATCGAGCAGGTTGAGGATGGAGTCAGCCTCGACGATCTTCTTGGGATCGGGGGAAGCGACGACGCGACGCCAGCCGCGACCGGAATCCTCGACGAAGACCTTGGAAGGATCCTCGGCCATGAACTCCTTGGCCTGCTCCTCGGTGTAGAAGGGGCCGATCGGCTTGGTCGGGTTCTTGAACGCGGGGTCGTCCGGGTCGCACTCGATCTGGGTGACGACGGTTGCGGCGTGCCAACGCTTATAGCGCTTGTGCATCTCGCGGCCGATGCCCTGCTGCAGGTGATAGCCGATGTAGCCCTGGGACATAGCGCCGCACTCGGGCAGCGGCATCTCGGGGGTACCGATGGCGTCGTGGGCAGCGGCGAAGGCGTTCTGGATCATGCCGACCTGCGGGCCGTTGCCGTGGGTGATGATGATCTCGTTGCCCTGCTCGATCAGGCCGAGAAGAGCGTGAGCGGTGTTGCTCACGGCCTCGATCTGCTCAACGGGGTTGTTGCCGAGGGCGTTGCCGCCAAGGGCGACGACGATACGATCGGGCTTGCCAAGAGGCTTAGACATTGCTGGAATCCTTTCTGTAAAAGGCCTACAACCCATTAATAACCCGCGTCCGTGCGATACGCGAGTTTATTAAGGTTTATATTCTCTTTATCGCTCATTTTATTCATTTTGAAAATAGTTGAACGGTGAACGGTCGTTTTTATCCGCTCAGCGTACAGAACCCCAGCTCAGATATGTTTACGCCATTTACGTGCGACTTTATTTTAATGGAGCGAGGATTAGGCTGGATTATGCAAACTGTATCTTTGCTAAACACAAAACAGACAGCGCAAAATCTTACTCGCACTATACGAGATTCTATGCACTAATTGGACGAGTATGCAGCCCTGCAATAACATGGCGTTTTTCATCCAACTTAAGGAATAGACGAGTGCCTTTGCCGCGCGTCGGCCGGCAGCCGGCGAGCCGTCTCGTCGATCGCCGCTTCCAGAAAATCAAAAACTGATATTGCGCGCGCAATTGCGGCATGGTACTTTAGCGAAGAACAGCGCGGGCTGGGGCGACAGAGATCTGTCGTGAAGTTTGGGTTCGGCGACCCCGCCGCTGTCTTCTCCTTATCCGCCAGCGAACCCCTTGAGCGACGGATTGAGGAGGTCCTTACTATGACAAAAATGCTCAAGATCACGCTGAATGGCGAGACGTTTCTCGCCGATATGCTCTGGGACAAGGCTCCCGAGACATGCAAGCTGTTCGAATCGTCCTGTCCGGTCGAGTCACGTATCTTTTCGGCCAAGATCTGCGATGCCGAGGTAACCTATCCCGTATCGGGCCCCATTGCCAATTATGAGCACATCGAGAACCCCGTTTTTCACGAGCCGGCGGGCGCCGTGAGCTGGTATGGCGGATGGTCGTCAATCTGCATCTTCTTTGACGTGTGCGAGCCCTTTGGCACCTGCAACATGTTCGCCCGCATCTGCGAAGCCGACCGCGAGCGCTTTGCCGCCGCCTGCCGCAATGTCTGGGACAACCAGGGCATGTGCATCAAAAACAAAATCGTCGAGATCGAAGCGGAGGCCTAAAGATGATGGATATCAACACCCTGCTCGCACTCGACCTTGCCGAGTACACCACTGCACTTGAGGCCCTCGCCGACCAAATGATGCTCGAGGAACCGCGCGATATCGACTACATGCGCCGCCGCAAGCTTGATACAGGCCGCGAATTCGCCGTCTGGAACTTCACCGTCGGCTACTGCATGAACGCGGCCGACGCCCTCTCCCTCCTGCGAGCCCAGGCCAACGAAAACGCCAACGACGGCACCGCCGACCTCGCAACGATCAACAACAGCGCCGCGCGCCTGTGCGACTGGTTCTCGGGCGCCTTCGACGTCACCGGCAAAATGGATGACACCACGGCAATCCTCGCCCACAGCCGCGACCTCTACGCCCAGGTAGAGACTCACGAACAGTTTGCAGCCCTCACCCGCGCCACCGAGCGCTATCTGGTCCAGCTCCAATTTTGGGTCGACCGCCAGATTCCCTGGCCGGCCATTAGCGACCTCGTCCACGGCTACCGCCTACGCACGGAGTCCGGCGAGACAAGGTAACCAAGCAAGCAGCACCGACAACACCCCACCATCGGGATCCAAAGTAAGAATCAGAGGGCTGGAGACGCACCCAACAGCGTCCCCAGCCCCTTCGCAAAGTAGAGCACTGTTTCAGTGGCTTTGAGGCCTATTCGAACCTTTGCTATCTCCCAATTTTTGTATATTTACGACAATATTATCTGCCAATTTTTGTATGATTTTAGGCGATTCTATCTGTCAATTTTTGTCATTTGGGGGTTTAATGCTACGCCGTAAGGTCACTGATAGGCTTTTGAGCTGGAAGAATAACTCCAATAAGGCATTACTCGTTACTGGTGCGCGTCAGATTGGCAAGAGCTATGCGATTCGCGCGTTTGGAAAAAGCAACTACGCTTCGTATTTTGAGGTCAATTTACTACTCGATGTCGAAGCAAGGAATGCACTTGTTGGCGCAAAGAACTCCGTTGACTTTATCAACCGCGTAGCCCTTCTTGCGGATGCGCCGCTTGTTGAGGGCGATACGCTTGTCTTTGTCGATGAGATTCAGGAGTATCCGCAGATCGTTACACTCATGAAGGCGTTGGTCGAGGATGGGCGCTTTAGCTATGTCTTCTCGGGGTCTATGCTTGGGACTGAGTTTAAGGGGATCTCTTCTTTTCCGGTGGGGTATGTAGAGCACATTGTTATGCGCCCGATGGATTTTGAAGAGTTTTGTTGGGCAAACAGCGTTAGCGAGAATGTGCTTGCAGGCATTCGCAGCTGCCTTGTCGAGAAACATCCTGTCGAAAACTATATTCATGAGGCGATGCTCAAGAACTATAGAGCTTATATCGTTTGCGGCGGCATGCCGGAGGTCGTTCAGAATTATATTGATTCGGGTTATTCGCTCGTGAGCACACGTGAGCTTCAAACTCAGCTGGTCGATCAGTACAAAAGCGATATCTCAAAATATGCATCGACTCGAGCGTTTAACGTTCGGTCGATTTTTGAGCAAATTCCCGTTCAGCTTGAGGCGGAGTCTCATCGCTTTGTTGTTTCGTCTCTGGGTGAGGGAGCTCGCCTTAAAAAATATGAGCAGGATTTCCTGTGGCTTGTTAACGCAGGTGTTGGATTGATGGTCGCCAGGGTGACGGAGCCACGGAGTCCTCTCAAGAGGACGGAGAAAACGACAGCCTTCAAACTATACGAGTCTGATACAGGCATGCTCGCATCGCGATACCCCGGCAGCACCGCACGCGCTGTCTATCTTGATATGAAAACTCCCAACCTTGGTGGTCTCTATGAGAACGTGGTCGCGCAGGAACTCGTTGCCCTCGGGGCGGATGCATGGTACTACCAAACGCGTGAGGTCGGTGAAGTTGACTTTGTGATCGAAGGCGTCCACGGTCATGTTGTCCCAATCGAGGTCAAATCGGGCAAGAAAGTTCGAGCGCACGCGGCCCTCGATCGTCTGATGAGTGTGGGCGAGTACAAAATTCCCGAAGCCGTTGTACTAAGCCACGAGAATCTCAGCAAAGAGGGCAAGGTTCTGTACGTTCCAATCTACATGACGTTTTGTCTCGATGAGTTTATGGAAAAGGATGACCCCAATAACGATTTCTCGTTCGCACCCATATCTCTCTAGCCATTTGAATCCGCAATCCAGCCCCGTCCACACATCAATGCATTTCCCAAGGTGCTGCGCGTTTCGCGCCAAAGGCGCGAAAAAGCAAAGGGATAAGGCGTTGCAACAGCCACGCCCCCCATCCATCCCCAAAGTAACGCGCCTTTCGCGGTAAAGCCGCGAAACAGCGAAGGGGACGGAATACCCGACCAACTACGTCCTTCATCCGCCCACACAATCCGAGGACGTAGTCGCAGCAGGATCTGAGGGCTGACCTTCGCGGACACTCCGCAGGACGAAAGAACCCCCGCCGCACGTAGTGTGCAGCGGGGGTTCTTTCATGTCCGAGGACGTCCGCGAAGGTTAGCCCTCAGATCCTGCGGTGGGAGACCTAGGCCTCGTTGTACACCGTCTTGAGCTTCAGCAGGTGAGCGTAGCGGTCCATAGCGGCCTGCTCGTTCTCCTTGAAGAGCTCCTCGGCACGCTCGGGGAAGGAACGCGTCAGCGAAGCGTAACGGGCCTCGTTCATCAGGAACTCCTGATAACCGCCCGCGGGCTCCTTGGAATCGAGCGAGAACTTCTTGCCGGCAGCAGCCTCGGGGTTGAAGCGGAAGAGGTTCCAATAACCGCACTCGACAGCCTTCTTCATCTCGGCCTGGCAGTTCTGCATGCCGCCCTTCTTGATGGAGTGCATCTCGCAGGGGCTGTAGCCGATGATGAGGGACGGGCCGTCGTAGGCCTCGGCCTCGTGGATGGCCTTGAGGGTCTGAGCCGGGTTGGCGCCCATGGCGACCTGCGCCACGTAGACGTAGCCGTAGCTCATGGCAATCTCGGCCAGGGACTTCTTCTTGGTCACCTTACCGGCAGCGGCGAACTGAGCGACCTGGCCCAGGTTCGAGGCCTTGGAGGCCTGACCGCCGGTGTTGGAGTAAACCTCGGTGTCGAAGACGAAGACGTTGACGTTGTGGCCGGAAGCCAGGACGTGGTCCAGGCCACCGAAGCCGATGTCGTAGGCCCAACCGTCGCCACCGAAGATCCAGAAGGACTTCTTGGTGAGGTAAGCCTTGTCGGCGAGGATCGCCTTGGAAGCGTCGCAGCCGCACTTCTCGAGCTCGGCAACGTAGGCAGCGGCAGCGGTCTTGGAGGCCTCGGCGTCGTTGACGGAGTCGATCCAAGCCTGGCCGGCAGCCTTGAGCTCATCGGACGGACCATCGGCAGCGATGATGTCCTGGGTAGCGGCGATCAGCTTGTGCTGAACGGCCTCATAGCCAACGGCCATGCCCAGACCGTGCTCGGCATTGTCCTCGAACAGGGAGTTGTTCCACGCCGGGCCGTGACCGTCCTTGTCCTTGCAGTAAGGAGCGGTGGCAGCGGGGTTGCCCCAAATGGAGGAGCAGCCGGTGGCGTTGGAGATGAACATGCGGTCGCCGGCGACCTGGGTCACCAGACGTGCATAGGCGGTCTCGGCGCAGCCGGCGCAGGAGCCGGAGAACTCCAGGTAGGGCTGCTTAAACTGGCTGCCCTTGACGTTGGCCGCGATGAGCTCCTTCTTCTCGGAGACGTTCTCGACCATGTAGTCCCAAACGGGCTGCTGATCCATCTCCTGCTCGGTGGGAACCATCTCGAGGGCGCCCTTGGGGCAGACCTTGACGCAGTTGGTGCAGCCCATGCAGTCGAGCGGGGACACGGCCATGGTGAACTTCATGCCCTTGGCCTTGGGGCCCATGGCGTCGAGCGTGCGGGTAGCCTCGGGCGCGGCGGCAGCCTCGTCCTCGGTCATCGCGAACGGACGGATGGTGGCATGCGGGCACACATAGGCGCACTGGTTGCACTGGATGCACTTGGTCTCGTCCCAGTGAGGAACGACCACGGCGACGCCGCGCTTCTCGTATGCGGAGGCGCCCAGCTCAAACTGGCCGTCGGCGCAACCGACGAAGGCGGAAACGGGCAGGCTGTCGCCGTCCATGCGATCGATGGGCTCGAGCAGGTTCTTGACCTGCTGGGCGATGGCGGACTTGGTCTCCTCGGAGAGCTCGACGGGAGCGGCATCCTCGGCGGTAGCCCAGTCGGCCGGAACCTCGAACTTACGGAAGGCGGTAGCGCCGGCATCGATGGCCTTGTGGTTGGCGTCGACGATAGCCTGGCCCTTCTTCATGTAGGACTTGGTAGCCGCGTCCTTCATGTACTGCAGGGCGTCCTCGGCGGGCAGGACCTTGGCCAGCGCGAAGAAGGCGGACTGGAGCACCGTGTTGGTGCGCTTGCCCATGCCGACCTTAGCGGCCAGGTCGATAGCGTCGATCAGGTAGACGTTGACGTTGTTGTTCGCGATGTAGCGCTTGGCCACGGCGGGCATGTGCTCGGCGAACTCCTCGTCGCTCCACTGGCAGTTGACCAGGAAGGTGCCGCCCGGCTTGACGTCGCGGACCATCTTGAAGCCCTTAACGATGTAGCTGGGGTTGTGGCAAGCGACAAAGTCGGCCTTGGTCACGTAGTACGGCGAACGGATCGGAGAATCACCAAAGCGCAGGTGCGAGACGGTGACGCCGCCGGTCTTCTTGGAGTCGTACTGGAAGTAGGCCTGGACGTACTTGTCGGTGTGGTCGCCGATGATCTTGATCGAGTTCTTGTTGGCGCCGACGGTACCGTCGCCACCCAGACCCCAGAACTTGCACTCGATGGTGCCGGGGGCTGCGGTGTTGGGCGCATCCTCGGCCTCGGGCAGGCTCAGGCTGGTCACGTCATCGACAATGCCGATGGTGAACTCGCGCTTGGGCTCGTCCTTCTTGAGCTCCTCGAAGACAGCGAACGCGGACGCGGGAGGCGTGTCCTTGCTGCCCAGGCCATAACGGCCGCCGACGACCTTGATGCCCGTCTTGCCGGCCTCGTAGAGAGCGGAGACGACGTCCTGGTAGAGCGGCTCGCCGATGGAACCCGGCTCCTTGGTACGGTCCATGACGGCGATCTTCTGGACGGTCTCGGGGAGAACGTCGACGAAGTGCTTGATGGAGAACGGACGGAACAGACGAACCTTGACCAGGCCGACCTTCTCGCCGTGAGCGTTGAGGTAGTCGATGACTTCCTCGAGCACGTCGCAGAAGGAGCCCATGCACACGACGACGCGGTCGGCATCGGGAGCGCCGTAGTAGTTGAACAGGCCGTAATCGGTGCCGAGCTTCTCGTTGATCTTCTTCATGTAGCCCTCGACGACGGCGGGAAGCTCGTCGTAGACCTTGTTGCAGGCCTCACGGTTCTGGAAGAAGATATCGCCGTTCTCGTGGCTACCGCGGGTGTGCGGGTGCTCAGGGTTGAGCGCGTGATCGCGGAAAGCCTGGACGGCGTCCATGTCGCACATCTCGGCCAGATCCTTGTAGTCCCACATGGCGACCTTCTGGATCTCGTGGCTGGTACGGAAGCCGTCGAAGAAGTTAAGGAACGGGGTCTTACCCTCGATGGCGGCAAGGTGAGCCACCGGCGAGAGGTCCATGACCTCCTGGACGTTGCCCTCGGCGAGCATGGCGAAGCCGGTCTGACGACAAGCCATGACGTCGGAGTGATCGCCAAAAATGTTCAGGGCGTGGGAAGCGACGCAACGCGCGGAGACGTGGAAGACGCCCGGGAGCTGCTCGCCCGCGATCTTGTACATGTTCGGGATCATCAGGAGCAGACCCTGAGAAGCCGTGTAGGTGGTGGTCAGAGCACCGGCGCCCAGCGAACCGTGAACGGTACCGGCTGCACCTG
This sequence comes from uncultured Collinsella sp., assembly GCA_902493895.1. Classification (GTDB taxonomy): domain Bacteria; phylum Actinomycetota; class Coriobacteriia; order Coriobacteriales; family Coriobacteriaceae; genus Collinsella. The sequence goes on along the minus strand of CABUQW010000003.1, from coordinate 78,775 downwards.
CCTCGGACTCCATCTCGACGACCTTGACCGGGGTGCCGAAGATGTTCTTGCGACCCTGGGCCGCCCACTGGTCGACATGGTCGGCCATCGGGCTGGACGGCGTAATGGGATAGATTCCCGCTACCTCGGTGTACGCATACGAAACATATGCGGCCGCCTCGTTGCCGTCCATAGACTTAAACTTACGCGCCATATACCCCTCTCCTCTCATATAGGTATACAGGCCCCGGCGATCGCCGGGATGTTGGCGTGATGGGATTTACGCTGTTGCTTCCAATCATCTGGCAGGCAGGCTCAGCAGCAGGTACGTGGCGTGGAGAGAAGACATGCCGAGGCGAGGGACAGCTGGTGCGCCCCACAGACCCGACCGCCCGTCTTGCACATGACCGAGCGCCGCAAAGGCCGCATGCCGGATGCTCCCGGGCACGCCCCGGCGATGGGAAGCGCCCGCAGCGGAAATCCGCATGCGGGTTTATTGTACCCCGCCGTCAAGTGTAATTTCGGCAAATATAGGCGGGCGGTAAAGGTTTACCTCGGGTGACCGCCAAGGGCCAAAATGGCCCCTCCATCCCCAGGCGACCGGCTCTGGAGCGCCAAGGAGTGTCCCCAGCCGGCAGAAAAGGAACGCCCCTATCTGCCGGCTAGAGAGCACCGAAGAGGATGGCGTAGGTAGTGGATTCGCCGAGCTTGAGCTCGTCGCCGGGATTGAGTTGGGCGGAACGGCCGGGCTCGACCTGAATGCAGACGCGCGTGGCCCCGTTTACCACCACAGTTCCGTTGGTGGACGACAAGTCCTCGACGTGCCAGATATTTTGAGCATCGCACCAGATATGGGCATGGCGGGCCGAGACATCGTCGCCGACGTCGTCGGTGATGCCGCCCTCCCCCGTTGCCAGCGCGCCGATCTCAACGCCTTCCTCACTCGGCTGAATCCAGCGCGGGACGCTCACCACGTAGCCGTTTTGCACGCACAGCAGTCCCAGCGGATGCGCCGGCGCGACCTCGTGCTCGCCCGCGACCGAAGATGTGCTCAGCGAGCGCGGCGTCGACGTGTCGCCGCCACGGGTCGCATGAGCGCGGCGGCTCGCCCGACTTGGAACTAAGGCGGGCGTGAGAGCAAACGGCATAGGGAACGAATCTTGCGGATGTACTCCTCGACGTCAGGCAGGTAAGCCCCACGAAGTCACCGGGAAGGCCCAAGCGGCCCGGCACCACTTCCAGATTCTGACCAGGGCGAGTCGTTCGCCGGTGGCTGAAGGCTCGCTCCCACCCAAAAGGGGAGATTCGCGTTGTTCCCCAATCGCTCTCGCATCTTTCATTTTGCTCGAGGTGGGCTATAAAAACTTTCCTGGTGAAAGGCGGCGATTGGTTTCCTTTCTTTCTAGAGGAGCGCGCCTGTAATCTGTTTTCATCCTAAATCAAGTTAAGATCGGACCTTCCAGAGGCAAGTCGACTCAAACTGCGAGGCTCCATGTTGGAATAAAGAGCGCTGTCGAAGTGCCAACAACACAAAGCTTGCCAGTCTCAAATAGAACCTTTTGGGAGTCCGATTGGGCCGCACACCGAATCCCCGCTGGTGGTTTTTTATAGCTGCGCAACAATAAACAAGGTTAGTGCCAGTCCAGCATGAAATTGAGGAACGTATGCATTTTTTCTCAGTAAGTGATCGTCGTTACTGCTTCGATGAGGTCACTCGCAATTGCTTTCAGGTTGACCAAGCATCAGAAGATGCGCTTCGCATATTTGAAGCATCGGGAAGAACGGTCAACTCGAAGTTGCTAACAAAGTCACTTGCTGCGAAAGGCTACGACCAAACGACCATAGCAGAACTTGAAGACGACATTGATGAGTATCAACGATTGTCTGAGCGGACTTTCTTAACAAAAGACACGCCTCGAAAACTTAGATCCATCGAACTCCACGTTTCACATGCATGCAACCTTGGTTGTAGTTACTGTTTTGCCGGTAAAGGAGATTATGGAACGTCTCCTCTGCTGATGACAGACGAGATAGCCTTCAAGGCGGTCGACTACCTCGTCGCAAGTTCATCGGAAAACGAAACGCTTGCGATCGTCTTTTTTGGTGGGGAACCCATGATTAACGAGCCGCTGATATGGAAAACGGTCGACTATTCAAAAAGAATATACCCCAATAGAAACTTTACCTATTCTATTACGACCAACGGAACGCTTTTGAATGACACTGCTGTGAATTCTTTCAAGGAGCACGGGTTTTCTGTTCTGATTAGTCTCGATGGTACAGGATGCAAGCACGATGCATCGCGCCCGTACAAGACGGGAGGCGGCTCTTTCTCCGATATCGACAAAAACGTTCGTCGTTTTTCCGAGTCGTTCCCCTTCGGCGCAAGAGCGACCTTAACAAATAATAACTGTAACCTTGTTGAAGACTATCTTCAGTTTTAAGAGATGGGCTTCAGAAGGATTTACTTCTCGCCCGTGAGCTCATTCGATGAGAATATCAAACTCGACGAACACTCATTAAACAAAATCAGGGCGGGCCTAATAGATTTGGCGGATCAATATCTCAAACAGATTGATCAAGGGGAAAAGCCCTTGTTTAGAACATTGAAAACTGCAGTTGATTTGATTATGAGCAACAGGATCGCCTTTGTCGGATGCGGGGCTGGCAGGCGTTTTATTTCCGTGACTCCCGAAGGGGACGTATACCCCTGTCACAGGTTTGTCGGGATGATGCGATTCAAAATGGGCAACATCGTCACCGGAATTGACGAAACTAGGTATATTGAAAACTGGAGTCAGGGTGTCGAAAAAAGAATTGACTGTACGGACTGTTGGGCTCGGTCTTTCTGTGGTGGGGGCTGTAGCTGGGAGGCTGCAGACGAGCACGGCTACTTGCCCAAGAGTCTACACCCTGCATCATGTGAATATAGAAAAATGTGCTACGAGATGGCTTTTGACCTTATTTCCCGCCACTCATCTTCGCAGGAGAAAAATCAACGAGAAGCTACTGTATCGGAATAAGCGGTTCAGCGCATTGCTGTCACCATTGTGGAGGTGTTCGTTCTTCTGATTACCGTCTGCAAAGCTTATTGCTACGTTCGCCGAAACCATTCTAGAAATATGGTGAACTAGACATCTTGGTTTGTTATACACAATATTGAGGTTTTTCTGCACTCAAAGGGAGGTAGTCGTGAAGCATATTCATCCGATTAATCCAGGAAGTGGCGACGAGGCAGGCGTGAAGCCGATGTCTTTTGACTGCCTCTTGGGCATTACTGACATCTGTACTGTTTATGATAAAGCAGATGGCTGTGGTGCATACGATTACTGCGACTATGACATGGATGGCGGCAGCATCTGCGTTGTAGATCACTGTGGCATTGATCAAACGTAGTCTCTAATTGGATTAAGGTGAGGAGCTGTTATGAAGCATATCCATCCTGTTGGCTCAAATGAACATCCTCCCGTTGAGCCTTGTTGTCTTGGAGTTGATATATGCAATTTTTACGACATCGCCGAGTGCCCTGTTGCGGATTGGTGCTATGTCGATAAAGAATCAAGCTGTGTTTTGCCAGCAGATTGGTGCGATCCAGTTGACGAGTAGTTTTGTGGCTAGGAACTATTTGGTCCAATTCAGAATAAGATGGGAACAAATACCAAAATCTCGTGTCTGGGAGGAGTTATGCCATTATTGCAAGGTCTCGTTGGATTAGCCTTTATACTTGCGTTATATCTGGCACCTTTTTTAATTCTATTCTTCATTATCCGACTCTTTCTTCGGAGAAAATAGGAGTGTCACGCAAACATGGGGGTGCGGACGATTTCTTGGACCGCGCCTAGGCGTATCCAAGCTTCCTGCGGTACTCCATCGGGCTCAGCCACCCGAGGGACTTCTTGATCCGCTCCTCACGATAGTACACGAGGTAGGCCTCGAGCCTTCCCATGAACTCCTCGGCCGTCACGCCCTCCCAGTCCCTGTAGTGGAAGAACTCGTTCTTGAGGCGCCCGAAGAAGCCCTCGCAGGCCGAGTTGTCCGGGCTGCAGCCCTTCGCGGACATGCTCCTGACCAGGCCGTTCTCCTCGCAGATCCCGATCCACTCCGGCCAGCGGTAGTGGCCGCCCCGGTCCGAGTGGATCGTCGTGCGCACCCCCGCCGGCCTCGCCGCGCAGGCCTTGAGCAGGCTCGAGTTCGCGAGGCGCTTGTCGGGGTGCAGCCCGATCGACCAGGCGACGGGCATCCCGTCGAAGCAGTCGACGATCGGGCTCAGGTAGACCTTCTCGCCGCCCGGGAGCCTGAACTCGGTGATGTCGGTGAGCCACAGCCGGTTGGGCTCGTCGGCGCGGAACCTCCTGTTCACGAGGTTCTCCGGCGCCTTGGAGACCTCGCCGGCGTAGGAGCTGTAGCCCCGGGCGCGCCTCTTGTTGTAGACGACCTCGAGGCCCTCCTCGCGCATCACGCGGGCCACGCGCTTCTCGCTGGCCCGGACGCCCTCGCGGCGCAGGCGCGCCCAGACGGTGCGGTACCCCCAGCACCCCGAGCCCTCGCGGAAGATGCGCACCACGCGGTCGCGTATGTCGGCGTCGCGGTCGCGCGGCGCGGCGACGCGGGGCCTCCAGTACTCATAGGAGCTCTTCGATATCCTCAAGAAACCTGTGATCGAGCGGAGGGGCAGGGCGGTCGCCCGCCTCAATCTCTCGCCGAGCTCGCACTTGCTCCTGTTCGAGATCGAAGCCGGGTCCCACCCTTCCGCTTTTAGGTCGGCCAACACCGCCCTGAGCAGCAGGTTCTCTATCTGGTCCTCGTTGAGCCCGGCGAGCGGGCCGGTCGCCGGCGGGGCGTAGATCGACTTGTCGGGGCCCAAGCTGGCCTCCTTCCGTGGCGGTTTCCTCGCCCCGATTCTACAGCGCGCCCCGGTGTAGCTGTGCGGGAGGCGCCCCGTCGCCCACTTCTTGGCCGCGCCCACCGAGACCCCCGCGAACTCCGCGGCGGCGGTCGGCCCCATGCCGTCCTCCGTCGCCAGGAGGAAGAGCTCGACCTTCTCCCTGCTGTACATGCGAACCTCCAGTCCGGACCGCCCCGCGGTCCAACTTTCTGTCCGCACCCCCCATTAGCGTAGCTTTCTTCCAATATGAGCCGAGCATTGGCAAGTGGAATAAGAAGCCCGACCGCTCGCCACATGAAAGTGATCGGACGGGCTTCTCTATTTAACCTGGGCCGCCACCCATAGCGGCTTTCCAAGCGTATTCTCAGTGCAAAGCAATCGTCAGTTTAATCCTATGCGCTGATACCGCATTTCATTTGTTCGGCTCGAATTCTACGGCCTGGCAACCCTCGCACTCTCCGGCAAATGGATTGAACGCGAAGGCAGAGATGATGTGTGCGTGGACATCGAGGCTGCTGTAGGCAACATACTGGGACATGGACCCCCGCTGCGCGTGGTATGCGGCCCGGCATATTCATTGCCGTCCAACCCCGTGTAGTTGCAGCAAAGGGTGGAACCTCAATGCTCAGCTCATGTTGTCCGTGGGACACGAGAATCGTAAGTACACTTTGGTGCGATTCTCACGCTGATACTGAGCCACCTGGAATAAGATACGTCGCGACAACACTTCGCTTCACCTCTGTCTCGACAAGATGACGTAGACTAAAGTTTCCTTTAGTAAGAGAACGAGAACTATATCTGAAAGCGTTGCGATGGCGTGAAGGCACCGAGTCCGAACCGCCTGAATGCTACGTGCATCTGCATCGCCTTTTTGTTATCTCTGCCAGTTGGGTAGCACTACACTTGTCATCATTTACCCTGGTACATGCTGTCTAAATCCACTACCCCTTCTACCGCGCCGACTATCTCTTCATCGTGAGAGACAACGATGATCAGCTGGCTTTGCTTGTTGCGCTTAACATAGGCCGCAAGCTCGGCGCGGCTTACAGCGTCTAACCCAGTCGTGGGCTCGTCGAGTACCAAAACTGACGACTTGCGTGAAATCGCCGACCATAAGTACACTCGGCGCAGCTCACCGCCCGAAAGCGCGGAGCAACGTTTCCCGAGCAACTCCTTCACGCTGTTTTCCAGCGAAAGTAGGCCATCTACACCCCGGTGATAGGAAGAAAAGGGCGTGTCGAAATACTCTAACAGCTCTTTCACCGTTTCGTCCGGCGCGAAGCACGACTGTGGGCAGCACGATATCTCTCTCGCACGTATGTAATCCAAGTCGCATTCTTCGATTGGCACACCGTTGTATTTTACTTTGCCTTTCGATGAGTATAGCCCGAGCATCAAGTAAAGAAGTGACGTCTTGCCTCTTCCGTTTTCCCCAACTATGCAATATGTACCAGGACCGGAAAACTTGAAAGAAAACCCGCCGAGGACCTCTCGGACAGATCCGTCTGGAAGGGCAACCGAGAATTCCAAATCAGATACCGAAATGTCATTTATTTCATCGAGTTTAGCTAAATCGGTCCGATTCCACCCCGATCTCTCCTTTTCTCTCGTCGCGATAGCCGTCCTATCCCATGATGCTTTGGCATCTTGATAGGATTTGAACAATGACATCATACTTTTCAAAGTCTTAAAGAGAACCGCGAAGTATGTACCGATGATAGTGTACTCGCCTATTGACATAGTTCCGTTAATGATTCGTACTCCGGAAACAACAAGTATCACCGCTTGAAACAACGCTGCGAAAAGACCATCGAGCGATGTCAGAGAATATGATAGCTTTCCGGAGCGCAAAACTTTGGGAAAATAGCTCTTAAACCCAGCGTCGAGCGCTTGTTCGCTCTTGCCGTACGAAGATGTCAGTTGAATGTTGAGAATCTGATTAAGCTGCGATGCAATTGCGGCGTAAAAGGCGCTGTCCGCCTCTTTCTTCTCATACGTGACCCTATACAAAAGTTTCCTCAACCCAGTAATTACACAGAAATACACGATGAGGAGAATGATGGAAAACACCGCGAGAGTTGAATCAATTGACCATATGATAAGCAATACGATGGGAATGGCTACAATGGACAGCGGCGCACTGATAAAATTCGCCAAAACGAAGGATGAGACCACGCTGGAGTCGGAAATAATCCGTTGCGTTGTATAGGCTGGATCGATGGTCCGACTCACCAAGTAATCGTCTCTTTCAAAACGCAAGACGGCCTCCCTGAGAAGATCAAAGGAAAGTCTCGTGGTTATGCGAATGGAAAGTGTTCCTGCAAAATAAGTAAAGAGGGTGGAGAAAACTCCTATTGACGCAACCAGGAGCGCGAAGAGTACGGCGTCTCTTTCGCTGCGGTTACCAAGAAGAAAATCTAAGAATTTCCCGTTCACGTATGGCATGGCATAGGAGAGAGCGGTTCCAATCACCGTGATAGCAATGAAGACGAAAGCCCCTTTTGCTCTGATGAACCTCGAGAGAACGCATCGAATCAAGGAAGGCCCCAATCTACCCGCCACAAAACATCAATCACTGATACCTTACACCTCAACACAACAGGAGCGAAGATTTGCCAATGAGACTGCTTTAGATTGCCTTGGGCCAATACGATCTCAAGTTCTTCCTACAAGAGAGTCGGAATCGGACATCTCCTCCGACGAATCTGGCAATCGGGCGGTTGAAATATCTTTTTCAACCGCCCGATTGCCACAATAGATTGGAGCGTCCGCCCGCAAACGACCTCGTTTTACACCCACCAAATCCTTTGCCTTTTGTCGCCTTTTTGCTGTTCGCAGCCTTAAACAAGAACTATTTCACCGCAACTTATCGAGGGGTTGGCTAGAGAGCACCGAAGAGGATGGCGTAGGTGGTGGATTCGCCGAGTTTGAGCTCGTCGCCGGGGTTGAGCTGGGCGGAGCGGCCGGGCTCTACTTGAATACACACACTCGTGGCCCCGTTTACCACCACGGTTCCGTTGGTGGACGACAAGTCCTCGACGTGCCAGATATTTTGAGCATCGCACCAGATATGGGCATGGCGGGCCGAGACATCGTCGCCGACGTCGGTAATATCGCCCTCACCAGTGGCCAGCGCGCCAATCTCAACACCCTGCTCACTCGGCTGAATCCAGCGCGGGGCGCTCACGACAAAACTGTTTTGCACGCGCAGCAAGCCCAAGGGGTGCGCCGGGGCGGGTTCGCGTTCGCCCGCAGTCAGCGACATGCCAAGCGAACGCGGCGTGGATGTGCCTCCGCCACAGGTCGCGTGTGCGTAGTCGATGGCATAGTTCACCGAGGACCGCACATCCGCCGAACAACCGACGGCGACAAACAGCACCAGCACGGCCTCGGCGCGCTCGGCGGGCATGAGTTCCGCCGCCTGGGACAGGCGATCGAGCGCGTTGCGATAGAGATTCGTGTCCTGGTGGCACTCTTCGAGCGCGCGTACCATCGGTTCACCTGCAGGACCGCACACCATATTGATCACAGCCGTGGAGTCCATGGGATTTCGCTGGCGCAGGGCCAGTTGCGACATAATGCGCGCAGCCGAGGTACCGTATTCGGCAAAGTAGCGCTGCTGAAGCGTGCCGACCGGCGCGCGAACGATAAAGCGGGAAACCCAAGAGCGATCGGCGGCTCGGCTCTGCGGGCTGCGGCCGTCGGCGAGCGGACGGGACGAAAGCACCAAGCCGCACAGCTCGATATGGCTCAGATGCGCCGCGCGCTTAAAGATGTCAAACATAGCCCCGCATGGGGTGAGCTCAACTTGAGATGCCATGACCTAGGCCTCCTTGGTCGTAGAAATAGAATCGGACGATACTTCGACAGGTCCGCCAAAAGTACGGGCAGCTGCGGCTCCACCGGCAAGCGGAGTCGCCATCTGGGCTTTTGTGCGTCGTGGTGCCGAAACGGGAAGTTCAAAGGCAAAGCCCATCGCAAGCAAAAACCACGTAAGCGTATAGGTTGCAACCAGAGCGGCAACAAGGCCGCCCATCACGGCGCGTTGGGAAAATACGCTACATGCAGCCACAACCAGCACCGGAACCTCGCAGGCAGAAAGCGCAAGCACACCCTGCAGGAAGCCCGAGCGCCGATCGCGCGCAAGCGCCCCCGCGGCAACGCCGGCTATGCCTGGCAGCGCCAACGCCAGTGCGGCAATAATACCCGGTAGCGACCCAGACCACACGAGCGATCCCAAAGTCGCCGTCACGCGAGCGCCCGACGCCAGCAGCGCGGCCGAAACCACGATCACAGCCCAAACCACGCCACAGACGACCGTCGCGCCGACCATCAGCGCGCGACGAACCGCGCGGCCAGACGCATCCATGGGGCACGGCGTGAGCGGCTCGCCGCGGAGCGAACGGCCGACATTTTGCGCATAGTGGTCACAAAACGCCGAGAGCGCCGCCTCGACCGCCGCCGGCTCGGGACGATCTTTTTGATGGCTGGACAGACAGGCCATCACCACGTCGAACAGCTGGGTATCGACAAACGCCAGCGCATCGCGTAGCTCTTCGGAATCCGGCTCAAGCCCTAGCTGCTGGGCCTGCTCGGCCGCGGCGAGCGCCACATCGGGCTCACGACGAAGCAGCTGAGTCAAATCGCAACCGGGCGCATGGGCACCAATGGGATAGTCGGGCCGCATGTCCATCTTGAGACGGTAGGGGCTCGCGATGTCGCGCGTCTTTTTGCGCGAACCCGAGGTGCCCGAAGTGCTCGGCGCGGCTTCGTATGGCACGACGCCGGCAATGAGCTCGTAAACCGTGCTTGCCGCGGCATAAACGTCAATCGCCGGCGACATACGCAAAGCGCGCAGGTCGGGAATATCGTCGGTGAGCATCTCGGGCGGGGCGTAGGCAACCGTCGCGCGACGCAGCGTGGCATAACGCTCCGTAAACGACGCCTTGCCGCCGGTACTAACCACGGCCGACGCAGGCTCAAGCGCCAGTGACGAGCCAAAGTCGATCAGGCACAGGTCAAAGGTGCCCTCGGCAAGCTGCCGGTCAAGCGGTAGACGCGCCGTGCGCACCATAATATTAGCGGGCGAGATATCGCGATGGACAAAGCCCTCGCCCACCAGGCTCATACGGCAGAGCAGATCGAACAGGTCGCGACCCAGACGCGCCGCCACAAGCGGCGACAGGCGTCCGGCATCGTCCACGGCAAGTCGCGAACGCAAGCGGGCAAGCGTCTCGCCCTCGACCCATTCCATGACAATTGCAGGCACACCGTCGACCTCGCCCCAGCCATAGAGGCGGGGAAAGCCCTTAAGGCCCGAAAGGGCGCGATGGCATTCGTATTCCTCGCGAAACGCCGCCTTGAACTTGGCGACCAGCGCCTCGTGAGCGGCATCGTCGTCAAACTCATCGCGCGTCGGCAAGATGAGCTGCTTGAGTGCCACGGCCTCGCCTTGGGCGTTGACGGCACGCGTCACGCGGCCGATACCGCCACGGCGCATGGTGGCATCGTCGGCAAACAGCATCGTAAAACGACGCAGATAGGCAGGCAGCTCGTCCTGACCGAGCGCAATGGCCGGCTCAAACCCGTCGACACGCGCCAGGCGCAGGCCGACCATGGGATCGCGACCGAGCGATTGTGGTGTGGTGGATGCAAGATCGGTCATCATAGGGCAAGCGCCGCCACGTTATTGTTGAAGTTACCGAGCGCGACGTCATCATCGCCGTAATGGCCGACCCATTGGCATAGGTTGGTGTAACAGCCCCACAGATTGGCATACTGCTGATACCACTTTGACCGGGGCGAGAATGTCTGACGACCGAACTCGGCTCGAATGACAAACATCTCCCCGACCAGGCTGTCGCACGGCCTGGGATCTCCCGTAGAGTTATAGGTCGAGACCACGTCATTGGCACGAGAAACATAGCCGTCGAGCATGTTGTACTTGGTCACAAGCCAACTGTGAATGCTCTCTTCCTCAGCAGCGGAAAGGCCACCGGAGTTTGCATCGTTGTCAGTGTTGCCGCCCGTCGAGCCGCCGTTTCCAGACCCTCCGGTAGAGGAACCCGCCCCAGAGCCGCCGCCCGAACTCGATGAATCCGAGCCGGAGCCAGAAGTATCCGAGCTACCGGGCTTTCCGGACTGCTGGGCGTCCTGCTCCTTTTGCTGCTCGACTTTATTCACCGTTGCCGCCACGCTATTGTTGGACAACCGATCGATGATCTTGGTGTTGGTGAGCACGATGGTTTTGCCATTGGCAAGCGTGACTTCGTTGTCCGGGGCCTCGGCGCCGTCCGCGTCGTCGGTGCCAAACACAATATGCGCGACCACACTTGCCCAAGCATATCCAGTCGTGGTACCTAGGTCACTTTTGACCTCATGCCCCACGCGCGGTTCGCGTGCGGCATGCGCTTGCATCATGGACGGCACGGTCATGCCATAGGCAGAAACGCCAGCTATGACCAGCACCAGCGAGCACGACAGCAGCGCGTACGCCCGAGGCGCCAGGCCCAGCCGGCGTCGCATGCGCACCGCGGCGCCGCGCTTTGTCTGAGTGCCACCGGGCCGCATGCGTTCTCCTCCAACAAAAACACGCCGCTCGGGAGCGGCGCATTCATTCGAATCCATATTTGAGTGTATCAGCGAACCCAAAAGGTTGCGCAACGAATGGGCAAATTAAGGATGCGAGCGGAAGCATCCATGCGATAAGCGGATACGAAGCATCTTTGTTGCACAACAAACCCACAGTCGCTCGGGGAAATTATGACTACCCCGTGCGTCGCGAGGAAAACATACGGCAGGGGCAGGCTCGCCACCTAAATCGCGCGACGGGCCTCAATGGCGCGGCCAAGCGTAAGCTCGTCGGCATACTCCAGGTCGCCGCCCACGGGCAGGCCGCTCGCCAGACGCGACACCTCGACGCCCAGCGGCTTGATAGTGCGGGCCAGGTAGCTCGCCGTGGTCTCGCCCTCAATATTGGGGTTGGTGGCGATGATGACCTCATGGATATCCTCGTGGCCCAGACGCGCCAGCAGCTCGCGGATGTGCAACTGCTCGGGACCAATCTTGTCCATGGGGCTGATCACGCCGCCCAGCACATGGTACAGGCCATGGTAGCTGCCCGTGCGCTCGATTGCCTGGACGTCGCGCGGCTCGCCCACCACGCAAATGCGAGTGGTATCGCGCATCGAGTCCTGGCAGATGGAGCACTCGTCGGCCGTGGCGTAGTTAAAGCAGCGGCTGCAAAAGTGAACCTCCTGCTTAACCTCCAAGATGGCCTCGGCCAAGCGGCGGGCCTCCTCGGCATCGGCCTCGAGCAGGTAATAGGCGATGCGCTGGGCCGACTTGGGACCAATGCCCGGCAGACGGCCCAGCTCATCGAGCAGTTTTTGCAGACTGTGATTCGCACTCATATATATGCGTGTCTTAGAACGGCATGCCCGGGATGTTGAGGCCGCCGGTGATGGCGCCCATCTGCTTGTTGGCGAGCTCGTTGACGCCGCGGACGGCCTCGTTGACGGCAGCCATGATCATATCCTGCAGCATATCGACGTCCTCGGGATCGAGGGCATCGGGATCGATGGTGAGGTTGACGAGCTCCATCTCGCCGTTAACGGTCACCTTGACCATGCCGCCGCCGGCAGAGGCGTCGACGGTCTGGGACTTGAGGTTCTCCTGCGCGGCGGCAAGCTGCTCCTGCATCTTGCGAGCCTGCTTCATCATCTGCTGTATGTTCATACCGGCCATGATGGCTCCTTTACGTGCGGCCGCACGCCGAGCTGCAAGGGCAGCCGGAGCACGGCGGGACTTTCAAACTCAAAAATCGTACCACGGCGCGCGGCGAGAGAGCGGGGCGGACGTGTTACCTCAGTCGATATACATGTCCTCCAATACAAACCGCACTCAAAGATTATGCAAGGTCGAATTATGCAAGGTTGCATAATATCGCACACTCAATCTAGTAGAGCCGAATCCGGCATTTCATGTGCGCCACTAAATAGCTAAATGCCGAACCGCTGCTCGAGGCGGCGCACATGGCGGCAGGGTATAATTTGATTGCCATAGATAGTAATTTGGAGGTGCCCCATGAATGCCCCCAACGCGCTCCAAAACATCCGCTCAAAACACCCCGTTGCATATGTGGTTCTCTATCTCTTTGTCGGCTGGGCATTGCTGGTTGTCATCACCCATGCCATAGCTTTTGGAGCAGAACTGCTGATAGCCAGCTCGGACCAGCCCGTCGTCAAATGGGAGACGACCGATGAGTGCACCGACGGAACCCGAACCGTCTACTACAACAGCCCGTCCCTCTATCAAGAGTTCAAGGTCAAGATAAAGGACTTCAAGATTGTCGATGCCGAGCTAGGCGTTTATTTGGCAATCGGAGCAACCATTAACGCCGAGCAAGTCGAGTACACGGACAGCCATGCGACGTATCGTATCGACCTCAGCATCCTAGGCCGACCGTCACGCACCTGTCTGCTCAAATGCGACATACGCGGCACCACACTACACATGTCCGAAATACAGATGCGCCCGGACAAGGGGTCCTCTTCTTGAGCAGTATACCCGCCTGCGCAGCTACTCCACCGGCTTGAAGATGGTGGCCTGGCCAAAGACGCTGCGGATGAGGGCCTTGGCCTCGTCCTCGGTCTGCGGGATGCTCGGGGCTGCGCCCTGATGGCCGAAGGGGCTGCCAGCACCGGGATTGGATTCCCAGGGAGCGGCGGGGACGTCGTCGTTTGCAGAGGCTGCGGGTGCCACAGCAGCGGCCTTGGTCGCGGACGCCGCACCCGGCACGTCGAACGGGGGCAGATCGTCCCCGCCGGCATCGGCAGCAAAACCACCGACCATAGCATCGTCGTAGGGCACCTGCTCGGATTCCCATGGCGCAGCCTGCGCAGGCGGCTGAGCCATGGGGACGGACGCGCGCTCGGGCGCTCGGGGCGCGGGCTCGGTCGGGAGCTTGCCCGTGGCAGGAGCACCGGCAGGGTTGTCGGAGCGCAGCCAAGGGGCCTTGGCCAGGTCGGATGACTTGGGCGCAGGCGCGGCAGCGGACTTGGGCGCGGGGATCGGAGCAGCCGGTTTGGGCGCAGCGGGTTCAGGCGCCGACGGGGTCGGTGCCGCTACCGGCGCCGCTTTTGGCTGCGTCGCGCTGGCGCTCGAGGATGCAGGGGGCACCGAGGACACGGGTTGCGGGTCCGCAGATACCGCAGCCCGTGCAGATGGAGAATGCTCCTCATGTTGAGGAGCCGGCGCGCCACCCCCATCCAGGACATAGTCGACGGTACGACGACCGAAGACCGCGCAGACCGTCGGCAGGACCACCGACTGCGTATCGGCGCGACCGAGCATCTTGATGGCAAAAGTCGAACCCGCGGGGAACGAGACCGTGAGCTCGGAGCCGTCGTCGGCCGTGGCGCGGGCGTTGAGCAAAAGCCCTGCGTAGGAGGCCTGACGAGCCTTGACGCGCTCGACGACCTCGGCCCATTTGCGCTGGAGCTCGCCGGCGTCCTCAACCGCGGGGGTCTCGGCAGCACCGGCGGCGGCAACCTGGGCGGCGTTGTTGGGCTTGGACACCGACACGGTCGATGCAGCAGGCGCGGAAGCCGGAGCCGCAACGGGCTGAGGTGCAGGCGTTACAGGTCTGGGCGCCGGCGCAGGAGCCGCGGACTTGGTCGCAGGCTGGGCAGCCGGAACAGCAGCGCCGCGGTCCCAAGGCATACCGCCCTGGCGCGCGGACGTAGCAGCGGGGGCAGCGGATGCCGCCGGAGCGGCAGCACGAGCGCCCGAAATGAGCGTCGGCTGTTGGGCAGCAGCGGGTACGGATGCTGCAGGCGCGGCGGCCTGAGCAGCAGCCACGCTCGCCGGCACGGCGCCGTTGGCAATCATGGCCTCCAGGCGTGCCACGCGCTCGGCCAATGCCTCAATCGTTAAATCGGCCTCGGGACGCGCCAGACGCGTGCAGGCAATCTCGAGCACCAGGCGCACGTCGCTCGCGCCCCTCATCTCCAGTGCGGCATCGTCGAGCACCGTCAGCACGCGGGCCAGGCGGTCGGCAGGATGCTCGCCAAAGGCAGCGGCCTCGGCAGCAAGCGCCTCGGCCTGCTCGGAGCCGCCCTCAAACAGCTCGGCACGGGCACCGGCAACGCAGGCAACGTACACGTCGCGCACATGCGCCACCAGGTCGCGCGTCAGCTCCAGCAGGTCATTGCCCTCCTCGACCTGCGCACGGATCAGTCCATAGAGCTCGGCAACATCGCGATCGGCAATGGCGCGGGAAAACTCGCCCAGAATCTGGTCCGAAACCTCGCCCAAAAGCGAGCGGGCGTCGTCCGCATGCACAGAACCGTTGCCAAAGACGCTCAGCTGCTCCAGCGTGGAAAGCGCGTCGCGCATACCGCCCTTGGCATGGCGCGCCACAATGGCGAGTGCCTCGTCGTCGTAATCGAAGCCCTCCTGCTCGCACACGTAAGACAGGCGATGCTCGATATCCTCGTTGCCGATGCGGTGGAAATCGAAGCGCTGGCAGCGTGAGAGAATGGTCTCCAGAATCTTTTGCGGGTCGGTGGTGCACAGCACAAAGATCACGTGTGCCGGCGGCTCCTCAAGCGTCTTGAGCAGCGCGTTGAACGCCGCCGTCGTGAGCATGTGGACCTCGTCGATGATATAAATCTTGTACTTGCCGCGCACTGGGGCAAAGTTGACGGAGTTGATGATCTCCTCGCGCACGTTGTCCACGCCGGTACGGCTTGCGGCATCGAGCTCGTAGACATCGGGGTGGTTACCCTCGGCAATGAGCTCGCACTCCTCGCAAGTACCGTCGGGCATGCAGCCGCTTGCACCCTCGGCGCGCGCCGCCTCGGCATTGCGGCACAGCAGCGCCTTGGCCAGAATGCGCGCCATGGTGGTCTTGCCCGTGCCGCGCGGTCCGCAGAACAGGTAGGCGTGGGACAGGCGCCCCTCGGTGATGGCGTGCTCGAGCGTCGAGACGATATGCTGCTGGCCCACCACGGAGTCAAAGGTGAGCGGGCGATACTTTCGGTACAACGATTCCATGGGTGCTCCCCCGGGTATACTGAGTCTTGTTGCCGCGGCGGCCATGCGGTCGCACGGCATACTGCATTCCATAATAACCCGTACGGCGAGCCCGCCGCGATAGGAGTCCAAAGAGCATGGCAGACGCAGAGAGCAACCTCGTTCCCTCCGAAGCAGCCGACCAGGTCGAGGTCGCGCTCGAGGAGCAGGCCGCAGCCGATGACGGCATCCTGTACCTCAACGAGTACCAGTACGAAAACGACCTGGTCACCGACTTCGCCCGCCTGGTCGCCTCGCCCAGGCGTCGCGGCTCGCTGTATGTCGCCGCGGCAGTTGCCGCGCTCATCGGCATCGGCATGCTGGTGGCCGGCGGCAACTGGATCAAGTTTGGCGTCGTCCTGATCGTGTTCGGCACCTTTTTGGCCTGGTGGAGCAAAAACCTGCACCACACCCTCGCCCGCGACTTTATCGACGCCGTTGAGGCCGACGAGTCCATGGGTGGCCGCTATCGCCGCGTCGCCGCCAACGAGGACGGCCTGATGGTTTGGGGCAAGAGCGGCAAGTCACAGTTCTTCCCGTTTGAAAAGCTCGACCACGTGCTCGACGGCGAGCGCATCTTTGTGGCCATGTTCGCCGACCAGGGCGTGACGATCCCTAAGGACACCTTTGTCCGCGGCGATGCCGAGCAGTTCGGTCCCTTCCTTAAGGCGCGCATCAACAAAAAACTCCGCATCGAGACCAAGCGCAAGAAGATGAAGGCAGAAAAGGCCGCTGCCGAAGCCAAACAGGGCGACAAGCCCCAGGAGACCAAGGGCAAGCAGCGCAAGCAGAAGAAGAACAAGAAGAAGCGCTAAGGCCAAGCCAGGCAGGCAGCCTCGCATCCCGCTATCCTCCCCATGCACCCGAGCGTGCTACACTAGCAGCATCTATGCCACCGCGAACGGCTCGGCCCCGCGCCCGCCGCTCGCAAACGAACTTTAAACGCACGAGGGTTGGCCATGCCGCTTTTCTCGCAACATACCGCCCGGTTCTCGCCGGACGTTCCTTTGGAGGGCACCAGCTCTCGCGAGCTGCTCAAGCGGTACCAGCCGCTCGAGACACTTGCGACCGGCGGTTTTGGCTCCATCGAGATCTGCCGCGACACGCACCTGCGCCGCCGCGTCGCCATTAAGCGCATCCCCCTTATTAACGGTGTCGGCATGCCCGCCAGCGACATCATGGATGTCCTGCGCGAGGCGCACACTGCCGCCATGCTTCAACATCCCAACATCGTGCAGGTCATCGACTTTACGCACGACACAGCCTATGCCTACCTAGTTATGGAATATGTCGATGGCATGTCGCTGGCCGAGTTTTTGCACCGCGTGGACGGTCACTCACTTACCTTTGACGAGGCCGCGGCCATTGCCGATGCCCTAGGCCAGGCGCTCACCTTCGCCCATAGTAATGGCGTACTCCACCTGGACATTAAGCCCGCCAACGTGCTCATCGACCACTCGGGCAATGTAAAGCTCACCGACTTTGGCATGGCGCGACTGTCGTCCGCCGGTGGCTTTGGCGGCTCGCGCGGCGGCACCATCGGCTACATGCCGCCCGAGCAGCTCGATATCGAGACCGGCACGGTCGATGAGCGCGCCGATGTCTTTGCCCTCGCCTGTGTAATCTATGAGGGCCTGTGCGGCAGCGCTCCCTTTATGGCGGCCACGCCCGCCGACTCGCTCGACCGCATCATCGGCGGCGCCACCTATCCCAGCGAGCTGATACCACACTTTCCCCCGGGAGCCGAGGCCGCGCTCATGAGCGCGCTCTCCCCCATGCCGCAGGACCGCCCCAGCAGCGTCGAGACATTTTGCGACCAGCTCCTTGCCGGTCTGGGCAGCGTGCGCGAAGGCCGTCGCAGCCTGGAGCAAATGGTTGGCGAACTTTCGGATGACGAGCAGGAGCTCGACGATATCGAGCCGTCGCACTACGAGGACGACGCCATCGAGGTCGACCCCGCACTCGGCTGGGCGGGCACGCGCTGGAGCCATGCGCGCGACTACACCATGCGCACTATCTCGGCGCTAACGTGCGGCACCTTTAGCTTTTTGCTGATGCAAACGGCCGGGGTCGCGGCGCTTCCCGGCCTGGTCATTGCGGCCATCGCGATCGGAGTGGCGGCTGGCCTGGCCCCCCAGATTGGCTCGGCCATCTCGGCTGTGGGCTTTTTGGTGCTCATGGCCAACGCCACCATGCAGGCGCAGGGCATCCTGTCGATGCTGCCCGTCGCGGTGATCTTTGCCGCCGCCATGTCCGGTTGGTGGATCGCCTGGGGTCGCACCGAGGCTGCCGCGAGCGCCGCGCTCACCTGTGCACTCGCGCTTGGCTGTCTGACCGGCAATACCTTCCTGGCAGCTGGGGTCGCCGCCGGCGTCGCGTCATTTTGGCTCGGCCCGGCAAGCGCCGCCGCGGCAACGGGCATGGGCGAGCTTTTTGCCCGTCTGGCCACGGTCGCGCTTTCAGCCGGAGGCGTGCTGGGGCTCGGTAACGTTGCCGCAGCGCTGGGAGACCCGCTCCTTTGGGCTGCCTTTGTGCTGGTCGCGGCAACTGCCGCAGCGTCATCCGCGCTGCTCAATGCCCATGCCAAGCGTGCCGATCAGGGCTCAAACCTTGCCGCAATCGCCGCCATCGCTGTCACCGGCATCGGCTGCGCGGCGGCGTCCTGTCTTGCACACCATATGGAAATTGCCGGCCTTGCAGCCGCGGTCATCGCCAAGGCGGCGGTTGCGGGAATCCTATCCTCTATAATCGTTGGGATATGCCTATATTTGCTCGGATACCAAAGAACCTATACGGAGAGTGATCTTTCGTGAACTTCCTGAACATCTTCGAGGACCACGTGGCCGGCATCTTCGGTGCCACCCGTGCCCCGTTCTCCTTTAAGAAGCTTGCCAAGCAGGCCGCTCGCGACATGGAGGATCAGACTCTGGTGATCAACGGCGTCAACACGGCGCCGGCACTCTATACCATCCTTATCGCCGCCGACGACGATCCCATGCTCGCCCCGTTCTACCCCGAGCTTTCGCGCGAGGTCCGCGAGTTTGTGAAGGCACAGGCCGAAAAGCGCCGCTATGTGTTTGTCGGCGAGCCCCTCGTGCGCTTTATGATCGATCCGCAGCTGCGTGCCGGCAAGTTCTCGGTCTTTGCCGAGAACGTCGATGCCCCCACGCTCGGCCGCCTGTACGAAGAAGAGCGCGCCTATCAAAACGGCCTGGGCCAGAACAACTCCGCGGCAAGCCGTGCCGCCAGCGCCCCGCGCGCCGGCCAGCAGCAGTTTGCCGCCCCGCAGCAGCAGCGCCCCGCCGCCATGCCCCAGCAGCAGCCGACGCCTCGCGCCGCCGCTCCCGACCCGCTTGCCGTGGCAGACCCCTTCGCGCCTAGCGTCCCCGACCCCGCCGCTCCCATCCCGGTGCCGCAGACCGTCTCGCGTGACGCGCTTGCCGGCATGGGCGGAGCCGCCGCGACCGGTGCCGCCGTGGGCCTAGGCGCCGCAGCCGGTATCGCCTCCAACATGGCGAGCACTCGCGCCCCGCAGCGCCCGCTCGCCCAGCTCGTCGACGTCGTGAGCGGCGAGAGCCATAGCATCACCTCCGCACAGGTGACCATCGGTCGCGAGCGCTCAGTTTCCGACATTGCCCTGCGCGACCCCAACGTGTCGCGCCGCCACGCCCAGCTCACCTTTACGGGCTCGGATTGGTCGATCGAGGATCTCAATTCCACCAACGGCACGCTCGTCAACAACCGCCGCATTACGCGCTGCCCGCTGCGCAACGGCGATCTGCTGACGTTTGGCCTGAGTACCTTTGAATTTAGGGGATAGTCGCTTATGAACATCGATATCGTCCTTTTTGCAGGCCGCATCGTCCTGGTCGCCCTGCTCTATATCTTTCTGTTCGCCGTCATGAAGACCGGCGTGGGACTTGTGCGTGGACAGCGCCGCGACTCGGCTATCTGGACGATCGATGTGGACAAGGGTCCGCGCGGTATCCGCGGCATCCACGTAGACATGCTCGGCCCCGTCATCGTCGGTCGCTCGCCATCTTCGGACATCTGCATCAACGAACCGTTCGTCTCGGCCTCGCATGCGCGCTTTTCGCTACAGGGCCCGGCGCTCATCATCGAGGACCTCAACTCGCTTAACGGCACGCTCGTCAACGGCCGCCAGCTCGTGGAGCCCGCAACGCTGCGCGAGGGCGACGAAGTCCAGATTGGCGACGTGGTCATGAAGGTGAACCGTCGATGATCGACGAGGAGAACAAGTCCGCAACTATGACCGAGGCACCGGCCGCCACCACAGCTGCGCCGGCCCACGCCGCTCCGGCGGGCTCCGCACCCGTGGAACCCGAGGACACCGTGTTCTCCCTGCCTCTTTCGCATGTAACGCATGATATTTCGGATCTCGCCGATAACGAGGACGAAGGGGATGCCGTAGCGGCGCCCATCGGCGCACATGCTGCGGAGCAGCCCACAGCGCCCGAAGCAACCCCGGCGCCGGCTCACTTTGCAGAGCCCGTCGCCGTGGCAATCAACGAGAGCGCTGCGGTGTTTGCAGCACCCGAGCCCGCCGCGCCGGCGTTTCCCATAGCCCCGGCATCCGAGGTTGCGCCCGCGTCTACGCCGGCGCCCGAGCCTATAGACGTCAGCCCGCAAGACGACGAGTCGACCGCCCGCGTGTCCGAGGAGCCCGGCTCCCCGGACACCGGCGATTCTGAATCAAACGCCGAGACCGACACCGTCTCTCCCGGTGACACAGCAGAGATCGACGTTGCCGCCGTTGAGGCCAAGCTCAAAGACCCCGGGTCGACCATGAGCTTTGAGCCCCTGACCGAGGAACGCATCGAGACCGACTCGACCTATGATGCCGGCACCACCACGCAACTCATGTGGGGCGCCCGCTCTGACGTTGGCTGCGTGCGCCCGCACAATGAGGATTCCTACCTGGTGCAGTCGCCGCTCTTTTGCGTATGCGACGGCATGGGCGGTCACGCCGCCGGCGAGGTAGCCTCTTCTATCGCTGTCGAGACCATCGCCAAGACAGCTCCTCAGTCTGCCGACGCCGCACGCCTGGCGGCAGCCGTCGAGGCTGCTAACGCCGCCGTAATCGAGGCCGCCTTGAACGGCCTGGGCAAGCCCGGCATGGGCTGCACAGCCACTTGCGCCTATATCGAAAACGACACGCTCGCCATCGCCCACGTGGGTGACTCTCGCGCCTACCTGCTCCACGAGGGCACGCTCATCCGCGTGACCCGCGACCACTCCTACGTGGAGGAGCTCGTGGACGCCGGCGAGATCACGGCAGATGAGGCTCGCGTCCACCCCAACCGTTCGGTCATCACCCGCGCGCTGGGCTCGGACCCCGCTATGTATGCCGACCACTTCACTCTGCATATCGAGGAAGGCGACCGTCTGATCCTGTGCTCCGACGGCCTTTCGAGCATGATTCCCGATAGCGATATCGAGAACATCGCCACGCAGTCCTCAACCGCGCAAATCTGCGTCGACAACCTAGTGGACGCGGCGCTTGCCGCCGGCGGCCACGACAACGTGACCGTAGTAGTCGTTGACCTGGTTGACGATGGCGTTATGCGCGAGGCGCAACGCGTGCGTCGCCGCAACATTACTATCGCCGCCATCCTGGCCCTCGTCTTTGTGCTGGCAGCTGGCGTCTGGGCCTACACGGGTGTCACCGGCTCGTACTACCTGGGTACCTACCAGGGCAATGTCGCCGTCTGGCGCGGCCTGCCCGGCAAGCCGCTCGGACTCAAGCTCCACTGGCTCGAAAGCGAAACCAGCATCAAGCTGTCCGACCTGCCCGAAGACACGCAAAACCGACTCAAGGCGGGCATTCCGCAAACAAGTGTCGACGATGCGCAGGACACGATATCCAAGTACCGCCACCAGATCGACGAGGAGCAGACCCGCCAGGTGATCGACGCGCAAACGATTCGCGACAACACCAATCAGGGATCGACCTCCGAATCAGATTCCGAGAAAACCGCCGAACAGTCCGCCGAGGCCGAAGCCTCCGAAAAGAACTAGAAAGGGAGTGCCGCTTATGAGTCGCCGCAACACCGAGCTGCTCTTGCTCATCGCCTCGGCGTTCCCCGTCATCCTGCTGTATGCGATGTACGTGCTCACCGCGGGCGCCGCCATCTCCTTTGAGACGCTCGCCGTGCCGATCGGCCTCTTTGCCGCCTTCGCTGCGGCACATATCGCCGTGCGCATCTTGGCGCCCGGCGCCGACCCCGCCATCCTACCCATCGTATTTATACTTTCGGGCATCGGCATCACGTTCGTGACGCGTCTCGCCCCCGCTCTCGCCATCTCACAGCTCATCATCCTGTTTGTCTCGGTGGCGCTCATGGTGGGAACGCTCGCACTGGTCAAAAACCTCGACGTAGTCATGCGCTACAAGTACACCTTTGGCATCATCGGCATCATTCTGCTGATGCTGCCTATCTTTATCGGCACCACGATCTCGGGCTCCAAGCTGTGGATTCGCATCGCGGGCTTTACCATCCAGCCCGGCGAGTTCGCCAAGGTCTTTATCGTGCTGTTCCTGGCCGGGTACCTGGCCGAGAACCGCGAGCTGCTCTCCATCTCCAACCGCAAGATCCTGGGCTTTAAGATCCCTCGCCTGCGACTGCTGCTGCCGCTGTTTGCCGTGTGGGGTGTGTGCCTGCTCGTCGTCGTCTTCGAACGCGACCTGGGTTCGGCCGTGCTGTTCTACACCATCTTCTTGCTGATGCTCTACGTTGCCACGGGGCGCTTTTCGTATGTCGTTATCGGCCTTGCGCTCTTAGCCGTTGGAGCCGTGGGCGCCTACAAGTTCCTGTCTCACGTTCAGGTGCGTTTCCAGGTTTGGCTCGATCCGTTTAAGGACGCCCAGGGCCAGGGCTACCAGATCGTCCAGTCGCTCTTCTCGCTTGCCGATGGCGGTCTGGTCGGTGTTGGCATCGGCAACGGCATGGCCAACAACATCCCTGTCGTCGAGTCCGACTTTATCTTCTCGGCTATCGGCGAGGAGATGGGCCTTTTGGGCGGCGGCGCCGTGCTCATCCTGTTTATGCTCTTTGCCGTTCGCGGCCTGACCACAGCTGCCCGCGCAAAGTCCGACCTTGCCGCCTTTAGCGCCACCGGTCTTACGGCAGCCATCAGCTTCCAGGCCTTCTTGATCGTTGGCGGCGTAACCCGCCTAATCCCGCTGACCGGCGTCACCCTGCCCTTTATGAGCCAGGGCGGCTCCTCTTTGCTGGCGAGCTTTATCATCGTCGCGCTCCTGCTGCGCGCCGGTGACGAGGCGACCGGACGCGAGGCCGAGCTTACCGGCACCGGCACCATGGCCGCCATCACCGATGATCAGGTCGCATCTGCCGCCGCCCCGACGGGCACGCGCTTTGCCACCTCGTCTTCCTACGGCAGCGGCAGCCATTCCGTCGGCTCGCGCATGCGCCGTCGCCTGCTCGACACGCCTGAATCCGGTGTGCTCGGCCGCGTGGCGCTCGCCAACCGTCTAACCCGCGCGGTGCTCGCCTTTACGGCGCTGTTCGCCATCCTTATCGGCAACCTCACCTATGTCCAGGTCATTAAGGCCAAGGACTATCAAGACATGCCGACCAACAACCACACCATCGCCCGCTCCAAGTACATCCAGCGCGGCTCCATCATCACGTCCGACGGCGTGACGCTGGCCGAGTCGCTGCAGCAGGAGGACGGCACCTACGTACGCTCCTACCCCAACGGTAACCTGGCAGCACACGTGGTTGGCTACGTGAGCCAGCAGTATGGCACCACCGCCATCGAGAGCGTCATGAACGACACGCTCACCGGTTCTAAGGACTACTCCAGCTGGAACAACGCCATCGCGTCGCTCGCGGGCCAGACCCAGCCGGGCAACACCGCCAAGCTCACCATCGACTCGCGCATCCAGACGGCGGCCGAGCAGGCACTCAAGGGCTTTAAGGGCGCTGTAGTGGTCATCGACCCGCGTACCGGCGCGGTTCTCGCATGTGCCAGCTCGCCCACATACGACAACACCAACATCGATGCTCTGCTGCAGACGGGCGGCGGCGAGGACGGCTCCATGTACAATCGCGCCATGGACGCGCTGTACACGCCGGGCTCAACGTTTAAGGTCGTTACGCTTTCCGCGGCACTCGAGACCGGTACCGCCAGCCTTACCAGCACCTACCAGGCGCCCGGCTCCATGGACATCGGCAACGCACCGGTCACCAACTATGCCAACGAGAGCTACGGCACCATCAGCCTGCAGCAGGCCTTTGCCGTGTCCTCCAACGTCGTCTTTGGCCAGGTGGCAAACGAAGTTGGCGCAAACACGCTCGTGCAGTTTGCCAACGCCTTTGGCTATGGCCAAAAGCTCGGCCAGGACCTGACCTCCGCGGCCTCCATCATGGCCGACCCGTCGCTCATGACCGAGTGGGAGACCGCCTGGGCCGGCGCCGGCCAGCCTGTCGGCATGGACCACACGCCCGGCCCGCAGACCACCGTCATGCAAAACGCCGTGATTGCCGCCGCCATCGCTAACAGCGGCGTGGTCATGGACCCGTACTTTGTAGCCCAGGTACTCGCCCCGGACGGAACCGTGGTCAAGACCACGCAGTCCCGCTCGCTGGGTCAGGCCGTCAGCTCCGCCACGGCCGACCAGGTCAAGCAGGCCATGCTTGCCGTCGTCCAGTCCGGCACCGGCACCGATGCCCAGATCCCCGGCGTCAAGGTCGCCGGCAAGACCGGCTCGGCCGAGATTGGCGGCACCAACGTCAATTCGATGTTCGTTGGCTTTGCACCTTACGATTCACCCACAGTCGCCATCTCGGTGGCCTTAGAGGATTACGACAAGCATGACGTCAAGGCCGCCAAGATCGCCGGCATCGTCCTGACCGCGGCGCTTGCCGCACAGGGAGCGTGATGCCCATGATCGAATCGGACACCCGAGGCGCGCCGCGGCCGAAGAGTTAGCGGCAACGCGCCACACGGCCCCAGCGGCCACATCGTAGGTACTACACACATCGTTGAGCGAATAGTTATGTTAGGAGCAGGAATGGAACAGAGGGTCCTCGGGGGAAGATACCTCCTCAAGGATAAGGTGGGGACAGGCGGCATGGCGACCGTCTACCGTGCACAGGACCAGGTCCTCGACCGCACGGTAGCCGTCAAGATTATGCTGCCGCAGTATGCTGGCGACGCAACCTTCGCCGCACGCTTTAAGCAGGAGGCCCAGGCAGCAGCCGGTCTCTCCTCCCCCTATATCGTGGGCGTCTACGATTGGGGCAAGGACGGCGACACCTATTACATCGTCATGGAGTACCTGCGCGGCACCGACCTTAAGAGCGGCATCAAGAGCCACGGCGCCCTCGACCCCAAGAAGGTCGCCCAGATCGGCTCGCAGATTAGCTCCGCGCTTTCGGTCGCCCACAAGCACGAGATCATCCACCGCGACATTAAGCCGCAGAACATCATGGTGCTGCCCGACGGCAACATCAAGGTGATGGACTTTGGCATCGCGCGCGCCAAGAACAGCCACCTCACGCAAGACAACAACGTGCTGGGAACCGCTCACTACGTCAGCCCCGAGCAGACCCGCGGTCAGGACCTCGGCCCCACCTCGGATATCTACTCGCTGGGCGTCGTGATGTACGAGTGCGCCACCGGCCGCGTTCCCTTTGACGGTGACGACGCTATCTCGGTCGCACTCAAGCAGGTCAACGAGCTGCCTATTCCGCCGAGCCAGATCAACTCCGGTGTCGACGCCGACCTTGAGCGCATCATCCTCAAGTGCATGGAGAAAGACCCGGCAAACCGCTTCCAGACCGCCGACGAGCTGCGTCAGGTGCTCAACAGCTACCTGTCGGGCCGTGCCGTCAACGTCTCGGAGCCCACGCGCATCATCGGTGCCCCCGGTGAGCTGGGCGCCACCAAGACTCGCGAGCTTTCCGATCAGACGCGCGCCATGGTGCGTCCCGTCTCGGGCGTGAGCGGCCAAAATACCGCCCGTAGCTCGGTTTCGGGCTCCACCGGCTCCTACGAGGTCGAAAAGCCCAAATCCAACAAGAACAAGATCATCGCCGCCGTGGTGGCAGCCGTTGCCGTCATCGGCATCGTGGTGGCCTTTGCCACAGGACTCTTTGGCGGCGAGCAGGTCACCGTGCCCGATGTGCTGGGCAAGGACCAGCAGACTGCCGTCGAGCTGATCAAGGAAGCCGGCCTCGAGGTCGGCACCATCGACCAAAGCTACAACGACGATGTCGACGAGGGCAAGGTCGCCGAGCAGACGCCCAACGGCAACACCAAGAAGGCCAAGGGAACCAAGGTGAACCTGGTAATCTCCAAGGGCCCCAAGCCCTCCGAGAAGGTTGAGGTTCCCCAGCTTGTCGGCCTGACCAAAGACCAGGCCGAGGCCGCGCTGGCAAGCGTTGGCCTGAAGGGCAACGCCTCCGAGGAGGCCAATGAGGCCGATGAGGGCCAGGTCTTTGAGCAGGGCACCGGAGCCGGTAAGGAAGTCGAGAAAGGCACGACCATCTCGTACAAGGTCTCGGGCGGCCCGGATACCACGTCCGTCCCCGACCTGACCGACATGACCGAGGCCCAGGCGCGCAACGCCCTCGATATGGCAGGCTTTGGCGTCGACGTGAGCTACCAGGAGAACGACTCGGTTACCGAGGGCACCGTGATCAGCTGGAACCCCAGCGGCAAGCAGAAGCCCGGCGCCACGATTACCGTCGTCATTGCCAAGAAGTCCGGCAAGGCCAGTGTTCCGGGCAACCTGTACGGCAAGAGCATCTCCGCCGCCGTCACCGCGCTCAACAACGCCGGTTTCTATAACATCGGCTTCTGTGACCAGAACGGCAATCCCGTAAGCGGTAACGAGGATGCCACCGTTACGGGCGTCTCCCCCACCGGCAAGCAGTCCACCGACAGCACGATTACGCTGACGGTCGCACTTTCTGGCTCGGGCTCGGGCACGGGCACGGGCACGGGCGACGATTCCGGTACGACCAACTAGTCGCCACCTCACCGCTCATTACGGCTCTCGCCGCAAACATATTCGCTCAGAAGCGCCCGCTTGCTCCCCGGCAAGCGGGCGCTTTGTTTATCGACAGGCCAGGGCTCCATAGCAACACAAAGAGGCCCGCAAAAACAAGCCTCCCAGGTGACAACAGAATATGTAATGCAGTAATTACTAGCCGCAGAACTTCACCATGGTCTCGACCACGAGCTTCTCGGAGTTGAGCTGCTGTATCATGATGCCCTGCTGGAACAGCGGGATGTTGGCGCGCGTGCGCTCCGGATCGGAGTGCTCGACGAACTCCTTCTTATCCAAGGTGCAGACCGAGCGCGACAAAACGACTTCGAAGCGACCCATTACGGCATCGCGCATGCGCTACAATCTCGGTTAATCTGTTAACCACCCGAAAGCAGCAGGAGGCCCCATGCCCACACCAGGCAAGCGCCCATCCATGCGCCAGATTGCCGTCGCGGCCGGCGTATCCGTCGCCACGGTCTCCCACGTCATCAACGGCAGCGGCCGTTTTTCCGAAGACACCCGCAAACGCGTGGAAGCCGCCCTAAAGGAATACGGCTACGTCACGAACATGGCGGCGAAGAGCCTCCGTATGGCCCAGTCCCGGACCATCGGCATGATCGTGCCGGACATCTCCAACGACTTCTTTTCCAAGATCGCCCTGCATGTGGAGCGCGAGCTGGCAACCGAGGACTACTCGGTCTTTGTTTGCAACAGCGCCAATGACCCCGCCCGCGAGCGTGACTACTTCCGCACGCTGGCAAGCAAGCAGGCCGACGGTATCATCTGTATCTCCGGCCTGCGCAGGCTCGACGGCGAGTTCGTCCCCCACGGAATCCCCGTGGTCTGCATCGACCGTGCGCCCGAAAACGACCTCGGTTTCCCACACGTGGGCTCCGACAACATCGGCGGTGGCTACATGGCGACCGAGCACCTCATCGAGCGCGGCTGCAAGGACATCCTGAGCATCTCGAGTTTTACCGCCAACTACCCCGGCAACGAGCGCCAGATGGGCTACGAGCGGGCGCTCGCCGCGCACGGAATGCCGCTACGCCGCGACTACCAGCTGTTTGTCTCGGGTAAGCAGCCGAGCATCATCGAGTCGGAAGAGCTCGTGACCGACTTCCTCTCCACGGGCTACCCCGTCGACGGCGTCTTCGCCCATAGCGACCACGCAGCCGTGGGCGCGCTGCGTGCGCTCGTTGCCGCCGGCAAGCGCGTACCCGAAGACGTCCGTCTCATCGGCTTCGACGATTCGGTTTACGCGCAGCTTCCGACGCCGCAAATCAGCACCATCCGCCGCTTC
Source organism: uncultured Collinsella sp. (assembly GCA_902493895.1). Classification (GTDB taxonomy): domain Bacteria; phylum Actinomycetota; class Coriobacteriia; order Coriobacteriales; family Coriobacteriaceae; genus Collinsella. The sequence goes on along the minus strand of CABUQW010000003.1, from coordinate 50,491 downwards.
CCCGAGCGCCTCGCGCACGAGGGATGTCAGGCCCTGCTCGCCCTGCTGCGCGGCGAAGAGCCCGAGATGGAGACGCTTGTCCCCGTTAAGCTCGTGCAACGCGCGAGCAGCTAGACAGCGGGCAGCGAATAGCCGCGTTTTTCTCTCGCATGTGCTCTATCCCACGCGCGACATGCAAAAAGCCCGCCACCACACGGGTGACGGGCTTTTCCGCTACCAGCCGCGTGCTTCCTCCGCACGTACGAGCTGACGAGCCTCGATCTGGCGAATCATATCGATGCGTCGCTGGTGACGGCCGCCCTCGAACTCGCCGGTGAGCCAGGCGTCGACAATCATTTTGGCCAGCTCGATGCCTACCACACGAGCACCAAATGCGAGCATGTTGGTGTTGTTGTGCTCGCGCGACAGGCGAGCGGAATACGGCTCAGAGCAGGTGCAGCAACGGATACCGCGCACCTTGTTGGCGGCAAGCGAGATGCCCACACCCGTACCGCAGATAACGATACCGCGATCAACCTCGCCGGACATGACAGCGTCCGCCACGGCCTCACCCGCGATGGGATAGTCAAAGCGCTCGGTGCTGTCCGTACCGAAGTTCACGACTTCGTAGCCGTACTTCTCCTGGATATACGCCGTGATGGCTTCCTTGTACTCGACTGCGACGTGGTCGTTTCCAATACCGATCTTCAAAAGAGACCCCTTTCCATAAGAACCATTCGCGCATGCCGCGCGCTCAATCCGTCCTAATTCGCCGTTCCGCTTCTAATACACCTCGCCGGCGCGCAAACGGCGCAGACACTCCTCGTAACCAGCGTCCTTGCCAAACAGCGCACTGGTGCCCAAGATAAATCCGTCCGCGCCAATGGCGGACAGGTCGCGCACGCGCTCGGGCGAGCAGGCGCCGTCGATCATGAGCTTGAAGCCAAAGCGCTCCTTCAGCGCGGCAAGGCGACGCACCTTGTCGTTCGTGAACTCGATAAAGCTCTGACCGGCAAAACCCGGATTCACCGTCATGACCATCACGTAATCGCAGAGGTTCAACATCTCCTCGATCTCGGAGATAGAGGTGTCGGGGTTCACGGCGATACCGGCGCTCTTGCCGAGGGACTTAATCGCGGCGAGTGTCTTGACCACGTAACGCTCGGACTCCGGATGGATATAGATGATGTCCGCGCCGGCGGAGGCGAAAAGTTCAACCTTGCTGGCAGGATTCTCGACCATAAGGTGCACGTCGACGAGCTTGTTGGTGGCAGCTCGCACGGCCTTGATGTCTTCGAGACCCATGGCGAAATTGGGAACGAAACTGCCGTCCATCACGTCGCAATGGAAGATGTCGATGCCGGCGGCGTCGAGATCCTCGACGGTCGCACGCAGATTGCCGTAGTCGGCGCACATGAGACTGGGGCAGAGCAGCATAGTGAACTCCTTATCTGCTCGGTGATTATCTACTCGGTGGTAATTAATCGTTTAACCTTTATCTACAGTCTGGCTGATTAATCGTTTAACCACGTTGTTAACCTGCAGGCTTTTCCAGATTCACAACGTTGCCATATTTGCCTATCTAGCTGGTATCATGCAGGAGCCCGCACCACGAAACGCTGTCGTATTCCCTAGGAAGAAATCCCGCTACGCGGACAGCAGCAGCCAGGGGCCGCAATCCGCAGACCTGAGCCCGGACCCCCTACGCTCCAGGCGTGATCAGGCGCGCGCACTGGGCGATCTTCTCGTCATAGGACTCCGCGATAATCGACACACCATCGAACCCAAACGCGCGAACATTCGAGAACTGATGGAACTTCGAGCTGTCGCACAGCACGTACGCCTTATTCGAATTCTCGCGCACGATGCGCTTCTTCGCCGCCTCAACGTAGGAGGGCGTCATGACGCCGCGGTCCTCGTCAATCGCGTTGGTCCCGATAAACGCCTTATCGAAGTACAGATCGCGCAGGATCGATTCGGTCATAGAACCGCAGAACGAGGAGTTCACATAGTTGAACTCGCCACCCACCACGATGAGCTGGGCGCGCGTCTCGCTCTTAATCAGGCACGCCGAGGCATCCGTCGTGTAAATTGTCACGTCGCGGTCGAGCAGCAGACGCAGCAGCGCCGTGCAGGTGGAACCCGAGTCCAAGTAGAGCGTGTCCCCGTCCTCAACAAAACGCAAGGCGACTTGGGCAATCTGTTCCTTCTCACTCCCGTGTAGGCCCGAACGCGTCGAGATACTCACCTCGTGGACAGCCGAGAGGAGCCTCACCGCGCCGCCCGAAAGATGCTCAACCTTGCCAAGCGCCTCCAGCTCCTTGAGGTCGCGACGTAGCGTCGAAATAGAGACGCCCGGCAGCTCCTCCTGCAGCTCGGAAATCCTCGCGAGGCCCGACTTCTGCAGGCACTCTACAATTCGCTCCTGGCGCTCATACGGAATCATATTGGGAACCTCTCCAAACCACTCTGCTTCACGCTCGTTCATTTCTTTTCGAAAAGTGTAACGCACAAGCAGAATAGCGGCCGCCACCTGTTGCGATGACGACCGCTTAATCGATTGACCTACCCTCTCGTTCACAATTTGAACGAGGTTGACACACCTCGCGTAAGCGCGACGCTCTTCAAGCGAAGAGAACGACCCTAGGAGAGGCGGCGCATCCGGGGCTCTTAGGCGAGCTGATCCTCCTTGCCGGTGAAGGCGAAGGCAAGAACACCGGCCACGACGGCGGAAATGAGCATGCCGACCATAGCCCAAGCGAAGTTCATGGGGTCGGAACTCACGAAAGCCGGGAACGTAGTGACGGAACCGAAGGTGAACGCAGTGGTGACGACCTTCATGATACCGAGGAACGCGCCGCCGACGGCACCGCCGATGATCTGCGCAAGCCAGACCTTCTTGTTCTTCACGAGCATACCGAACAGCGTGGGCTCGATGATGGCGGACAGGGCGATCGATACGACACCGGTCATCGCGAAGCTCTTGAGCTTCTGGTCGCGGGCCTTGAGGAACACGCCGAAGGCGCAGCCGATAACGGCGAAGTTGCAGGCGAAGGTGAAGGGGCAGATGTAGTCGAAGCCGTTCTGAGCGATGTTGTTGATCATGATGGGGTTCACGGCCCAGTGGATGCCCATGGACACCAGCACGGACCAGCCGCCGCCAACCAGCACGCCGGCGAACACGGAGCTGCGCTCGATCAGCCAGTTGACCACGAAGGCGATGGCCTCACCAGCGTAGACGCCCAGGGGACCGATGACGAGCATGGTGAGCGGAACCATAACGATCAGGGAGATGGCGGGCAGCACGACGAGCTTGAGCATCTCGGAAACGTGCTCATCGAGCCACTTGTACAGGTACGAGTAGACCCAGACAGACAAGATGGCAGGGATAACCGTGGAGTTGTAGTTCATGAGAACCACGGGGATGCCGAAGAAGTCCGTCATGGCGCCGTTGCCCGCGTCGCCCATGAGGGCGATGAAGTCCGGGTAGAGCAGGCACGCGCCGAGCAGCGCCGACAGGTACGGGCTCGCGCCGAAGCGCTTGCCGGCGGAGAAGCCGAGCAGCACGGGCAGGAAGTAGAACACGCTCATGGCCAGGGTGTACAGGATGGTGTAGGTACCCGTGCCCTCAGCGATGATGCCGAGCTGGGCGGCCAGGATAACGAAGCCGCGCAGGATACCGGAGCCGGCCATGGCGGGCAGCAGCGGGGCAAAGATGCCGGAGATCGCGGAGAAGACCTGGCTGACGATGCTCTCGCCCTCGTCCTTGGTAGCAGCGGAGATTTCCACGCCCGAACCCTTGACCAGCGGCTCAAACTTCTCGTACAGCTTCGGGACCTCAGTGCCGATGAGGACCTGGTACTGACCGGCCTTGTTCAGCGTGTTCACAACGCCTTCGACTTCCTTGACCGCAGCGTCGTCGCAAGCCGCGTCGTCTTTGAGATTGAGGCGCAGGCGCGTCGCGCAGTGCGTCATGCCCGAGATGTTCTCGGGACCACCGACGGCGTCCAGAATCCCCTGAGCCATCGCGTTCCAGTCGCGTTTCATTGGTTACCTCCCCATTGCGCAGAAGAGCTCGCGGACAAGCTCGGCTGCCTTAATCGCGTCGTTTGCATCGATAACGGATTGGATCTTCTCCATGCTTACGGCCTCGATGGCGTCGTTGAGCAGATGGATCATCTGGTCGTTCTGTGCAGCCTCGCCGGCAGCGGGCTCGATGACCGGGAACGTGTCGAAGTAGATTGCGCTGTCGTAACCGTGCTTCTTCACGTAGTAGAGGAACTCGAGGGTCTTCACCGGCGTGGACGTACCAATCATAAGGCCATCGTCGAAGCGACCGTTGCCGTCGTTTAGGTGAATGCCGTAGAGCTTGCCCTCGCGGCCGAACAGGTCGGCGGCCATGGCAGGGTTCTCGTGCTTCATGAGCATGTGGCAGTAATCCAGCGTGACGCCCAGGTTCGGGCGGTCTGCAGCGTTGAGAATCATGCCGGTCATACCCATGGAGTCGATGAACGCGTACGCGCGCTCCTCGTAGGGTTTGTACTCAATCGAGATCTTGAGGTCGGGCGCGTAGTCGCAAACCTTCTGGAATGCGGCTACGAGCTGGTCGAAGACGCGAGCGTAGGCGATCTGGAAGCTGTAGTCAAAGCCGTCGTGGCCGAGCCAGATGGTCACCGTGTTGCCACCGGCAGTGCGGCAGTAGTCGCACGCCTCGTAGCAGAGCTCAAGGGCTTCCGCGGCAAGGGCATCATCGGCATTGCCCAGGTCACCGTTGAGGAAGGCGTTGCGGAAGCGCAGCGCGCAGCCGTTCAGCTGCAGGTCGTGAGCTGCGAGCTTGGCGGCCATGTCCTCAGCCGTGACACCTGTGCAGTGCTCGGGGTAGTTGAGGTCGACGTGCGTGAGGCCCACGCTCTGGAACTCCGCGAACACGCGATCAAGATTCTTGTCGCCATCGCGAAAATAGGAGTTGATACGAGTTGCAAGCTTCATGCTTCTACGTCCTTTACCTTCGTCCTTGATCGTTTCTGCCCGTTCGAGCACCTGATCTATATCCGTAATTCGATAAGGGCCGCCGCCTGCGCGCCGGGGCTTACCCTGTGACATGTAGATTACTGCCACATAAGTTCATTTTCAATCAGTATTTTTCACTCTTTTTCTCATTGTGTCAGAGTTTTTCACCGTATAAAGCCATCTACCTTGTGGTTTTGCTGTTAATCAAGTTTGACCATTCTTGAAGTTACCTGATTTTTTCTGAATTAATTTGCCGTTTATCGGTAAAAATCGACCGCTCACGGCTGACGGCGACGCAAGATGGAAGATACTTGCATGAGGAAAAGCACTGAATTCCCAGCGCCGATTCGAATGACGCGATTGGTGACGCGAGCGTCGACGGCCCGAATCTGCCGTCGGCCCCCACTAACCAAAAACGGCGCCGCTCACGCGACGCCGTCATATTCCCTGGTGCCCCCGGGCGGATTCGAAAACTCCCCCCCCGCGGGGAAATTGGTGACGCGGGTGTCGACGGCGCTGAGCGCTCCGTGTTTTGGTATGTGGATATGGCAGCCATCAACCTTTCTCGGCATGTGAAACTCTAGGCACATATGAGCATACCTGAGCGACGCAACACATGCGCTCCATCTATCCCAACAAGCTCCAGCGGTACCCGCACTTCCCATTTCGTGTAGAAAAGGGCCTGTATATACTTCCCATTTCGTGTATTGAATCAGGTAACCACACTTCCCATTTCGTGTATACAGCAGCTAGATTGGGCAATCATGTCAGTATTCAGACGTACGGCCTACAATAAACTCCTCGATTGGAAAGCGAGCAATGGATCCCGAGCCATCATGCTCGAGGGGGCCCGCCGCGTTGGAAAAAGCACCCTTGCCCAAGAGTTTGCGCAGTCCAAATACAAATCCCACCTCGTGATCGACGAATCTGTTGCGAGTGAAAAAAGAAGACCGGAGACTCAACTGGTCTCCGGCCTCATTTCTAAAATACGTCTCGTGGTTCTACTCGTGCTGTCGGGCTTCTACCAGCCTGCAGAAGTCGTTGACGCTCATGAGCCATTCCCTTTGCGCGGGCGTGTAGGTTTCGAACAGCGATGAGGGCACAACGAGGCTGAGCCTGTCCTTAGCCATAGCTCGTGTGTAATCCTCACTTACGGCGGGCTCAAGTGTTACAAGATGCTTGTCCTCGATTCTGTCAGCCTCATCAAGCACCTGACGCCAACGCTCCTTGATGGTTGTCTTGGCACCGAGCATCGTCAGTCGAGCGACAGGGAACTTGGGGTCGTGGTAATCGTCAATAGAGGGAAAGATGAAATCCGGCTTTGATTTGCCCTCGGTGTATTTCTGCGCCGAGTAGCGTATGCCCCTAGCATCGAATAGCATCGAGAGTTGATTCTCGAACGCCGTCCCCGCACGGGACTTGCGGCGCTGGAAGGCCGACATAGTGGTGCGCAGCACGCCATCAACATCAAGCGCCGAGCCAAGGTATGGCGCGAGGTCGCGCTCCAAGAGATGCCGCTCAAAGACGCGGAACAGCATCTCTTCGCGTTCGTAACAAGCGACCAAGCAGCCATCCGGGTCGCCCGTCCAATCGAGCTTTCCAAGGGTGGAAGCTGAGTAGGCTGAGAAGTCTGCCCCTTTGGGGAAGGACTCGCCGAATTTCTCGATCATACCGTCGAGGAAGTTCTCCGCTGCGATCGGCATGCTAACTTCGATGCCGATGGACTCCAAAATCCTTGCGGCGATCGACGTGATGCGCGTATCCTCCCGAGCAGAGGGCGTAAAACCCTTCTCGCCAACCCCGTCGAGCGCGAAGAGCCAGCGAACTTGAGATTCCGCCGTACTCCCCGCTCGGGCAAATAGGATTACGACCTCCTTGGCTTCGTGTAGGGCCAAAACCATGAGGTCGCCCGGACGGGCCATGCCCATGGCAGCATTATCGTTGTAGTAGAGCCTATACTCAGTTCTAGTTGGATGCTTCCTGCGGGCGTCGTACCAAGTGGTATAACCATGGTCGAATATAGGGTCTGCACCATCATCGAGATATGCGAAGGTAGTTCGCATCCCCTTTATGTCATCGTCTCCGAAAAGCGCGCGCAAAGGCCCCACGCCGTTGAATTCGTGCTGGTGGCTTTTATTGGCCCCCATGATGTCAACGCCCGCGAGGGTTTTCGCGACAGCACCGTCAAAATACGCGCCAAGTACTCCATAGTCCATCCTAGAACACCTCCATCATCAACTTCGCGACCGAGCGCACGACCGGCACGGTCACGGAGTTGCCGAACTGCCTGTATGCCTGAGTATCCGACACCGGGATGATGAACTCATCGGGAAATCCTTGCAGGCGCGCGCATTCGCGGGGAGTGAGTTTACGAGGGTTTTTTCCTTCCTGCCCGACCAGAATCTCGCTGCCATCCTTGTGGTACCGGGCGGAAAGCGTCCTTGTCGTGTCCTCTGGGCCGACCATCGAGTATCCAAAGCCGTGGCCCGCCGCCTCATGCTTTTCGCGATAGGCGCGCAGATAGGCCCATAGCTTATCCGAAATGGTGTAGCGTTCGTTTGGTTGCTCTTCGAGGATTTCCCCTAGCGTATGTCCCGGTCCCGGCACCTCAAGGTCATCCCACGAGAAGGGAACTTCCTCCCTGAACCCCACGATGTAGATGCGCTCCCTGTGCTGGCACGTCCAGTTTTTTGAATCAAGCACTTTCCAGAAAATATGGTATCCAAGGTCCTCCTCAAGCGTCTGTCGTATGACCTTGAAGGTCTTCCCGCCGTCGTGACTCGTAAGGTTCTTAACGTTCTCAAGCAAGAAGGCCTTCGGGCGCTTGTCGCGTATGATGCGAGCGACCTCGAAAAAGAGGGTTCCCTGCGTTTTATCCTCAAAGCCGGTGGGTCTCCCCAAAGATTGCTTCTTCGAAACGCCTGCAAGGGAGAATGGCTGACAAGGAAAGCCTGCGAGCAGGACATCGAAGTCCGGTATATCGTTTGATGCGACCTGACGGATGTCGCCCGCCGGGGTCTCTCCATAGTTCATCCGGTAGGTTTTCTGGGCGAACTTATCCCACTCGCAAGAGAAGACGCACCTACCGCCAAGCTCCTGGAACGGCATTCGTATACCGCCGATGCCCGCGAAGAGATCGCAGAAGGTAAAAGGCGCGTCGCTGCGCTCCCCTTGGTCAAATGGAGCCCCCGCATCGAGCGATGCGATAAAGGCGCATTCAGCCGCCGTTGGACTAGTATCCCCAGACTCCCAGCGCCGAACGGTGCGTTCGCCAGACGAGCCCATACCAAGGGCGGCGGCGAACTCCTTTTGGGTGAGGCCGAGGTCAATTCTCTTTTGCGCTATATCAGCTGCATTTAGTTGCATGGGACGCCTATCTTGGTTGAAAAACGGTCAAACTGTCCTGTATTTACCACAGCGTTAGTCTATCACCCCGAGCGGACATGTCTTCCCCTTGCTTCAGTCCGCCTCTAAACCCCGTAGCATCAACTGGGCTTTAGGGCTTGGACACTCTACCGGAGGGCTCTAGACGCAATTGGTGACGCGGGTGTCGACGGCCCGAATCCGCCGGCGGCCCCCGCAAACCAGAAACGGCGCCGCTCCCGCGACGCCGTCATATTCCCTGGTGCCCCCGGGCGGATTCGAACCGTCGACACCCGCTTTAGGAGAGCGGTGCTCTATCCCCTGAGCTACGGAGGCATGTTGTACTAGTGTAGCAGATTTGCCCCTTGGCCATGTAGCGCATGGCCACTCATCAAGAAGGCTCTGCAGCGAATTATCGCCGTAGAGCCTTCTCAATAACGGAAAATTATAACCCAGAATAACGCAAAATAATGGGATGGGGTTTCCTCTAACCACATGTAAGGGAAATTCCATCCCGGTATTCGGCTAAAAAATGGGACAAGCTTTCCCAACTGGCGCTCAAAAGGAAAATGCATCCCGGAATGAGAACGAATTCCGGGATGCATTTTCCGCCATCTATCGCAGGTGACTAGTTACCTTTATGGAAAAGGCCTTTGATGACGGAGGGGATGCTCTTGGCACCCTTGGCGGTCACGTCGATAAAGTCGGGCGAGCGCACGAGCTTGTCCTCGTCGACGTACTTGCGGACCGCGCGCAACGTCTCTTTGTCGTCGCGCGTCGAAAACGTAAAGTGACCGTTGTCCTTGGTGAAGATGGCAAAACGCGTAATCTTCTTGGTGCCGCGCAAAACCTCGGCGGCAATATAGTCGACCTCGTCCCACGGAATTTGAATATAATCCTCGGGATTGCGCTCGTTGTAATACTCGAACGCCTTATTGCCCACCATTACGTTACCGTGACTGGTAAGCCCCATCAGGCAGGTTGCCGGCGTTGCCAAATCGACCGTGCTGTTCTGAGATTGCGCCATGCGCACCTCGCCCTCCAAATAAAACAATCGGACCGCATCCAGTGTACCCACCGGGTGCGGTCCGTTTCAATGGCTCAAAAGCCCTTGCCTAGCAATTCTCGGTCTTAAGCCGAAACGTGCTTACATGAAGCCGCAGACGCGACCGATGATGCCGATGGCGAAGAGAGCCAGGATGATGACGATCGGGCTGACCTTCTTCTTGAGGAGCTTGCAGACCAGCAGGGTCAGGCACACGGCGGCAAGACCGGGGATGAGCTGATCGAGGTTGGCCTGAAGCGTGGTGACCTTCACCTGATCAAGAGCGTTAGCACCGATGGAGTTATACATCGTCAGTGCTTCCTTGACACCCTCAGAACCGGAGGGCAGGTTAGCCCAGTCGATAAAGGCGCCAGCAGACTGCGTGACCTTGGAGACGACCGGGGTGAAGGAGATGGACACCCAGCGCTCGACCAGGGCGCCGATGATGAACATACCCAGGATGGAAGCACCCTCGGTGACCTTGCCCATCAGACCGCCGGAGAGGTCCTTGGCGATGGAGGAGCCGACCTTGTAGCCAAACTCCTGCGTGTACCACAGGAAGGCGTAACGGATGATGTTCCACGCGAAGAAGAACAGCAGCGGACCGGCGATGCTGCCGGACAGGGCCAGGGAAGCGCCCAGAGCGCCCAGAATCGGGCGAAGGGTGAACCAGAAGGCGGGGTCGCCGACGCCGGCGAGCGGGCCCATCATACCGACCTTGACGCCCTGAATGGCGACGTCGTCGATCGGGGCACCGTTGGCGCGCTCCTCCTCGAGAGCGAGGGTGACGCCAATGACGGGGGCGGAAACATAGGGATGGGTGTTATAGAACTCCAGGTGGCGCTTAAGAGCGGCAATCTGGTCATCCTTGTTGGTGTAGAGCTTCTTGATCGCAGGGATCATTGCGAAGCACCAGCCGCCGTTCTGCATACGCTCGTAGTTCCACGAGCCCTGAAGGAACTGATGACGGAAGCAAACCTTCTTGCGGTCAGCCTTGGTGAGCTGAATCTTGTTCTCTGCCATATGTATCACTCCCCTCCTACTCGTAATCGTTCAGAATGTCGCCGAGCGGGTCACCGGAGCCACCGCCCATGCCGCCACCCTGCTTGGCCAGATCCTTAAGGCCAAGGTAGATGAGGGCAAGGGAGATGCCGATGAGGCCAAGGGCGATCAGCGTGAGCTGAGGGATGGCAGCAAGGACAAAGCCGAGGATGAAGAACGGCCAGGTCTCCTTGGTGGCCATCATGTTGATGACCATGGCGTAACCGACGGAAGCGACCATGCCGCCGCCGACAGCCATGCCGCCGGACAGCCAGTCGGGCATAGCGTTAAGCGCGTTGGTAACGGCCTCGGCCGGGATGATGCACAGAAGTACTGCCGGGATGGCGATGCGAAGGCCCTGCATGAGGATGGCAGCGTACTGCCAGCGCTCGATGCCGGAGAAGTCGCCCTTCTCGGCGCAACCGTCCATGGCGTGAGCGATAGCGGTGGCCAGGGTACGGCAGATCATGGTCAGGAACAGACCAGCGACCGACAGCGGGACGGCGACGGCGATGGCGGCGGTAACGGCCTTGGCCGAATCGGTGGCGCCACCGTTGAGGGCGAGCACCATGATGATCGAAGAAGCGACCGAAGCCAGAGCGGCATCAGGCGCGACGGCGGCGCCGACGTTAGCCCAGCCAAGGGCCATCATCTGGAGCGAACCGCCCAGGAGGATGCCCTCCTGAAGGTGACCGGTTACGAGACCGATAAGCGTGCATGCCACGAGCGGCTGATGGAACTGGAACTCATCCAGAATGCCTTCCATACCGGCAAGCAACGCGACAATCGCAACAAGCAGAATAGTGATTGCAGACATGTATCGGACCCTCCTTTACTATGCTTGAGCGGCCAGTTCGGCCTTAGCTTTCTTCAACATGGCGTCGAGATCCTCGGAGGAATCCGAAGGAACCTTGCGGACCTCGAACTTGACGCCCTTGGCCTTGAGGGCCTCGAGAGTCTTAACGTCATCATCGCCCATAGCGACGGCGTTGGTGACGACGACCTTGCCCTTGGAGTGAGCCATGGAACCGATGTTGACTTCCTTGATGTCGACGCCGGCCTCGATGGCCCTGAGCAGATCCTGCGGGTTCTCGAAGAGCAGCATGGCCTTGGTGTCACCAAAGCGCGTGTCCTTGACGACCTCGGCCATCTTCTTGATGGGCACGACGTTGGCATGGACTCCCGGAGGGGCAGCCTGCTCGATCATGGTCTTGCGGAGCTCGTCGTGAGCAACGCCGTCGGAAACCACGATGATGCGGTTGGGGTTGATCTGCTTGGTCCACGTGGTGGCCACCTGACCATGAAGCAGACGGGTGTCGATACGGACGTGGGCGATCTTGATGTGCCCATCGCCGATGACCGTTCCCGGAGGGATGGCGCCTGCAGGAGCAGCGGCGGCCGCAGCCGGCTTCTTCTCCTCGGGCTCCAGAGACTCGGGCTTGACACGCACGCCAGCCTTAGCCTCAGTCACGAGATGTTTTGCGATCGCATGTGCAGTGTTCTTTGCGTCAAAGCGCTGCGAATATGCCTCGATGAGCATAGGCAGGTTGACACCGGTGACGATAGCCCAGGAATCGTGGCCCTCGATGAGTCCGCTGATCTGGTTGAACGGCGTGCCGCCCCACAGATCAACGAGGAAGAGCACCTGCTCCTGGTCCTCGAAGGAAGCGACTGCTTCCTCGACCTTGGCACGGAAGTCGTCGGGGCCCATGCTCGGCTCGAGCGAGACCACGGCAACAGACGGCTGATCGCCAAAGACCATCGAGCCCGTCTGCTTGATTCCAGCTGCCAAGTCCCCGTGGCTAGCAAGAACAATACTTACCATCACATAACCTCCTTTTTGTCTACGTATTTCCTACACGACATGAAAGGAGTATACCTGTTTGGATTGTGGAATTATAGCTAAATTCGCAAATGGTTGGTTTATCTGTTTAAACGTCTAAGTTTGTTACAAATTGATTACGTTGCCGGTTTACAGCTTATTGCCTGCTAAAACGTGATTTGCTGATTGCTTTCAAAGACATATAAAGGTGCACTGTTCGTTAAGACCTCTTTTAGGTGGATTCCAATGCGTCTGCGTGCCACCATTTTGTTTAAACAGACATGACTTGACTAACCGAAGCAAATATGTTTAGAACTCTAGCCCATGTAGTCATTGGATGTTAGGCGATGTGGAGTGGGTTGGCGGCGTCGACGGCATCGGGGGCGTCGGAGAGGCCGTCAGGAGCAGCGTCTGCCGGGTCCTCGTCGGGGGTCTCGATCTGTTTGATCATTACCTCTTGACCCTGCAGCAAATAGGTCTCGCCGCTACCGCACTGGGGACAGGTCTTGCCGTGCTCGACCGTCGCGTAGTCGCAGCCGCACGCCTCGCAATGTGTCACGGCCTCGACGGGCTCCACGATAAGCTCCGAGCCCTCGGTGATAGGCTTTTTATCTGCTGCCCAGCGCCAAGCGTCGAGCAGCAAGTCGGGAACGACGCCCGAGACCTCGCCCAGTAGCAACGTCACGCTCGAAACGCGACGCACGCCATTGGCGCGCGCCACGTTCTCAACATCGCGAATAATGTGATAAACGATTCCCAATTCATGCAAGGTAGAAACCTTTCAACAACGGTTGATGCGATGCAAACTCAAAGCAAGGGGACGGCGAAGTCTAGTCTGCGCCGTCCCCTTACCCGCCATGGTTACCTATTTACGACCGAACTTGATTTTGATGGCACGCTTTAAAGCATACTTGCCGAGGCTCGGGAGCTTTTGCTCGTATTTGACCATCGTTGAGCACTCGGGGCGGTCGCGATCCAGATGGATGGCGTCAAACGCGCACTTGGTGGTGCACAGGCCGCAGCCGATGCACTTGTTGGGATCGACGATTGAGGCACCGCAGCCCAGGCAGCGGGCGGTTTCGGCGCGCACCTGCTCCTCGGTAAAGGTCTCGACGTACTCGCTAAACGGCGCAGCCTTCTCGCGTTCGCGGTCCACATGCGCAACCTCGCGGCTCGCGTTGTCGTAGCCCTCGAGCACAACGTCGTCGCGGTCGAGCGCGGTGTAGCGGCGCTGGTTGCGGCCGATGGTGAGCGTGGAGCCCGGCTGCACAAAGCGATGGATGGACACGGCGGCCTCGTGACCGGCGGCGATGGCATCGATGGCAAAGCTCGGACCGGTATAAACGTCGCCGCCCACAAAGATGTCGGGCTCGGCAGTCTGATAGGTCTGGGAATCGGCAAGGGCGCCCTGGCCGCGGCCGAGCTCCACCTTGGAGCCAGCCAGCAGGTCGCCCCACACAATGGACTGGCCAATCGACATGATGACACGGTCGGCATCGACGCGGCACAGATCGTTCTCGTCGTACTCGGGCGCAAAACGGCCCTCGTCGTCAAAGACACGCGTGCAGCGCTTGAAGGTGATACCGCACACACGACCGGCCTCGTCCAGGTGAATCTCCTTGGGGCCCCAGCCGCAGCTGATGTGAGCGCCGTCCTCAACGGCCTCGCGACGCTCCTCCTCGCTGGCGGGCATCTGGGCCTCGCTCTCCAGGCAGAACATCTCAACGTGCTCGGAACCCAAACGGCAGGCGTTGCGGGCAACGTCGATGGCCACGTTGCCGCCGCCCACCACAATGGTGCGGCCGGACAGGGTATCAATCTTGCCGCTGTTAACCTCGCGAAGGAAGTCGACGGCCACGGTCACGTCCTCGGCATCCTCGCCCGGAATACCGGCGAGGCGGCCGCCCTGGCAGCCAATAGCCACGTAGAAGGCCTTAAAGCCCTGCTCGCGCAGCTCGTCGAGTGTCACATCGCGACCGACCTCCACGCCATAGCGGAACTCGGCGCCCATCAGGCGAATGACCTCGACCTCGGCCTCGATAACATCCTTCTGCAGCTTAAAGCTGGGAATGCCGTAGGTGAGCATGCCGCCCGGGCGCTCGTTCTTCTCGAATACGACGGGCTTGTAGCCCTTCTCAGCCAGATAGAAGGCGCAGGACAGACCGGCCGGGCCGGCACCGATGATGGCGATCTTCTGGTCGAAGCCGCCGGCACGCGTCGGGGTCACCACGGGCGGGACATAGCGGGTCGCGGCGTCCAGATCGCGCTGGGCGATAAACTTCTTGACCTCGTCGATAGCCACGGCCTCGTCCACGCGACCGCGGGTGCAGGCATCCTCGCAGCGGCGATTGCACACGCGGCCGCAGATAGCGGGCAGCGGGTTCTCGCGCTTGATGAGCGCCAGCGCCTCGTCATAGCGACCCTGCGCCGCGAGCTTTAAGTAGCCCTGAACGGCGACATGCGCGGGGCAGGCCGTCTTGCAGGGCGCGGTGCCGGACTCGTGCGTCTCGATACGGTTGTCGTTGCGGTAGTTGGGCGACCACTTGGTGTGATCCCACTTGGTGGCATCGGGCAGCTCCTGGCGCGGATATTCGGGGACCTGTCCGCCGGCCTTTTTGCTGCAGAGCTTCTGGCCCAGCTTAGCGGCACCGGCCGGACACACCTCAACGCAGCGACCGCAGGCCACGCACTTGTCCTTTTCGACCTTGGCGACATAGGCCGAGCGCGACAGGTTGGGCGTGTTGAACAGCTGCGAGGTGCGCAGGGCGTAGCACACGTTGACGTTGCAGTTGCAGATGGCGAAGATCTTGTTCTCGCCGTCGATGTTGGTGATCTGGTGCACAAAGCCGTTGTCCTCGGCCTGGCGCAGGATGTCGTAAACCTCGTCGCGGGTCACGTAATGGCCACGATCGGTCTCGACCACGTAGTCGGCCATATCGCCCACGGCGATGCACCAATCGGCCGGGTCGTCTGCACAGCCCTCACCCATCACGCGACGGCTCGCGCGGCAGCTGCAGGTGCTGGCGGCATACTTACCCTCGTATTTGTCGAGCCAGTGCTCGATATGCTCAATCGGCACCGAGGTGCTCGCGGCGTCAATGGCCTTCTCGACCGGAATGACGTGCATGCCGATACCGGCGCCTCCGGGCGGCACCATCGGCGTAGCCTTGGACAGCGGGCCTTTGGATGCCTGCTCAAAGAACTTGGCATAGACCGGATGCTCCTCGAGCTGGCCCACGCGCATGTTGAGGAACTCGGCAGAACCCGGCACCAGCATGGGCAGAACCCACTGCTTGGCGCGCTCGGGGTTTTCCCAGTTGTACTCGAGCAGGCCCGTGTAGCTCATATCGTCGAGTATCTTCTCGATATCGCCCTCGGGCATGCCGGTGAGCTTGACCATCTCGGGCAGCGTATAGGGACGGCGCATCTTCATCTTGCAGAGCACTTCGGCCTGCTCGTCAGTCGCGGCCTCGGCAAACGACCAGTACTCGTAGCCCAGCAGCTCGTCGCGATGCAGCAGGCGGTTGGTGCAGTGCTCGCACAGCTTGACGATGGCCTCGCGCGGATGCTCCGGTATCGGCGGCACGAACTCCGCGCCGATATCGGGCTCGGTATAGCTAATCCCCGGTCCGTTGAGAATCATGGTTGTCCCTTCTCTTGCCACAGCCCGGCGAGACCGCGGCACCCCTCATTTTTGCAGGCCGGACATGCCCCCATGCCGTTCACCCGCCATTGTTGACATTGTGTCAAAAATAGTATTGACGAACCGTCAACAATATTCAAGACTGTTAGGCGAACGGTCAGGCAAAAGAGGATGAAAGGCGGCAAACGCATGGGCAACAACACAGCAGATACCTCTGTGGTCAATGCCGTCCCCGCATCCGACAGCGCGGCAAAGCGCTTGACGGGCGACGAACGCCGTCGCGAGATCCTCGCCGCCGTGCGCACCGTAAGCTCCGAGCTGGGCGTGTCCCACCTATCGGTATCGGCCGTGGCCAAGCGAGCCGGCTGCACGCGCTCGCTGTTCTACCACTACTTCGCCGACATGGACGCCGCCGTCACCGCCGTCATGGACGAGGCAATCGACGGTTTTATCTCCGAGCTCGAGCAGTGGAATGCCAACCGCACCGTCGGCGATATCGAGGGCGCACTCGACACCGTCGCCCCGCTCTTTAAGCGCCTGGTCGCCAGCGGCCATGAGCTGCCGAGTACGCTCACCTCCAGCAGCGGTGCGCTCTACGGCGGCTTTCTGCACAACGTGGTCCAACGCGTGGCGCAGTATATCTGCGACACCACCGTGGTGGATTTTGTCGCCCATCATGAGCTACGCATCGACCATGTCTACGAGACGTTCTACACCCTCATCATGGGGTTGTTGATGTATATCCGCACGCACCCCGATGTGCCCGACGAGACGGTCAAGGAAATCATCGCCTCGACACTCCACATCGAGGGCTATACCGCCAAGTATCCGGAACGCAAGCCCCAGAACTGACGACATTTGGCCAAACTGCCCGCGATCAGAAGAGGGGCCGCGGGCGTGTGAAAGGAGAGCAGCATGCTGTTCGATGTTTGGGGTAGCGATACCCTTATCCACTGGGCCGGCTGGGCCATGGTCTTTATTGGCCTGATCGTGCTCAACGAGGTCGGCCGCCGCACCAAGCTGGGCGCGGCAATCATCTTTGGCGTGGCTCCGTTGGCCATGACCATCTACTGCGTCGCCATCGCCATCGGCGTCTCACAGGGCGCCGAGTGGGCGCTCACCAACCCCACCCATGTGTACCAGAACAGCTGGTTCCACTATGCCAAGGTGTACGCGGCTCTGGCCGGTTGCTGGGGCTTCATTGCCATTAAGTACCAGTGGGGCAAGATCGGCAAGGCGCATTGGTTCCGCGCGTGGCCGTTTGTGATCGTCGCCATCAACATCATGATCGCCGTCGTGTCCGACTTCGAGAGCGCCTATCACTTCTTTGTCCTGGGCCAGTCCACCTGGGTCACCTCCGAGGGTGCCACGCAGCTTGCCGGCTGGAACAACGTGTTCAACGGCATCGCCGGTATCATCAACATCTTCTGCATGACCGGTTGGTGGAGCGTCTACGCCTCCGAGGATCAGACCGATATGCTGTGGCCCGACATGACCTGGGTCTACATCATCGCCTACGATATCTGGAACTTCTGCTACACCTACAACTGCCTGCCCACCCACTCCTGGTTCTGCGGCTTTGCGCTGCTGCTGGCGCCCACCGTCGCCGCCTTTATCTGGAACAAGGGCGGCTGGATCCAGAACCGCGCCTTTACGCTGGCTATTTGGTGCATGTTTGCCCAGGTGTTCCCGTACTTCCAGGAGGAGTCCATCTTTGTGACCCACTCCACGCTCGACCCCGGTGCCGCTACCGCGGTCTCGATCGCCGCACTGATCGCCAACGTCGCCGCGATCATCTACATCGCCTACCGCGCCAAGAAGCTCGGCCGCAATCCCTACAAGCAGGATGTCTTTGAGGGCACCAGCGATTGGGAGAAGGCTACCGCTCGCCGCGCCAAGGTTGATTACGCGCACGCCGAGTAACATACCCGGCGCAAACGCCGCTTAAATGTGAAGCCGCCTGGCCGGCTCCGCGCAATGCAACGTATTGCATGCCCCCGGAAAGCGATTTGTCCGCTTTCCGGGGGCTTTTTGTTGTTGCGCGCATCCACGCACATATTCGAAACCTCTCGCACAGATAAAATCAGATTTCCGATCGCCTGACAGCTCTATATGACTCTGTTTTTGGGTACATTGTTGTCCCGATATTGAGCTTGGGGGATATATGAAAGATGAGACGATGGGTCAAGAGGATGCGGCCCAAGATGCAGAAGCTTGCGCTGAGGCCTTGGAGAGCTTAGACCGAATTTCACTCGATGAGATTGCGTTTGACGATTCGGGCGTTGATGTGCAGGATGAGCCGGAAGCCGAGGCGCAGTCCGATGATCAGGATGCAGACGACGTCGAGCCTACCGAAGATGAGGCAGATCACGAAGACACCGAAAGCGAGGCCGGCAACCAGCCCGAATCCGACACGGGCGAGGAAACCGTCTTGCTCGACAGCTTGCCGGCCGAGGATTCGCTGACCCGCGAGCTTCCTGGCCTGGGTTCCGCACCAGCCGTGGACGAGACCATCGCCATGGGCGATATTCCCCTGCCGTCCGTTCCCTCGGCACGCGAGGCCGAGGTTCGCCATCGCAAGATGTCGCCCAAGCGCCGCAATCTGATGGTCGCCGGTGTCGTGGCCGTCGCGCTCGTCGCCGGCGGTGCAGGCTATGCTGCCTGGAACGGATATCAGCAAGAGCAGGCTGCCGCTGTCGCCGCCAATGCCCACACGATGATGTCAGTGCAGATTGGCGTGCATGCCGCGGGCCTCGACTGTTCCACTGGCTCCAAGATTCCCGTACAGGTGAGCGGTCAGGATTCTGACGGCTCCTCCGTGAGCGAAACGCTCTATGTTGACGAGCACGGCCGCGGCATCAAACTGCTGCCCGGCGATTACGCGCTCTCCATCGCTGCCTCCCCCATCGCGGCCGACGGCACCATCTATACCGTCCCGACCACCAAGACGCAGGCCACCGTTAAGAGCGATGGACAGGATTTAAGTGCCCAGGCTACCTTTAAGCTCAAGGTGCCTTCGGCCGACACGGTAACCGACGACCAGATCGATGCCGCCGCCAAATATGCCGAGGAGGGAGGCGCGAGCTCCGCCGCCACCGCCAAGGTGCTCCAGCAGGCGGCAACCGCGCGGCGCGACGCCGCCGTCAATGCCGTGAGCGCGCAAAAGGCACAGGCGGCCCGTGATGCCGACGCCCGTCACAAGGCAACCGACCTTTACCAGCTCGATATCCCCGTCGAGTGGTACGGCAAGGTCGAGACTTGGCAGAATGGCAGCACGCTATGCATCTATCTTGCCGGCGACAGCAATACGCCGATCGTGACGCTCGTCGCGGTGCGCGAGGGCGAGAGCTTTACGCCCGATGAGGGCGATACGGTTTTGGGTGCGGCCAATCTAGGCAACGGTTATACCGTCTACGCCAGCGGCCCCGTCTATCCGTACGTGGTGCCCCAGACCATCAACGGGCGGACGCAGAATCCCGTGTCGACCTACCCCATGGACACGGCCATTGAGCTTGTCGAGCTTACGACCGGCAACCGCTACACCTATAGCCAGATCAAGAACGTACTGGTCGGCAAAGACGGCAAAGCCGACGCCGCGACCAAACTCGAGACCGACTACCTCGCCCAGATTCTCCTGCCGAGTATCAAAGCCCAGGACTAGCCGGCCCGAAGACAGCCGCCCAACGCCCACATCCCCAACGCAGTTGCGGTGAAATAGGGATTGTTTTTACTGGCCAAACCGCAAAACAGTCCCTATTTCACCGCAACTTATTGGTGGCCTTTTGGGTGGGCACTCAGCGCCACGGATCGGCTTCGAACATTGGCTCGCGCTCGGGGCGGCGATCGCTGTAGGGGTCGTAGCCGTCGTCGTCCTCGTTCTCGGCACGGATGTAGGGGTCGCGCGGCTTGGGCGCCGGCTTAGGCACAGGCTTGGGTGCGGCGGGTGCGGCATCGGTCGCCGGCGCGCTTGTCTTGATCTCGTCTTTCATCTGCATAGCTCCTCGCATCGCATCCGTTCAATATCATCGATTGTCGCACGAAAAAGGGCGGCGGACCCAATTGGATCCGCCGCCCTTGGCGTTTAGAGACGGCTGGTAGATTTTAAGGCATGGCCCAAAACCTACTCGGCGTCGGGGACCTCGTAGGTGGCCGCCGGCGTGTTGTCGCACACGACGGTAAAGCCGCCGTCCTTGTCGGCATCGACCGTCACCTGATCGCCCTCGCGCACCGTGCCGTCGATGATAGCGGCGGCGATGGCATCCACGACCTCGCGCTGAACCAGACGCTTGAGCGGACGGGCGCCAAAGACCGGGTCCAGGCCGCCCACGGCGAGCATCTGCTTGGCCGCCGGGGTGATGGCAAGCGTCATGCGCTCCTTGGCCAGACGCGCGCGGACGTCGGCGAGCTGGATGTCGACGATCTTCTCGATCTGCGCCATGCCGAGCGGATGGAACACCACGATATCGTCGATACGGTTGAGGAACTCGGGGCGGAAGGTCTGAGCCATGGCCGCGTCGACCTGATGGCGCATCTCCTCCTCGTCCTTGCCCGAAAGCTCGGCGATAGCCTTGGAGCCCACGTTAGACGTCATGATGATAATCGTGTTCTTGAAGGACACCTGGCGACCCTGACCGTCGGTCAGACGGCCGTCGTCAAGCACCTGCAACAGCACGTTGAAGACATCTGGATGGGCCTTCTCCATCTCGTCGAGCAAGATCACGGAGTAGGGGCGACGGCGCACGGCCTCGGTGAGCTGGCCGCCCTCGTCGTAACCCACGTATCCCGGGGGCGCACCGATCAGACGCTGGACGCTGAACTTCTCCATGTACTCGGACATGTCGATACGCACGAGCGCGCGCTCGTCGTCGAACAGGCACTCGGCAAGCGCCTTGGCGAGCTCGGTCTTGCCCACGCCGGTGGGGCCCAGGAAGAAGAAGCTGCCGATGGGCTTGTCCGGATCGGAGAGACCCGCACGGCTGCGGCGCACGGCCGCGGCGACGGCGGAGACGGCCTCGTCCTGGCCGATGACGCGCTTATGCAGCTCACCCTCCAAGCCCTTCAGCTTGTCGAGCTCGCCCTGCATCATCTTGGACACGGGCACGCCGGTCCAGGCACTCACGACCTCGGCGATCTCATCGGAGGTCACCTGTTCGTTGAGGCCCTCGCCGTCCTGCTGCTTTTGCGCCTCGAGCGCAGCCTCGGAATCCTGAATCTGCTGTTGCAGGCCCGGAATCACGGAGTAGCGCAGCTCGGACGCACGGCCCAGATCACCATTGCGCGTCGCGCGCTCCTCTTCGCTCCTGGCCTCGTCGAGCTGTCCCTTGAGCTCTTGCACGTGGTCGATGGCGTTCTTCTGGTTGAGCCAGCCAGCCTTTTGCACGTTGAGTTTTTCCTGGACCTCGGCGATCTCCTGACGCAGGGCCTCCAGACGCTCCTTGGAGGCGTCGTCGGTCTCCTTCATGAGCGCCTGCTCCTCGATCTGCAGCTGGGTGAGCTGACGCGTGGTGGCGTCAATCTCGACCGGCATGCTGTCGAGCTCCATGCGCAGGCGGCTTGCCGCCTCATCGACCAGGTCGATGGCCTTGTCGGGCAGGAAGCGGTCGGCGATATAGCGATCGGAGAGGTCGGCGGCGGCCACGAGCGCGCTATCGGTGATGTGCACGCCGTGGAAGATCTCGTACTTCTCCTTGAGGCCACGCAGAATCGAGATGGTGTCCTCGACGGTAGGCTCGCTCACCATAACGGTCTGGAAACGACGGGCGAGCGCCGCGTCCTTCTCGATGTACTTGCGGTATTCGTCGAGCGTGGTCGCGCCGATCGCATGCAGGTCGCCACGGGCGAGCGCCGGCTTGAGGATGTTGCCTGCGTCCATGGAGCCCTCGGTGGCACCCGCGCCCACAATGGTGTGAAGCTCATCGATGAACAGGATGACCTTACCTTCGGATTTTTGCACTTCTTTGAGCACGGCCTTTAAGCGGTCCTCGAACTCACCACGGTACTTGGCGCCGGCGACCAACGCGCTCATGTCGAGCTCGATGAGGTCGCGGTCGCGCAGGGTGCTCGGCACATCGCCGGCCACGATACGCTGGGCGATGCCCTCGACGATAGCCGTTTTACCGACGCCCGGCTCACCGATGAGCACGGGGTTGTTCTTGGTGCGGCGGGACAGAACCTGAATGGTACGGCGGATCTCGTCGGTACGGCCGATGACCGGGTCGAGCTTACCGGCGCGGGCAAGATCGCAGATGTTGCGACCGTACTGCTCCAACGCCTCAAACTGGGTCTTGTCCTCGGCAGACGTCACGCGGTCATCGCCACGCAGCTCCTCGTAGACCTGCTCGATGCGCTCCTTGGTCACGCCAGCGTCACGCAGTACACGACCAGCCTCGCCCTTGTCCTCGGCAAGCGCCATCAGCAGATGCTCGGTCACCACAAAGCTGTCGCCCATCTTGGTGGCCTTCTTCTCGGCCTTTTCGATGACGCGGACGAGCTCGTTGGACAGGCCCATCTGCTGACCCTCGCCCGAAACCTTGGGCGCGCGGTCGACGGCATCCTGCGTGGAGCGTGCGAGCTGGGCCGGATCAGCGCCGATGCGCTCGATGATCACGGAGATATTGCGCTCGCCGGCACCGAGCAGGGCAGACAGCAGGTGAATCGGCTCCACCGCGCCGGCCTGCGCATCGGCAGCCGTGCTCATGGCGGTCTGCAACGCCTCGCGCGACGTCATTGCTAGCTTATCGATTCTCATGGAATCACCTCTCTTGGGGCGGCCGCCCTACGGGGCGGCTTCACGTTGTTCGAGAAGTATTGTTGCCAGCTTTGTGCGATCTTATACATAAATCTAAGTCTCTATATATAAGATTTTCTGAGTGTTCCCACGACATGCAAACCACCACAAAGGGGACAGACACCTTTGTGGTGGTCGCGGTCTCTACTCCTTCGCCGAACCCGTACTTCCCGATTCGACGGTCCAGGGCATCTCATCCTCGAACAGCCATGTACGGGCAGACCCACTATCGCGTGCAGTCTGCGGGTCAGGCAAGCAGGTCTGTTTATAGGCATCTTGGATACACTGACCCATAAAATCGTTGAGCTCGGTCTGGTCGCCCTCCATGACATAGGCGACATCGCCGTCCATGATGTAGATGCCCGGACCCTCATTGCCCTCGTAGCCCGGATCGTACGAGACATCACATAACTTTGCGCCGTTTGCAGTGTCCAGCTCGATAGAAGAGTGGCATCCGCCAACCATGTCGTTCGCTTTTGCCCGATAGGACGCATATCCGTACCAACGCTTAAATGTTTTGCCCTTGAGTAGCTCGGACGTCCTATCGATCAGGCTTGTATCCGTGGTATAGCGCATGGCCCCAAGCTGAATATGTGGATAATTACTAATGCCAAGCGCAGCCGGTTGCTCATCAAAATCAACGGTAATGGTCTCAGGCTTGTCGTCGCCGGTCAGAAGTTCGACAGATTGAATCACAGGCTTGACCACCGGCTCCGTCACCGCAGCAGGCAGAAACGCCATGCCGACAGCGCCCATGCCAACCACGGTGATCGCAAGCGCCAAAACAATCAATCCAATACGGGCAAAACGGCTCACGGCAAAACACCCCACAATGCAAACCTTCGCCACCTGCACTAATGATACCGCCAGCCAGCACTATTACCAAAAGGAGCCGCGCGCTCCTCACCACCACAAAGGGGACAGGCACCTTTGTGGTGGTTTTCGACGCTAACGGTCGACCATCTCGCGCCATGAGATTAAACTTGAATTGTTCTCTGAACATATCCATTTCTGCCTATCCTCAACAGATCTTTGTCTCGAGGAGCGCATGTGAAGCCGTCTCATTCCACCGGTCGCAACGTCATCGCCATTCTCGCCATACCCATCGTGATGCTCTTCCTTATCGTCATCACGCCCTTTTCTTTTGGTATCGCCTCGCCCTTCGATCTTTGCGGGATGATCGACGCCGGCTCGCGTGCCACCTCGCTCTCCTTTGTCTGCCGTGGCGTGTTCTACGAATATGCAATTCCCACCGGAAGTTGGCAGTCCAAGTTACCGTTGCTCGGCAAGGTCGACGGATGCTCCCCCTATTTCTGCCTTGAACCTCAGGCGCTAAACTATCTGATCGACGACCAGCCACTCGACTCCATCACCCTCGCCTACGACTACGCACCAAACACCGATGAGCGCCACATGAACCAAATCCTCGACAAGCTGCTTGGACAGTGCGGGCTCACCGCGGAAGCCGGTCGAACCATCTATAGCAACCGGAAATTAAAGCGAACAGAACTCCGCCGTGTCGGAAAAATCAAAGGGCGAAACGGGGCCGCCTACTGGGATGCCTGGGCAACACGCGACAAGGGCGAATTCGGACACAGCACCTATATGGTCACTGTCTACACCAAAGACGGAATTAAGGACAATGTTGACGATTTCGCGTCATCCAAACTCGGCATCCCCAAAACAACCAAGCCCGCCAGCCCAGATGAAATCCTGTAGAGACGCTCATTAGAATGTCGTTCAGCGAGCACGGCAGCATCGAGCTCGCCCCCCCCCACCACCACAAAGGGGACAGGAGCCTTTGTGGTGATCTTCGGCCCCGGCGTTCACCATCTCAATCCATAACATCTAGCGGCCGTTTTTGGGTCCAGATGTTACGGATCGAGATGAATTGTTCAGCGGTGCCCGTTTATCTAGATCTGTAACAACTACTCGGCAAATAAGGGTCTACCTGTTACAGAACGAGACAAACCGAGAACCACCACAAAGGTGCTTGTCCCTTTGTGGCGATTTTCGACAAAAAGAAGCCGCCCCGATAACAGAGGCGGCATCAAGCAAGTCTATTTTTGGCGTCCCTCAAGGCCCAACGAGAACGCAGAAATGTAGCCCGGGGCTTACCCTTTCCCGAACGCGACCCTCGCGAAGCGCGTGAGCGGGCGGGAAAGGGTAAGCCCCGGGCGGACAATTAAGTGCGTTACTCGGCAGCGGCCTTGAACTTGTTGTAGTTGATCAGGCAGCCGGCCTTGACGATGGCACGCTCCTCTGCCGTCATATCGGCAATGTAGAGCTCAATCTGCTCGACCGCACCATCGGCGCGAACCACGTAAGCGGCGATGTCCTTCAGGTCGCCGTCGAGCGCGGCGCGGATACCCGGCACAAAGACGTAGTCGCCCACCTCAAAGCTGGGCTCGGCCTCCATCTGGAAGGGCACCATGCCCCAGTTCATCACGTTGGAGCGATAGCGCTTGGTGGCGTACTCGTGGACGATGTTGGCCAGGCCGCCAATTACGCGCTGGCAGCTCGCGGCCTGCTCGCGGGCAGAACCGTCACCGGGCTTCTTGGCATAGAGCATGGAGCCGTACTCAGTCGCCTTGGCATCGGCCGCGACACCCGCGCCGGTCAGCGCCTCAAACACGCTGGCAAGCTCGGCATCGAGTGCCACCAGGTCGCCCGCTGCCTCGCCGGCAATGCGGCGCTTTTCCACCGCGTCGACCTCCTTGGAGCGGCCCACGTAGGCAGGGTCGCGACGGCTGAGCGTAAACTCGGCCAGACCCAGCGGGTTGGAGCGGAAGGAGCTCGTCTCGCCCGAGGGAATGAGCTCGTCGGTCGTAGTGACCGGGTCCATGATCTTGGAGCACACCTTGAGCAGGATGTCGTCGCCGAGAGGCTCCATCGCGGGCCACGGCTTGATGTTGGGGCCCTCGACCAGCTCGTCGGCCGGCTCAGCCTTGCCAAAGCCCCAGTACACGCGCTTCTTGTACGGCGCGTCGTCAAAGGTGTACTCGCAGGCCTCGTCCCAAGTCTCCTCGGGCAGGTCGGTCGCCGGCGTCAGGACGCCGCCGTTGGCAGCCGTCGCCGCAATGGAGCGGGCGTCCATCAGGGCCACGGCGCTCAGCTGACCGTTGCCCGGCTTGGAGCCCTCGCGATTGGGGAAGTTGCGCGTGGTGTGGCGGATCGAAAGGCCGTTGTTGGCAGGCGTGTCGCCGGCGCCGAAGCACGGGCCGCAGAATGCCGTGCGCACAATCGCGCCGGCCTCCATAAGGTCGTAGATGTAGCCGCGGCGTGTAAGCTCGAGTGCCACGGGCTGGCTCGTGGGATAGACCGACAGCGAGAACTCGCCGCAGCCGGTGTTAGCGCCCTTGAGCACGCGAGCAGCCTGGACCACGGAGTCGTAGTTGCCGCCCGAGCAGCCGGCGATAACGCCCTGCTGCACGTGCAGCTTGCCGTCGACGATCTTGTCGAGCAGGCTAAAGTGCGTCTTGCCCTCGCCGATCTTGGCGGCCTCGAGCTCCACCTCATGCAGGATGTCCTCGAGGTTCTCGTTGAGCTCGTCGATCTCAAAGCCGTTAGAAGGATGGAACGGCAACGCGATCATGGGCTTGATGCTCGACAGATCGACCTCGACGCAGCCGTCGTAGTAGGCAACATCGGCGGGCTTGAGCTCGCGGTAGTCCTCGCCGCGACCGTGCATGGTCAAAAACGCGTGCGTGTCCTCGTCGGTAGCCCAAATGGAGGAGAGGCAGGTGGTCTCGGTGGTCATGACATCGACGCCGTTGCGGTAGTCGGTCGTCATGCTCGCGATGCCGGGGCCCACAAACTCCATGACCTTGTTCTTAACGTAGCCCTTGGCAAAGACAGCACGGATGATGGCAAGCGCCACATCGTGCGGGCCGACGCCGGGGCGCGGGGCACCCGTGAGGTAGATGGCCACGACGCCGGGATAGGCAACGTCGTAGGTGTCGCGCAGCAGCTGCTTTGCCAGCTCGCCGCCGCCCTCGCCCACGGCCATGGTACCCAGGGCGCCGTAGCGGGTGTGCGAGTCGGAGCCCAGAATCATCTTGCCGCAGCCCGCGAAGTTCTCACGCATAAAGGAGTGGATGACGGCGATGTGCGGCGGAACGAAGATGCCGCCGTACTTCTTGGCAGCCGAGAGGCCAAAGACGTGGTCGTCCTCGTTGATGGTGCCGCCCACGGCGCACAGCGAGTTATGGCAGTTGGTAAGCACGTAAGGCAGCGGGAACTGCTCCATGCCCGAGGCGCGCGCCGTCTGGATAATGCCGACAAAGGTGATGTCGTGGCTCGCCATGGCGTCGAAGCGAATCTTGAGCGCCTCGGGGTCGCCGGACGTATTGTGTGCTTGAAGGATCGAATACGCGATGGTGCCGCGCTTGGCATCCTCGGGCGTCTGCGTAATACCGCGCTCGGCAGCCTCGGCCACAGGCACAACCTCGCTGCCGTTACGCAGGTAGATGCCGTCCTCGTACAGCTTGACCATACTGTCTCCCACTCTGCCCAAAAGATTTGGGCGCATAGCATACATTCGTTCAATATCGTGCCATAGAACGGTTGCGAGTGGGTTGCGAATCTACACGTTCACTTTATCTCGGTAAAGCAAAGGACGAGCCCCTTGCATCACTCTCTGGACAAGGAGTGTCCCAAAGTGCCGACACAAAAGGAACGTCCCCAAGTGCCAAACTACCCTACTCCGGCAACGCCGCAGGTAGAGGACGGACAGCGAGCGACGTCCAGAGCGAACAAGTTGGCATGAAAAAGGCAAGGCATAGACCTTCTGGTCATGCCTCGCCTTTTGAATGACAAATTGTCGCTCTGGACGTCGCGCAGCGTCGAGCCGTTACGCCGTTCGGCAGAACGGCGTAACCTAGAGATCCCCGCCGGCGCCCAGCAGCTTGCGCATGACTTGCTCGGGGTTAACTGAGCCGTCGCGCGGGGCCAGGGCGGTGATCTTCTTCTGCATCTTGTACTCGTGCAGCTCGTCCTCGAGCTGGCGCACGCGAGCACGGAGCTTTTCGTTCTCGTGCTCGCGCTCCTCGGCACGCTCCTTCATATCGAGGATGCGCACCACGCCGGCAAGATTGATGCCCTCGTCGGTCAGTTGGTTGATGAGCTCCAAGCGCTCGATATCGGCACGCGAGTACAGGCGCGTGTTGCCGCCCGAGCGCTGGGGATTCACCAAGCCTTTGGACTCGTAGACGCGCAGAGTCTGCGGATGCATGCCGGTCAGCTCGGCCGCCACGCTGATCATGTACAGCGGTTTGTTCCTATTGTCCTCGGCCATGCTACCTGACCCCTTTCCGTCTCGTTATCGTCCATCATAAGCCCGCGGGCGCGGGTGTGCGCCACGACCGCCCTAGTACGTCGCTTTGTAACGGTTGACCTTCTCGCGATAATCGCGCGTGTCGGCCTCGCGCAGCTTGGTCATGGCATCGCGCTCGTTATCGGACAGGTTCGTGGGGACCTGCACCTTGATCTCGACGAGCAGCGCGCCCGTACGGCCACGGTGCTTAACGTCGGGCGCTCCCATCTCCTTAAAGCGGAACTTCTTGCCCGTCTGGGTACCCGCGGGCACTTTCAAACGGACCGTCGCGCCGCCGGGCGTGGGCACGTCCACCGTGCAGCCGAGCGCCGCCTCGTAGACCGAGACCGGTACCTCCATGGTCACGTCGGCGCCTTTGCGCTTAAACAGCGGGTGCTCTTCCACATGCGTGGTCACGACCAGGTCGCCGCGCTCGCCACCCGCAACGCCATACTCGCCGCGACGTTTGTAGCGTAGCTTGCCGCCGTCGACCGCGCCCGCGGGCACCGAGACCGTAATGGTCTGCTGCTCGCCTGTCGAGGGAATGCGATAGGTGACCTTGTGCGTCACGCCGCGAAACGCGTCCTCGGCCGTCACATCGACGGTCAGCGACAGGTCGCCGCCCTTGCGAGCGCGGCTGCGGCCCGCGCCGGCACCGGCAGCGCCCGCAGCCCCGGCAAAGCCCGAGCCCCAATCGCTGCCCCAGGCGCCGTTGCCGCTAAAGATGCTGTCGAAGATGTCGCCCCAGCCGCTGGCACCCGCGCCGGCACCGTAGCCGCCGCCATACGCGCCGCCTGCGCCCGGCATGCCGCCAAACATGAGCATCTGGTCGTACTCTTTGCGCTTCTTCTCGTCCGAAAGCGTCTCGTAGGCCTCGCTGATCTCCTTGAACTTGGCCTCGTCGCCGCCGGCATCGGGGTGATATTTTTGCGCGAGCTTGCGAAACGCACTCTTGATCTCTTTGTCGGAGGCGCTCTTGGATACGCCCAGGATGTCATAGAAGGTTTTGCCTGCAGCCATCGTAGCTCCTCTCCTGTTTCATCCGCCGCCCAGCGGGCGGCGGCTCATGCTTTCATATGGCACTAGGCCAGAAAGGGCCCCGGGTGTTGCCCCGGGGCCCTTCTCAATTACTCCTCGGTGCTCTCGGCCGTATCGGCCGCAGCATCCTCGGGCGCCGCTTCGGGCTCCGGTGCGGGGCGCTTCTCGCCGCCGTAGGTCACCGTCACCATCGCGGAACGCAGGATGCGATCCGCCATGCGGTAGCCCTTCTGGTACACGTCGTTGACGGTCTCGTCATACTGCGATGCGTCCTCGACGCGACCCACAGCCTGGTGCTCGAGCGGATCGAACGCCTCGCCCTTGGGGTCGATGGGCTCAACGCCCTCGTGCGCAAACACATCGAGCAGCTTGGCATGCACCGCGTCGACGCCGTCGACGAACTGCTTAAAGTCGTCGGCAAGCTCCTGGCTGCGGGCATGGTCGATCGCACGCTCGATATCGTCGACCACCGGCAGCAGCGCAGTGACGAGCTTCTCGGTCGCGCGCTCGCGCTCAGCGATACGCTCATTGGCGGTGCGGCGACGGAAGTTCTCCCAGTCGGCCTGCAGACGGGCGGTACGCTCCGTGGCGTCCTTTGCCTTATCCTCGGCGGCCTTCTGAGCCTCTGCCGCAGCATCGAGCTCGTTACGCACGTCGGCAAGCTCCTTTTGGGCCTGCTCGAACTTGAGCTTAAAGTCGTTGTCGGCGGCTTCCTCACCAGCGCGGATAGCGGCTTCCACCATCTCGTCCTCGGTCATCGTCGCCTCCTTGTTGGAATCCTCTACCTGGTTCTCGGCAGCCTCGGCGGCCGGGGCCTCGTTGGCCTCGGTATCGTCGACGGCCTCTACGGGAATCTTCACGTCCTTCTCCTCAGAGTCAACGGGGGCGGTACCAACGGCAGCCGCCTCCGTGCGAGCTTTACGGGCGGACATGATTACTTGTCCTCGTCGTCCACAACCTCGTAGTCGGCGTCGACAACGTCATCGTCGGCAGGCTGGGCGCCGGCGGCACCGTCGGTCTGCTGCTGAGCGTCGGCGTAGACAACCTGGGCCAGCTCGTAGGCCACGGACTGCAGGGACTCGCCGGCGGCCTTGATGACCTCGACGTCAGAGCCCTCGAGCGCCTTCTTGGCGTCGGCGATAGCGGCCTCGGCCTTGGACTTCACGTCGGCGGAAACCTTGTCACCGAGCTCGTTGAGGGTCTGCTCGGTGGAGTAGCACAGGCTGTCGGTCTGGTTGCGGACCTCGACCTCTTCCTTCTGCTTCTTGTCCTCCTCGGCATGAGCCTCGGCGTCCTTGACCATGCGGTCGACTTCGTCGTCGGACAGAGCGGTGGAGCCGGAAATGGTAATCTGCTGCTCCTTGCCGGTGCCCTTGTCCTTAGCGGAGACCTTGACGATGCCGTTGGCGTCGATGTCGAAGGTGACCTCGATCTGCGGCACGCCGCGGCGGGCAGCCGGGATACCGGTCAGCTGGAACTTACCGAGCGACTTGTTGTCGCGGGCAAGCTCGCGCTCGCCCTGGAGCACGTTGATCTCGACGCTGGTCTGGTTGTCGGCAGCGGTGGAGTAGACCTCGGTCTTGGAGGTCGGGATCGTGGTGTTGCGGTCGATCATCTTGGTCATGATGCCGCCCATGGTCTCGACGCCCAGCGACAGCGGGGTAACGTCGAGCAGCAGGATGCCCTCAACATCGCCGGTGAGCACGCCGCCCTGGACGGCAGCGCCGTCGGCAACGACCTCGTCGGGGTTCACGGACATGTTGGGCTGCTTGCCGGTCATGGTCTTGACGAGCTCCTGGACGGCGGGCATACGGGTGGAGCCGCCGACGAGGATGACCTCGGTCAGATCGGAGAGCTTAAGCTTGGCGTCGCGCAGGGCGTTGGTGACAGGCTGCTTGCAGCGCTCGAGCAGGTCACGGGTGATCTTCTCGAACTCGGCGCGGGTCAGCGTGTAGTTGAGGTGCAGCGGGCCGGACTGGTTCATGGTAATGAACGGCAGGTTGATGGTGGTCTGCTGGGCGGCGGAGAGCTCCTTCTTGGCGTTCTCGGCGGCCTCCTTCAGACGCTGCAGGGCCATGGGGTCCTGACGCAGGTCGACACCGTTCTCCTGCTGGAACTTATCGGCCATCCAGTCGATGACGCGCTGATCCCAGTCGTCGCCGCCCAGGTGGTTGTCGCCCGAGGTGGACAGAACCTCAAACACGCCGTCGGCGAGGTCGAGGATGGAGACGTCGAAGGTGCCGCCGCCCAGGTCGAAGACCAGGATGCGCTGGTCGGTGCCCTGCTTGTCCAGGCCATAGGCAAGAGCAGCAGCGGTCGGCTCGTTGACGATACGCTTGACGTTGAGGCCGGCGATCTTACCGGCGTCCTTGGTGGCCTGACGCTGGGCGTCGTTGAAGTAGGCCGGGACGGTGATGACGGCGTCGGTGACGGTCTCGCCCAGATACTTCTCGGCGTCGGCCTTCATCTTTGCGAGCGTCATGGCGCTCACCTGCTCAGCGGTGTAATCCTTGCCCTCGATGTCGACGACGGCACGGCCACCCTGGCCCTCCTTGACCTCATACGGCACGGTCTTGATCTCGGAGGTGCACTCGGAGTACTTGCGGCCCATGAAGCGCTTGATGGAGAACACGGTGTTCTTGGGGTTGGTGACAGCCTGGTTCTTAGCGGCCTTACCCACGACGCGGTCGCCGTCGGCACGGAAGCCCACGACGGACGGGGTGGTGCGGTCGCCCTCGGCGTTCACGATAATGGTCGGAGAACCGCCCTCGAGAACGGCCATTGCGGAGTTAGTAGTACCAAGGTCGATACCAAGAATCTTGCCCATTAGAAATTCCCTCTCTCTTGTGCGTTTGCACCGACTCGGCGGTCTGCCGAGCGGTGTTTCGGCTTGTCTTTCAGGATGTAGTGTATCCCCTTATGGGCCGGAATATACAAAATCTAAGTCAATTCATATAAGATTTCTTATTGCTGAGAGTTTAGGTTCTTAAATGCGCAGGTAGATGCGCTGTTTGAGTTCTAGGCAAATCTATCGAGATCTATGTAGAGATGGCTGAGGTTTGGGTCCGAGGGCGCCTGGGACTGCCTTGCGGAAAGCTCGTCCCGTTTTGAGCGTGGATTCCGGGCCGCGGTTTCCGTCTGAAGGCTCAACCGGAAACCGTATCCCGTTTTGAGAGCTGATACCGGATCGCAGTTTCCGCCGGACGGCCCAACCGGAAACTGCAACCCGGTTTTCGGCCAAATAACGGGATGCCCTTTCCGCAGGCGTGCTCAATAGCTCAATATTTCAAGTCACCTTTAGCTAACATTTACGCAGCTTAACGGCCCCACCTGCACGTTTTTTAGTAAACCTTGGCATACTCGGCGAACGGTATGAAGATGCCGGCCAGAGGGTATTGCAAACGGTCGCTCCCGTGGTATGTTTTTGCCCGAATCAAACCGGCGCGCATCGCCTGTAGCGTCGGTCAACAGAGAGGAAACTACCATGGCTCATCCCGTAATTGATGCCGACGAGTGCATCGCTTGTGGCGTTTGCGTCGACTCCTGCCCCGCTGGCGTTCTGGAGCTCCAGGACGTCGCTACCGTCGCTGACGAGGACTCCTGCGTCGCCTGTGGCGCTTGCCAGGACGCTTGCCCCGCTGGCGCGATCACCGAGATCGTCGAGGAGTAACAACTCCCCCACTTGCACACTCAAAAGTACACCGTGCACAAAAAAGGAGGCCTCCGCATCGCCGCGGAGGCCTCCTTTTGCATTCGTCGTTACTAGGACAGGTCGTCTTCGTAGGGCATTAGGTCCGCCAAGTAGCCCTTCTCCTTGAGCATCGCCTCGATCTCGTCGAGGGTCTGTTCGTCCTCCGCCGCAATGCGATGGAAGTGATAGCCGCTCGTCACCGTTAGCAGCGGAAAGCTCTTGCCGCTCTCGATATCGCGCAGATAGCGCTCAACATCGCGACGATTGCGGATGTCCAGGTCGGCCGTGATCTTGCCGTACACACGATGGTTGACGATCACGTTGAGCACGGCGCCGCCCGCGTCGACGATACTCGTAAGCTCGTCGCCCGCCTGCTCCACGCTGTGGCGCACCTTAACAAGACGCGTGGGCACAGCGGGGCTGCTGGGGGCCTCCTGCAGCACGTAGCCGCGATTGGTCGCCACGATATCGTGCCCATCGGCGCGCAGCAGGGCGATGTCTTGCACGACAATCTGGCGGCTCACACCCACCTCACGAGCAAGTGCGCTGCCGGAGACGGGGCCCTTGGCTCGCTCGAGCACGCCCATGATGGCACGGCGACGCTCGCGGGCGTCCATTATTTACCGTCCAGCAGACGCAGGTGCTTAAGCGAGAGGTCGAGAATCGGCGCAGAGTGCGTCAGGGCGCCCGAGCTAATATAGTCGACACCCAGATCGGCCAGGGCGCGAATGTTGTCGGCGTCCACGTTGCCCGAACACTCGGTCTTGGCACGACCGGCGATAAGCTCGATAGCGGCCGCCATGTCGTCATGGGTCATATTGTCGAGCATGATAATGTCGGCACCGGCTTCCACGGCCTCGCGCACCATGTCCAGGTTCTCGCACTCGATCTCGACCGTCGCAGTAAACGATGCATGGGCGCGCGCCATCTCGATTGCACGCGTCACGCCGCCGGCGGCATCGATGTGGTTGTCCTTGAGCATGACGGCCGTCGACAGGTTGTAACGGTGGTTGCTGCCGCCGCCAATCTCGACCGCGGCCTTCTCAAAGACGCGCATGCCCGGCGTGGTCTTGCGCGTATCGACGAGCACGGTCTTGGTGCCCTCGAGCGCCGCGGCCATCTGGTGCGTATAGGTAGCGATACCGCTCATGCGCTGCAGGTAGTTGAGTGCCACGCGCTCGCCTGAAAGCAGCACGCGCGCATCGCCGCGCACCTGACCCACATGGTCGCCGGCGTGCACCTCGTCGCCATCGACGACATCAAACAGCACCGAGCTCTGCGGATCCAGCAGCTCAAAGGTGCGGGCAAACACATCCAAGCCGGCGATGATGCCGTCGGCCTTGGCGATGAGCTCAACGGTAGCGGGACGCGCCGTGGGGCACACGCTCGCCGTGCTCACGTCCTCAAACGTGATGTCCTCGCGCAGAGCCTGCAGAATCAGATCATCGACGACGAGCTTCATGGTAATGGGATTCATGGTCTACTCCTCCACGGCCTGCGTGCCGGCGGCACAGGCCAAATCATCGATTGCCAGGATGTCGGCGCTCAGGGCGCGATGACGGCCATCGAGCGCGGGATCGCCCGCCTGCTCCACGGCCAGCGACTTGCCGGTGCGCATGTACCACGCGGCGCGACGACCCCAGACCAGCGCCTCGAGCAGGCTGTTGGAAGCTAGACGATTCTTGCCGTGAACACCGTTGCAGGCCGTCTCGCCCGCGGCGTAGAGCTCGGGCATCGAGGTGCGGCCGTCCTTGTCGACCCATACGCCGCCCATAAAGTAGTGCTGCGTGGGCGTGACGGGGATGGGCTCGTCCAGAATGTCGCGGCCGTCCTCCAGGCAGCGCGCGCGGATATTGGCAAAGTGCCCGGTCACCACGTCGCGCTCGACGGGTGCAAAGCTCAGCCACTCGTGCTCGGTGCCGTCCTGCTTCATCTGCTCGCGAATAGCGGCGGCGACCACGTCACGCGGCTGGAGCTCATCGGTAAAGCGCTCGCCGGCGGCATTGAGCAAAATCGCGCCCTCGCCGCGGCAGCTCTCGCTGATCAAGAAGGTGCGGCCCGGCTGCGGCGAGAACAGTCCCGTGGGGTGGATCTGCACGTAGTCCAGATGCTCCATCTTAATGCCATGCTCCTGAGCGATGTAGCAGGCATCGCCCGTGAGCTGCGGGTAGTTGGTCGAATGGTCGTATACGCCGCCGATGCCGCCCGTTGCCCACAGCGTGTGGCGGGCATGGATCTTAAACGGCTCGCCGGCATGCGCGCCCTCGACGGCATTTACCAGCTCGTCGGCGGGACGAACCGAGTTGTCCTCGTCCACGGGAACGGCGACGACACCGGTGCACACCGTGGCGCCGTCACGCTCGCCCGTCAGGATGTCGGTCATGGCCACGTGCTCCAAAATCTGCACGTTACCCAGCTTGCGAACGGCCTGGAGCAGCTTGGTCGTGATCTCCTTGCCCGTAATGTCGGCATGGAAGGCAATGCGCGGACGGCTGTGCGCGCCCTCGCGGGTAAAGTTGAGGCTGCCGTCGGCCTTGCGCTCAAAATCCACGCCCATCGCCAGCAGGTCGTTGATGACCGAGCGGCTCGAGCGGATCATGATGTCGACGCTCTCGCGGCGGTTCTCGTAGTGGCCGGCGTGCATGGTGTCCTCAAAGAAGGCATCATAGTCCGAGCCTTCGGGCAGCACGCAGATGCCACCCTGCGCGAGCATCGAATCGCACTCGTCGACAGTGCCCTTGGAGAGCATGATCACGCGCGTGCTCGGCGGCAGGTTGAGAGCCGCGTACAGGCCCGCCACGCCGCAGCCGGCAATGACGACGTCGCACTCCATGTCGGGGTATTGTTTGGTTTCCACAGGAATCCTCTCCCTTGTAATGCGACATAAGGGACTGTTCCTCATGTCGCATCGTTTTAGCGCGCCGCGTACTCGAGCATGCGGTCGAGCGTGAGTTTGGCCTGGTCGGCGGCCTCGTCCGACACACCGATCCGCACCTCGCCCTCGCCCGTCTCCAGGCAGCGCACGAGCTTTTCGAGCGTGATGAGATCCATGTTGACGCAGGTGGGCTGCACCGCGGGGAAGTAGAACTTCTTGCCGGTGCCCTGGCAGCGGCGCTCGAGCTCGTAGAGCACGCCGCGGACCGTCACGATAATGAACTCGCTCGCGTCCGACTCCTCAGCATACTTGATGATGCCGGCGGTGGAGCCGATGTAGTCGGCCTCGGCCAGGACGTCGGCCTTGCACTCAGGATGCGCCAGCACGAGCGCGTTGGGGTGGGCCTCCGTCGCGTCGACGATCTGCTCGACGGTGATGATGTGATGGCGCGGACAGTAGCCGTTGTTGAGGATGACGTGCTTTTGCGGCACCTGTTCGGCTACGAAGCGGCCCAGGTTTTGGTCGGGAATGAACAGGATATGCTGCTGCGGCAGCTCGGACACGATCTTAACGGCGTTGGAGCTGGTGACGCACACGTCGCTCCAGCTCTTGATCTCGACCGTGGAGTTGACGTAGCAGACCACGGCAAGGTCGTCACCGTACTCGGCGCGGGCGGCGTCGACCGTCTCGCGCTTGACCATGTGAGCCATGGGGCAGTCCGCGCCCGGCTCGGGCAGCAGCACGGTCTTGGTGGGGTTGAGCAGCTTGGCGCTCTCGCCCATAAACTCCACGCCGCACAGCACGATGGTCTGCTGCGGCAGGCTCTTGGCAAGCTTTGCCAGGTAAAAGCTGTCGCCGACGTAATCAGCCACGGCCTGTACCTCGGGCGCCACGTAATAGTGCGCCAGGATCACCGCGTCACGTTGGGTTTTTAGTTGCTGAATGGCCTCGACGAGCTCTGCGGGCACCAGTGCCGCGCGCTCCGTTGCCGTCGTTGCCGATGCTAGGCCGGCCGCGATATCGCGTGCAAGCTCCGACGCATCCATGTTCGCGCTCTGTGCCATCAAGGCCCCTCTCTTTTGGCGAATCTTGGGGCTTTAGTATGACACCTAGGTTTACAGCTGACAAGACAGCTGTAAACCTAGGTGTAAAGTTGAAATAAAGATTCAATCATGTGGCAGGTCCATATTCGAACTGGCAAGCTGAGGATAGCTGAGCTCTCGATGACGCGGGAGGCATCTTTAGGCGCCCGCCGCGCATGGTCGACGGCATGCCCGTTGCCGGGCACACCGGACACGGCTTTGGAACCAAGAGCATTAAGCTTGCCGTCGAGCGCATGAACGGCAACTGCCAGTTTCGCATCAACGGCAATCGATTTGAGCTGCGCGCCGTGATGTAGGGACGCGACAGGCCGGCAGCCGCGTTCGACCCGCTGGGGCTGCCTTGTCGGCGCCAATCCGCTACAGCGGCGCGGCTGCCGGGGTCAGCTGCTTGATGTATGCCCACATGCGCTGCTTGGCGGCTTTGTCAGTGAGCGCCGCCTCAAAACCGTCGAGCGCGAGTACGCGGCGGCCCTGCACATGGGCGACCAAGCCGGGCTTGAGCATGGCGGTATCAAAGTCGTCGATTGCCACGAGCATGTCGGCGTAGGTCTCGCGCATGGCGTCAGCCGCGTTGTTATCGAGCAGCAGCACCGCCTCGGGGTCCAAAGCCTCAAGCGCCTCGCGGAACAGCTCGCACGGCAAAGTCTCGCCCACCGCGACCGCTCCGTCACCCACGCCGGCGACGCTTGCCAGCACGCAAAAATCCTCGGGCGCGTAGCCGATGGCCCCAAGCGCCTTGCGCAACGCCGCGCCATCCGGGCCGGCGGCAAGCTCGCCACCCGAACGCTCGGCCTCGTCCAAATCGCCTTTGACCAGCACGATCGGCGAGCACGCGTTGCCCGCGATACGCACGCCACGGACCGCAAGCGATGCGAGCTCCTGCTCGGCCGCCTGGGCGATGGCTTCTTTTTTCTGGCTTTGTGACGTGGACATGCGCTCTCCAATCGTTTGCGTGCCCACCATTATATAAAAGAGCTGCCCGCGAGTGGTTGCTTTGCGGGCGGCTGGGTATAAGCACGGTCGTACTGAGTTTTACGCGGCCGAGCCGCGTCACATTATGGAGGTCACCATGGCTGACATTAAGCAGATTACCCCCGAAAATTTCGATTCCGTCGTTAACGACAGCCTGCCCGTGCTGGTCGATTTTTGGGCACCGTGGTGCGGTCCCTGCCGCTCCCTCTCGCCCATCGTTGACGAGGTTGCCGATGAGCTGGCGGGCAAGCTTGCCGTTGCCAAATGCAACGTCGACGACAACCAGGACCTGGCCATGAAGTATGGCGTCATGAGCATCCCCACGCTGATTGTGTTTAAGAACGGCGAGGAGATTGACCGCTCGGTTGGCGCTCTGCCCAAGGCGAGGCTGCAGGCGCTACTGGAGAAGCATCTGTAATACGCTTGTTACTTACCCGCCGTCTATGAGCGCTTTTGCACCGCTCGCCGGACTTCTGGATGCACCGAGTGCAACCACGGATAGTATGGTAGTCACAAACAGCCCCCAGTGAACGGGTGCGGGTCGCACAGACTCGTACCCGTTTTCTTATGCAGCTGCGCGCAGAGCGGGCGTAGTAAAATCTGAACCACCGAACTGCCCCATACAAAAGGAGATTTCCCATGCATGATGTTGGAATGAACATGAGCCAGCTTGCCATGAGCGTCAAGCAGGTCGACGACACCATCGAGCTCGCTCACGAATGGAGCCATCAGCTGCTGCATGCGACCGAGAATTTTGACATGGAGCGCATCGGCGCCAAGCTCGAGGCCGCCATGGCCGCGCTGCACGAGGCGCATGACGCGCTCGAGGGCTACGAGGAAGCCATCGAGGCCGACCACAACTCCGTCGGCTCCGTGAAGCTGGTGTAAGGTGGCCGAACACGAGCACAGCTGCGGGTACGGGCACGAGCATCCGCACGGGGCGGACGGTGACGCGGGCTGCCGCTGTAGTGGTTCCGGCTCCGAGCTGGTCCGTTTTTCGGTTACCGCGCCCGACGACCTACTGCGCCGTTTTGACGAGCAGATCGCGCGCCGCGGCGACGTGGCCAACCGCTCCGAGGCCGTGCGCGACCTGATTCGCGCCTCAATCGCCAAGGAGCAGATGCGCACGCCCGATGAACATGTTATCGGGTCGCTCACCATGATCTACGACCACCATACCGGCGACCTGACGCGCCGTCTGGACGAAGTGCAGCACGACTACACCGACGAGATCGTATCGACCATGCACGTGCATCTGGATCACCACAACTGCTTGGAGATTCTGGCGCTCAAGGGTCGCGGCGAGCGCGTCTACGAACTAGCCGACCGCCTGCTGGGCCTGCGCGGCGTTAAGCACGGCGAGCTCACGTGCGCCGCCACCAAGCAGAGCCTGGGGCTGTAGCGGGATTTCCCGCAGCGCACCTGCCAAAAAGGGACAGGTTTGTTTTGGCAGGTTTAGCGTTTTACCTACCAAAATAAACCTGTCTTTTTTGGTCGGTTTTGATGAGGGGTGTCGCATGCGGCATGTGCATATTCATGTGACGGGCATTGTGCAGGGCGTTGGCATGCGACCGTTTGTGTATCGCGAGGCCATGGCGCATGGCATTTGCGGATGGGTGCTCAATGCGGGCGACGGCGTGCATATCGAGGCGCACGCTCCGACCGATGCGCTCGATGCTTTTGTTGCCGCGCTTTCTGAGCATGCGCCTGCGGCGGCTCGCGTAGAGCATGTCGAGGTTGTGGACTTGGGGCCTGGCGGCTGGAGCGCTGCCGATGAGCAGGGCTTTCACATTGTGGCGTCGCAGGACCAGACCGCACACACGACGCTCGTCTCGCCCGATATCGCCACCTGTGACGATTGCCTGCGCGAGTTGTTCGATCCCGCCGACCGACGCTATCACTACCCTTTTATCAACTGCACTAACTGCGGCCCACGCTTTACCATCATTCGGTCGCTGCCTTATGACCGAGCGGCCACGTCGATGGATTGTTTTCCCATGTGTCCCAAGTGCGCCGCGGAGTATGCCGACCCACTCGACCGGCGTTTTCACGCGCAGCCCGATGCCTGCTTTGATTGCGGGCCGCATATTACGTGGCGCGAGGCGGGCGTGGACAATGAGCCGGGCGAAGCCGCCGCGTCGCCGGTCGTCGGCACCACGCGCGAGAACAGCGACGCCATTATCGACCGCTGTGTTGAGCTGCTGGCCTGTGGCAGTATCGTCGCCATCAAGGGTCTGGGCGGATTTCACTTGGCATGCGATGCCTCCAACGAGCAGGCGGTAGCCGAGCTTCGCCGCCGCAAACGCCGCAGCAACAAACCGCTTGCCGTTATGGTGCGCGACCTTGCCGATGTTGAACGCCTGTGCCATGTCAACGACGTTGAGCGCGGCTTGCTGGCCGGCAGCATTCGCCCCATTGTGCTGCTGCGCCGACGTGCTGTTTGCGAGCGCGACGGCTCCCCCGACGCCCTCGCGCTCGCACCGTCCGTCGCGCACGACCTTCCCGAGCTCGGTGTTATGCTCCCCTACACCCCGCTTCAGCATCTGTTGCTTGCCACGGCAGAAGCCCGCGGTATGCACGCGCTCGTCATGACCAGCGGAAACCTGAGCGAGGAACCCATCGAGACCGACGACGACCTTGCCTGGGAACACCTCGTTGCCGCCGGCATCGCCGACGCGTTGCTCGGTAACGACCGCGCGATTCTGTCGCGCTACGACGACTCTGTGGTACGCGTGGTCGACGACGCCGTTATGCCCGTTCGCCGCGCTCGCGGATATGCACCCCAGCCGCTGCCGTTGCCGGCGCTCGACAGCGCTCCGTCCTGCGTGCTCGCCTGCGGGCCACAACAAAAGGCCACGATTGCGCTCACGCGTGAAGGGACGAACGGCGAGGCGACCTGTTTTGTGTCGCAGCATATCGGCGATGTTGAAAACGGCGAGACCTTCGATGCCTGGAACGCCGCGCGCACGCGCTTGGAAAATCTCTTTGACTTGGCGCCCGCCGCCTTGGCCTGCGATGTACATCCCAGCTATCTATCGAGCCAGTGGGCGCGCGAGCAGGCGCGAAAATGCAATCTGCCGCTCGTCGAGGTGCAGCACCATCATGCGCATATCGCGAGCGTAATGGCCGAGGCTATCGCCGCGGGCCAGCTTACAACCGACGCGCGCGTCCTTGGCATCGCCTTTGACGGCACCGGCGCCGGCACCGATGGGACCATTTGGGGCGGCGAGTTTCTTGTTGCCAGCCTTGACGGCTTTGAGCGCGCCGCGCATTTGCGCACCTGGGCGCTCCCCGGCGGGGCGGCCTCCGTGCGCGACGCCCGCCGCAACGCCTTTGCTCTGCTCAGTGAACTCGGTCTGCTTGAACACCCGGGGGCCGTGGGGCTTTTGGACAGCCTTGACGAGCAGACGCGCAGCATAACGGCAACGATGATCGAACGTGGCATCAACAGCCCGCGCACCAGCAGCATGGGTCGCTTGTTTGACGCCGCAGCCGCGATCCTGGGCATTTGCGGCCAGGCGACCTACGAGGGTG
Organism: uncultured Collinsella sp.; assembly: GCA_902493895.1. GTDB lineage: Bacteria > Actinomycetota > Coriobacteriia > Coriobacteriales > Coriobacteriaceae > Collinsella. Next base: position 9,274 of record CABUQW010000003.1, on the reverse strand, counting down.
AACCCGCCATCGAGCTTGAGGGCGCCGCCTGGCGCGCGCTCGGCAGCGAAAGTACCTGCCCCACCGGCAATATGGCTAGCTTTTCCGTAACCGAATCATCCCGTCCGGACGACTGCCACGTTCTGAACTCCAGACCGCTTATTGAGGCGCTTTTGGAGGGAATCGGGGCCGACGTGCCCGCCGGCCAGCTCGCGCTCGACTTCCACGTCACCATCGCACGCGCGTCAGCCCGCATCGCAAACGAGATCTGCGCCCGTGAAGGCCTCGACACCGTCGCGCTCTCGGGCGGTGTGTTCATGAACCGACTTTTGCTCCAGTTCCTCACCCGCGAGCTCAAAAGCATGGGTCTCACCGTCTTGGTTCCCCACTCCGTGCCCGTCAACGACGGCTGCATCGCCTACGGTCAGGCGGCGATCGCGCGCGCCCACCTCGCGCAGATCGCATCGCAGTAGCCCGATCTCGCTCGTCGCCGCGCCAACTGTCTCACGGGCGTAACGCGTTTGCCCGCGAACCCCGCGAGCGCTACCATCAAGCAATGGATTATCAAGCGCCTATCCAGCGCAAAGCGTATAAAAGGGGAACAATATGTGCCTTGCCGTTCCCGGTAAAGTAGTCAAACGCGACGACGACCTCAAGGCCACCGTCGACATGATGGGCATCGAGCGTCCGGTGTCGCTGCGACTCGTGCCGACGGCACAAGTAGGCGACTATATTCTGGTGCACGCTGGATTTGGCATCCAGATCGTCGACGAGCAGGAGGCGCAGGATACGCTCGACCTGGTCAACACCATGACCGAACTGGTCGAAGAAGACCAACTGGCCAGCAACCCGGCCGAGGCGTACTAGTGGTGGCCGGACAGCCGGCTCGCTCCGGTATCGACTTTTCGGCATTTCGCGATTCCAAGCTGGCCCGCGAGCTCATCGAACGCATCCGTGAACTCGTCGGCGACCGCACCATCAACCTTATGGAAGTCTGCGGCACGCACACCGTGAGCATCGGCCGCTATGGCTTTCGCTCCATTATGCCGGCGGGACTCAAGCTGCTGAGCGGCCCGGGTTGCCCCGTCTGCGTTACCGCCAACCGCGACATCGACCATGCAATCGCGCTTGCCAACATAGACGGCGCTATCATCACCACCTTTGGCGACATGATGCGCGTGCCCGGATCGTCCACCTCGCTCGCCGCGCAAAAGGCGGCGGGGCGCGACATCCGCATCGTCTACTCTCCGCTCGACGCACTCGACATTGCCGAGCAAAATCCCGAACGCCCGGTCATCTTTATGGGTGTGGGCTTTGAGACCACAACGCCCACCATTGCCGCCGCTATCCTGGAGGCCGACGCGCGCGGGCTCCAGAACTTCTCGGTCTACTGTGCTCACAAGACCACGCCGCCGGCGCTGCGCGCCATCGCCAACGATCCCGAGACCACTATCGACGGCTTTATCCTGCCGGGCCACGTCGCTACCATCACAGGCCTGGCACCCTTTGGGTTTTTAGTCGACGAGTTCGAGACCCCCGGCGTGGTCACGGGATTTGAGCCGGTCGATATTCTGCAGGGCATCTGCATGCTGGTCCAGATGGTTGTTGAAGGGCAGCCCGCAATTGACAACGCCTACCGTCGCGGCGTCAATGCCGACGGCAATCCCGTGGCGCGCCAGCTGGTCGAGCAGGTATTTGAGCCGTGCGATACCACATGGCGCGGGCTGGGGCCGATTGCGGCCTCGGGACTCGCCATTCGTCCCGAATTCTCGCGCTTTGATGCCCGCACCCGCTTTGACGTGCCCATCGAGCCGACGGTCGAGCCACGCGGATGCCGCTGCGGCGACGTGTTGCGCGGAGCCATTACGCCGAGCGACTGCCCTCTGTTCGGCCACGCTTGTACACCCGAGCATCCCGTCGGCCCCTGCATGGTGAGCTCGGAGGGCAGCTGTGCGGCGTACTTTAGATACCGTAACTAGCCCGGACGCACCCGCACACTGGCACCACCCACGATTGGAGTTTTCGATATGTCCCATAGCGTTACCGATAGCACCGTCCTGCTGGGTCACGGCTCCGGCGGCCAGATGATGAAACGCATCATCGACGAGGTCTTTTTGGATGCCTTTGGGTCGCCCGAGCTACTCGAGGGCAACGATGCCGGCGTCGCCGCACTGCCCGCGAGCGGGCGCATCGCCATGTCGACCGACAGCTTTGTGGTGACGCCGCAGTTCTTCCCCGGCGGCAATATCGGCCGACTCGCCGTGTGCGGAACCGTCAACGATGTCGCGACCTCGGGTGCCAATGTGCGCTACCTGTCGTGCGGCTTCATCCTCGAAGAGGGTTATCCCATGGACAAGCTGCGTCAGATCGTGCAAACCATGGCCGAGACGGCGCGCGAGGCGGGCGTAGCGATCATCACCGGCGACACCAAAGTGGTTGAGCGCGGCGGGGCCGACGGCGTCTACATCAATACCGCCGGCGTGGGCGAAGTGCCCGCGGGTGTGGCGCTCAGTGGCGCAAACTGCCAGCCTGGCGATGTCATCCTGGTGTCGGGCACACTCGGCGACCACGGCATCGCCATCATGAGCCAACGCGAGGGCTTGGCGTTTTCGAGCAACATCCAAAGCGATGCCGCGCCGCTCAACCACCTGATAGCCGACGTTCTGGCCGCAGCCCCCGACACGCGCTGTTTCCGCGACCCCACGCGCGGCGGCCTTGCATCCACACTCAACGAGTTTGCCCAGGCTAGCGGCGTTGCCATGGAGATCGACGAGGGCGCCGTGCCCGTGCGTCCCGATGTGCAGGCAGCTTGCGAGATGCTCGGCTATGACGTGCTCCAGGTGGCAAACGAGGGCAAGATGGTCGCCGTGGTGCCGGCCGAACAGGCCGATGCGGCTCTAGCCGCCATGCGTGCTGCCCGCTACGGCGAGAACGCCGCGATTATCGGCCGCGTACTGCCGCTTGCCGAGGGCACCCGCCCCGCCGTGCGCGTGCGCACCGGCTGGGGCTCAACCCGCATCCTCGACATGCTCGTGGGAGAGCAGCTGCCCAGGATTTGCTAACGGCAAAGGCTCGCGGCTAGCGCAACGCGGTTCAAGACCGGCAAAGATATTCAGATTCCAAACGTGCCCGATACGCAGGCCCAGTATCATGGAGTGCGTTTTATTACTCAAACGGCAGGAGCACCCATGGCGGTAGCGTTTTCCCATGTGATTTTCGACCTCGACGGCACTCTCCTCAACACGCTCGAGGACCTGGCGGCCGCCGGTAACCATACCTGCGAGATGCACGGCTGGTCCACGTTTGCCGTGGACGAATACCGCTACAAGGTGGGAAACGGCATGCTTAAGCTGGTCGAGCGCTTTATGCCCGCCGAGTATGCGGGCGACGGGCGCGCCTTCGAGCAGACGCTTGCCGAGTTTAGGGCTTACTACGGCGAGCACAAGGAGGACCACACCGCCCCCTATGCCGGCACAATCGAGATGCTCGACCGTCTGCGCGCCGCGGGCATCCAGCTTGCCGTGCTTACCAACAAGGACCACGTCTCGGCGGCCCCGCTTATCGAGAAGTACTTTGGTCCCGACCGCTTTGCGCTGGTCCAGGGCCGTGTCGACGCTTTTCCGCCCAAGCCCGAAGCGCCCGCCACGCTGCATGTGATGGAGGAGCTGAGCGCCGACCCGGCAACCACGCTCTATGTGGGCGATTCCAATGTCGACGTCCTGACCGGTCACAATGCCGGCCTCAAGAGCGCGGGCGTCACTTGGGGCTTCCGCGGCCGCGCAGAGCTGGAAGCCGCCGGCGCCGACTACGTGGTGGACACCCAAACAGAGCTCGCGGCGCTGATTCTGGGCGAGTAACGAGCAGCACCGCTTAACGCAGCTGCGACAATTCTTCCGTGCGGAAAGCGCGTCCCGTTTTGGAGTTCCGGAATGGGATGCGCTTTCCGTTTGCGGCGCGTCGGGGAAACGGCATCCCGTTTCAGAGCAATATTCCGGGTCGCACTTTCCGCAACCAACCCCATCCGGAAACCGAGACCCGGAATTCGGCCAAAAACCGGGCCACATTTTCCCGATCACCCACGATGCAACGCTGAACAAAGGAGACAGGTTCATATGCACCAAGGAGTGTCCCCAACTGCCGGCAGAAAAGGAACGTCCCCAAGTGCCGCCCCAATGACTACCATGGCAACGCCGCAGGTAGAGGACGGACAGCGAGCGGGCACCAGAGCGAACAAATTGGCATGAAAAGAGAACGGCATAGACCTTCTGGTCATGCCGTCCTCTTTGAATGACAAGTTGTCGCTCTGGTGCCCGCGCAGCGTCGAGCAGTTGCGGCGTTTGATAAAACGCCGCAACTGCCCTAGTTCATCATCGCATTCATCATCTCGTTGGTTGCGGAATCGTCAGCAGACCACTCGCCGTCGTCATTGCAGGAGTACTTGAAGATGACCTTGGTGTCCTTGGTTTTAGCAGCCTTAGTCACATCGACCATAACCTGACCGGCCATCTTGTACAGCTCGTCATCGGAAGGCATCGAATCGAGCGCGGCGACCTTCTCCTGGTACTGGGTGGCAAAATCCTCAACGATCTGGTTCATGGACTTGCAGGTAATGGTGACCTCGGCAGTTGCGGTGCCCTTGTCCTCGTCGACCGTCACGTCGCCGATCTTGTAGTCAAAACCCTCGAGATAGCTCTTGGCGTACTCCTTGGGATCGATGCCCAGCTGCTCGAACTCGTCGCCCGAGGCCTCTTCCAGGCCGGCGAGGAAGTCGTCGCCGCCGTTCTTGACCTCGTCAAACTGCGTCGAAAGATCCTCGGTAATGAGTTCCTCAACCGAAGGACCTCCGCAGCCGGAAAGCACAACCACGCACGCGACCAGAACAGCCATCAGGGGCGCAAGCAGCAGCTTCTTCTTCATGACATTCCTCCCAACAAGCGGCACCGCGCTTCCCGACGCGGTGCACGTCGTAACAATAAGGCCATACTAGCCGCTAACGAACACCCCCGGCAAAGCAAAGACGCAGGCGGCTCGATTTAACGTCCGAACGGTTTACCGGTCCGCCCAACGCGCAATAAAACGTTCCGCCGCATTGTAATAAAAAAGGGTGGTCGGACAATTCGACCACCCCAAAACACCCTTATGTTGCCGCAGCTTACTTGCGGACGACCTTGACGATGGCATCGCCGGCGGCGACGGCGGACTCAGCCTCAACGGCGAGCTCGACATCGGCAAACTCGGCGGTGTTGGACACAGCCACGACGACGCAGTCCTTGTAACCGGCAGCGGCGATCTTGGCGCGGTCGATCTTGAGTATGGGCTGGCCAGCCTTCACGACGTCGTCGGCCTTGACGAAGCCCTCGAAGCCGTCGCCGTTCATGTTGACGGTATCGACACCGACGTGCACCAGAACCTCGATGCCGCTATCGGACTGCAGGCCCACGGCGTGACCCATGGTGACGGTCACCTTGCCGTCGCAGGGAGCGTAGACCAGGTCGTCCTCGGGCCACACGGCGCAGCCCTTGCCCAGGACCTCGCCGCCAAAGACGGGATCGGGCACGTCAGCCATCTTGATGACCTTGCCCTTGACAGGCGAGCACAGCACGTCGGCGCCGGCAGAAGCAGAGATGGAGGCCGGAGCAGCAGCTGCCGCGGGCTCAGCCTTCTTCTTGAACATGTCAAACAGACCCATACGTTTTCTCCTCTTGATTAAGCGCAACGTTATGCGCATGCCTATGGTGATTATAGTGCCAAATGGCCAAATTGCTAAGGTAAGAGCTCGAATCGAGAGCCCTTCCCGGTAGTACTCGTGGGATGAGTATCTCCTTTGCATCGCGGGTCGATAAGCTGAGTATCGCCTGCACACGGGACGGGCAGAAGCGGGCGCACCAAACCCGATACTTCTTTTCGCTCTCGAGTCCTGCCGCCGCCCCGTCCCTGACACTTCCTGATACCGACCGAAACGTGCCAAAATAAACCCGTCCCTTTTTGGTAGGTTTGGCGAGTGTGGATTTTCGGACGCTTAACTAACGAGCGTGGATAATCTCCCACTTTGACTTTGAGGCCGTCACCGAGCCAAAAACGGGAGATTATCCACGTTCATTTTGGATGACCCCCTTGTACCAAGCCGAGCTCCATGGTCAAGTAATAACGACTTCTCATCATTAGATTGTTTACATGAATTCTAATAACTATTTAATCCTTAAACTCGTTATTAGAATTGATATGATTAGCCTAATAACGAGTTTCCGGCACTAAAGATATGGAGGGCGCGATGCGAATCGAGGAGAACGGCCAGGGAACGCTCCGCAATAATCTATCGGGGAAATTGGCTTACTATTCGTTTTTTCCAACGCCCTTGCAATCATTGAGGCAGCTAAACCTCACCGAGGAAACCCATCGCACGCTTTCCGCATGCTCACGAAAGCTTGGAGAGCTTGAAGGCATGCTCTACTTTGTTCCCAACGCCGACATGTATCTGACAATGTACGTGCGCAAAGAAGCACTCCTTTCTTCGCAAATTGAGGGAACCCAGTGCACGTTTGACGACCTACTTAGTCCATCGCAAACACAACTCCATCATAAAGATGTCGCAGACGTCGTGAATTACGTCCGTGCTGTCGACCGCGGCGTAGAACTGCTCAAAAAGATGCCCTTGTGCACGAGACTTCTTAGGCAAGTTCATGCGGTCCTGCTGGACGGAGTGCGCGGAACGGAGAAGAATCTAGGCGAACTGCGCTCCTCACAAAACTGGATTGGCCCCTCAGGCTGCACCATTGCAACCGCATCGTTTGTCCCTCCAAACATTGAAGATTTGAGTAACACGCTCCAGGACCTCGAACGCTTTATCAATGAGCCTCAAGTCGAAATGGATCCGATTGTGCGGGCGGCGCTCGTCCATTACCAATTTGAAATTGCCCATCCATTCCTAGACGGAAACGGTCGCCTGGGCAGGCTTCTCATTACACTTATGCTCATCAATGATGGCGTTCTTCATTCTTGCTTGTTCTATCCATCGTTCCAGTTCAAGAAAAATCGAAGCGAGTACTACCGGCAACTCACATCCGTAAGGGAGAGAGGCACTTACGAGGAATGGATAGAGTTTTTCTGCAACAGTCTTCTCGAGAGTGCGGAGGACTCGGTAGGGTCTTTAAAAAACCTTGTTGACCTCCATAACCGTTCCACAGCAACCATTACCGAAAATCTCGGAAGGACTGCTGCAAACGGGCAAAGGCTGTTGGGCATTCTTGAAGAGCACCCCATCGTCGACACCGCATTCATCGCTGCCCAACTCGATATCGGCAGGAGTACCGCGAGCTCGCTCGTCAAATCATTTGAAGAATTGGGTATCCTCCGTCCGCTCGACGAGTCAAGACAGAGATACCGGCAGTACGGGTATGAAGAGTATCTTTCGATTCTCAGGGAAGACGCCGAGCCGATTAGATAGGCATCGCAACCCAGGCAAATTAAAGCGAGCGTGGATAATCTCCCACTTTGAGCCTGCACACAGGCCAAAAACGGGAGATTATCCACGCTCATTCCTGAGTAGTCATTTATGAACGTCCCCAATGACTAGTCCGGCAACGCCGATGTTTCGGCAACGACAGACACTATGACCCAATCCGAGGGCGCTAAAAAGACAGGAGCCCCCGCTCGTGACCGCGGGTCGGGGCTGCGACAATGATGTCGAAGTGCCATAGGCGCAGCCGCGCCGCAACGAGGTTGGGAGGCTCCCATGCCAAAGTATTCTACCGCGTTCGGGATGGACGTCCACCTGAGGTCGACCACCGTCTGCGCCCTCGACGCGGACACCGGCGAGGCCGTGACGAGGAGGTTCCCCGGCAACCCCTGGGGCGAGATCGCCGGGTGGATGGATGGGTTCCCCGGGCCGTCGCTCGCGGCCTACGAGAGCGGCTACCTCGGCTTCGCCCCGCAGAGGGAGCTCGCCGGGCTCGGCGTCGAGTGCGTCGTCGCCGCGGTCTCGAAGATCCCCAGGTCGGCCGCCGACTCGGCCTCCAAGAACGACAGGAACGACGCCGCCAGGATGGCCAAGGCGATACTCGCCCACGACATCTCCCCCGCATGGGTCCCCTCCCCCGAGGTCGAGGGCATCAGGGACCTCGCCGGCGCCTACGACGGGGCGACCGCGCGCCTGGCGACCGCCAAGCAGCGGCTGCTCGCCTTCCTCGCAAGGCGGGGGTTCGTCTACGGCGGCACCACGCCCGCCGGCAACCCGAGGAAGTACTGGACCTACGACTTCCTGAGGTGGCTCGACAAGGTCAGGCCTGAGGACGATGGCGGGGTTCGGGCGCTCGCCGCCCTGAGGAACGAGGTCGAGGCCGCGGCGGAGGCCCGGGCGGACCTGCTCTCCGAGTACAGGGCGGCCGTGGATGCCGGCCCGATCGCCGCGGAGGTGGCCGCCCTCCAGTCGATCAAGGGCTGCGCCTTCGCGCTGGCCGCGGCCTTCTCGGCCGAGGTCGGCGACTTCACGAGGTTCCGTTCCGGAAGGCAGGTCACGGCCTATTTCGGCCTCGCGCCGAGCCAGAGGTCGAGCGGCGGCTCCGTGCGGCTCGGAGGCATCAGCGGTGCGGGCAACGCGCTCGTGAGGAAGCTGGCCGTTGAGGGCTCATGGTGCTACGCCGCGGCACGGCACCAGCCGAAGCTCATGCCGAGGGACACGGGCGTGCCCCTCGAGATAAGGATGCACGGGAGTAAGGGGTCCGAGCGGCTCCTGCGGCGGCGCGAGGGGATGCTCGCCCGCGGCATGCCCGCGGCGAAGGCCAACGCGGCCACCGCGGCCGAGCTCGTGAGGTGGCTCTGGGCCCTCGGCATGATGTGCCGGGAGGGCGCGGAATAGACATAGCCCCCGTCCCGGCGAGCCGGGCGGCCTTCGGGGATACCCCCTATTTCGCTGTGCGCGCGGAGCCCTCCGCATGCGCCTCGACAGACTTGGGGAACCCCGCCGAAGGAATGGAGTGCGGGCCGACAGAACGGTATCCGCGGATATGAGACTGAGCCGAAGGCGTCGATGACATGCCGGGGCGGACCGGGACGGGTTAACGGCAGGCCCCGCCGACCGATTGCAAGCGGTCGGCGGGGCCATTGTGGCTCTTGACAGCGGATTGGGTCATATGAGCGAACGGGCCGCATTCGGAGCAAGACGACGCCGCAGGTAGAGAACGGACAGCGAGCGGGCCGCATTTGAGACAAGGTGACGTGAAACGAAAGGGCGCTGACCTTCTGGTCGCGCCCTTGAAGTTGAACGTCAGATTGTCCAAATGCGGCCCGCGCAGCGTCG